>JAYTRF010000362.1:0-2372 GCA_043746375.1 Caulobacteraceae bacterium | reverse complement strand
CCATCATCGCCTCCGTCGCCCTTCACAGCGTCGGAATCATGATTTGCCCGTCACCTCAAGCCAATGATTGGGTTTGGAGCCTAGCATTACAGTTGCGCTGATGTTGATGTTCTGAATCGATGGGCGACCATGATTCGGAGGCCATGGGATGTCGGGTGCATCGGTTGAGGCGACGCTGGATCTGTGGGCGTCGTCGCTGCGTGAGGTGAAGGCGCGGATGCGGCCGCTGTTCCGCGAGGCTCGGATGGCTCGGTCGGCGGGTCTGTTCCTTGATGGCTTGCTGAGTGACGAGCGTCGCAAGACCGGCTGGATGCGGGCCGAAGCGGCGGGCGATCCGGGCCCCTGGCGCCAGCAGGCGGTTCTGGGCCGTAGTCAGTGGGACGCCGAGGCGCTGGTCGCCATCGTTCGCGACTATGTAGTGGAGACCCTGGCGGACCCGGATGCGGTGCTGGTGATCGACGAGACGGGGTTCCTGAAGCAGGGCAAGACCTCGTGCGGCGTGGGGCGCCAGTACACCGGCTCGGCCGGCAAGATCACCAACTGCCAGATCGGGGTGTTTGCGACCTATGCATCGCGCCACGGCCATGCCTTCATCGATCGCAGGCTCTATCTGCCCAAGGCCTGGACGGACGATCCGGCCCGGATGGTGGCGGCGCATGTCCCGCCAGGCACGGCCTTCGCCACCAAGCCGGCCCTGGCGCGCCAGATGATCGATCGCGCGATCACCGCCGATGTCCCATTCTCCTGGGTGGCCGCCGACACCGTCTATGGGGTTGGCGATATCGAGATGGCGCTACGCTGCGCCGGCAAGGGCTATGTCCTGGGCGTGGCCAGCAGCCACCACTTTGGATCCTGGGGGGACAAGCCACCGGTCGCCGGCACGGCTGAAGATATCGCCAGGGGGCTCGAGGCCTCAGCCTGGACGCGACTGTCGGCCGGCGAGGGGACCAAGGGGCCGCGGCTGCATGACTGGGCCTACTGCGCGCTGGCCGATCTGGACGCCGGCGAATACGACGACACCCGGTCTGGCCTGTGGACACGCGGCCTGCTGATCCGCCGCCACATCGCCGATGGCGACCTGGCCTTCTTCACCACCTGGGCCCCGGCCGGCACGGGTATCGAGACCCTGGTTAAGATCGAAGGCCACCGCTGGGCCATCGAAGACAGCTTCGAGACTGCCAAGAACGAGCTCGGCCTCGACCACAACGAGACCCGCTCCTGGCACGGCTGGCATCGTCACACAGCCCTAGTCATGCTGGCCTTCGCCATGACCGCCGCCATCCGCCACCATGCCAACCTCCAGACGCCCCCAAAAACGAAGGCCTGGAGGGCGAGGATGCGGCTTCAACAGAGCTGATCCGCTGGTCGACCCAGGAAATCCGCCGCATCGCCAACCGCATGGCTCAGCAACAGATCCAACCCGCTGAAATCATCGCATGGTCCCTATGGCGACGCGCACATCAGGCCATCGCAAGACGCGCTCACATCAAAGCGCAACTGTAATGCTAGGCTCCAGACTCGTTCAGAGCCAGAACGCTAGGAGCGCGGCGAGGGCTACAGCGGACAGGAAGTTGGCGGCGAGCTTGTCGTAGCGGGTGGCGACACGGCGGAAGTCCTTGAGCCTGCAGAAGGCGTTCTCGACCAGGTGGCGATCGCGGTAGCGATCCTTGTCGTACTCGATCTTCTTCTTGCGCGTGATCCGGCCGGGGATGACGGGCACGGCGCCGGCGTGGCGGATCGTTCGTCGCAAGGTGTCGGCGTCGTACCCCTTGTCCGCCAGGACGTAGCGGGCTGCGGCGGCGCGGGCCAGGAGCGCCGGCGCGACGGTGATGTCGGAGACGTTTCCGGGGGTGAGCGTCAGCGCGAAGGGGCGGCCGACGACGTCGGTAAGGAGGTGAATTTTGGTCGTCTGGCCGCCGCGCGAGGGACCGATCGCCTGAGCTTTCGCCCCCCTTTTCCGCCGAAGGCGGAGCGCTGGGCTTTGATGTAGGTGGAATCGATCGCGGTGGATTTCGTCACGGCGCCGGTGGCCGCCAGGTCCTCGAGGAGCCTCAGCCAGAACCGCCTGCGGGACCAGCGATTGAAGCGGTTGTAGATCGTGGTGGAGGGGCCGTATTCGGCTGGGCAGTCCTGCCAGCGACAGCCGATTTTGAGCACATGGAAGACGCCCGAGATCACCCTTCGATCATCGACCCTGCGCGCTCCAGGCTGGTTCTTCGGCAGGTGGGGCTCAACCGCCGCCCATTGCTCGTCGCTCAGCCAGAACAGCACACCCATCATCGCCTCCGTCGCCCTTCACAGCGTCGGAATCATGATTTGCCCGTCACCTCAAGCCAATGATTGGGTTTGGAGCCTAGCATTACAGTTGCGCT
>JAYTRF010000361.1:0-2204 GCA_043746375.1 Caulobacteraceae bacterium | reverse complement strand
CAAGGTGGATCGGGCCATCCCAGGTGAACGCCTGGCCGTGACGGCCGCTGCGGGTGGGCAGCACGCAATCGAAAAGGTCCACTCCGCGCGCCACAGCCTCGACCAGGTCAGGGGGCTTGCCGACGCCCATCAGATAGCGCGGCCGATCTGCGGGCAGCAGCGGGGCCGCGACGTCGAGCACGTCGCACATGGCTTCATGGCCCTCGCCAACCGCCAGGCCCCCGATGGCGTAACCGTCGAAACCCGTTTCCGTCAGCCGCTCAGACGATTCGCGGCGCAACGCCTCGAAGGTCGATCCCTGTTGGATGCCGAACAGCGTCTGGCGATCGCGGGACCCGAAGGCGGCCTTGCAGCGTTCGCCCCACCGCGCTGAAAGCCGCAGCGCGTCCGCGGCCGCCGCCTCATCTGCCGGCCACGCGATGCACTGGTCCAGCTGCATGCTGATGTCAGCCCCCAGAAGGTCGGCCTGGATGGCGATCGACCGCTCGGGACTGAGCGCATGGCGGGCGCCATCGATATGGCTCTGGAACGTAACGCCCGCTTCGCTGACCTTGGCGATCTTGGCCAGGCTCATCACCTGGAAGCCGCCGGAATCCGTCAGGATAGGGCCCTCCCAACCCATGAAGCGGTGCAGCCCGCCCAGCCTCTCCACTCGCTCCGCCCCCGGACGCAGCATCAGGTGATAGGTATTGCCGAGCAGGATCCTGGCCCCCGCTGCGCGCACCTGATCGAGTGTAAGCGCCTTCACCGTTCCTGCGGTGCCAACCGGCATGAAGGCGGGTGTCTCTATTGACCCGCGCGGCGTCTCGAACCGCCCGGCGCGTGCCGCGCCGTCAGTCGCCTCGACGTGAAAGGGGAAGACCGCCACTAGCCTTGGCGCCAGAGCAGGCAGGCGTCTCCGTAGGAGTAGAATCGGTAACGGCGGGCGATGGCGTGGGCGTAGGCGGCGCCCATCGCGTTCATCCCGCTGAACGCGCAGGTCAGCATGTAGAGGGTCGAGCGGGGCAGGTGAAAATTGGTGACCAGGGCGTCGGCGCATCGAAAGCGGTACCCTGGGGTGATGAAGATCGACGTCTCTCCGGCAAAGGCTCGGACGGCGCCGTCGGCATCGGCGGCGCTTTCCAGCAGACGAAGGCTGGTGGTGCCGACGCAGACGATCCGGCCTCCCGCCCGGCGCACAGCGTTGAGGCTCTCCGCAACGGCCGCCGGAACCTCGCCGAATTCCGCATGCATGCGGTGGTCCTCCACCGCCTCGCTCTTCACCGGCAGGAAGGTGCCCGCCCCTACATGCAGGGTCACGAAATGGGTGCTGACGCCGCGCGCGCGCACGCGCGCCAGAAGCTCCCTGGTGAAGTGCAGCCCCGCTGTCGGCGCGGCCACCGAACCATCGATTCGCGCGAACACCGTCTGATAGTCGTCGCGGTCGCGGTCATCGGCGGCCCGCCGGGTGGCGATATAGGGCGGCAGCGGCATGCCGCCCCGCTCGGCTATGGCAAGGTCGAGGTCCGGTCCCGCAAGGTCGAATTCCAGCGCCACCTCGCCGCCATCGCCTCGACCCGCGACCGTGGCGTCGAGCCGGCCGAGAAAACACGCCCGCTCGTCTCCTTCGCCGAAGGCGATGCGGTCGCCGGCAGCCAGTCGCTTGGCCGGCTTGGCCAAAGCCGTCCAGCGCGAAGGCGACAGCCGCCGCAGAAGCGTCGCCTCGATCCTCGCCCGGCTCTCGCCTCTGGCGCGCACGCCGCCGAGGCGCGCGGCGATCACCCGCGTGTCGTTGAAGACCAGGGCGTCGCCTGGCCCGACCAGCGCCGGCAGATCAGCCACACCGCGGTCCGACAGTTCGCCCGTCGGGCCCACGACCATGAGCCGCGCGGCATCCCGGGGGCGGCACGGGCGCAGCGCGATCAGATCGGCGGGCAGATCGAAATCGAAATCGGCCAGGCGCATGGCGGGTGGCTAAGCCGCCGCAAGCGACAGCGTCAAGCATCGATGGGCTATGGCGTAGCCGCGAACCTTTGTATGCACGTCCCCATGGAGGCCCTCCGCGCGGCGACCCTGGTTCTGGCCATCGCCTCGGCCCTCATGGCGATCCTCTGCCTTGGGGGTGCGCTGAGCGCCAGGCTCGATGTCTTCACCCACTTCGCACCGTTCTACCTGGCCGGGGGCGCCGCGGCGCTGCTGGTGGGCGCAGCCGCCGGTCCGCCCCA
>JAYTRF010000360.1:0-2048 GCA_043746375.1 Caulobacteraceae bacterium | reverse complement strand
GCGAACTCCCACATCGATCCGGCGGCCCAGAACGCCACCGCCATCGGTTTCAACGCAGGCGTTGGCCCTGGGGGAACAAACTCCGTAGCCATTGGAGCCAATTCGGTTGCCAACGACCCCAACACCGTCTCGTTCGGAACCCCAGGGGCGGAGCGGCGGCTGGAGAACGTCGCGCCAGGCATCAACCCGACCGATGCCGCCAACGTCGGTCAGCTGAACAGCGCCATCTTCGGCCTGGACCATCAGGTCTTCACCCTGCGCAGACAGATGCAGTCCGACACCGCCGTGGCCCTGGCGGTCGGTGGTATTCGCTACGACGACACGCCCGGCGTCACTTCGGTAGGCGGGGCTGTATCGGGCTTTGGCAGTCAGGCGGGAATGGCCTTCGGGGTGGGACATACCTCCGAGAGCGGCCGCTGGCGCTATGACTTCTCGGCGAGCTTCTCGCCCACCTATCAAACCAACGTCGGCGTTGTCGCCGGCGCGACCTACTCCTTCGGCAGGTAGCGCCGATCCGCGCCGATCCGCGCGGGTCTGGCTAGCCCGCCAAAGCCTGGTCGGTGGCGCGTACCAGCGCGTCGACGATGCCGGGCTCCGTCGACGCGTGGCCTGCGTCCCAGATGATTTCAAAGTGCGCCTGCGGCCAGGCGGTCTTCAGCGCCCAGGCGCTTTCCAGCGGCGTGACCACGTCGAAGCGGCCCTGGACGATCCAGGCGGGTATCGATCTCAGCACGCCGACGTTGTCGAGCAGCCAGCCGTCCTTCGCAAAGAAGCCCCGGTTGGCGAAGTAGTGGCATTCGATGCGCGCGAACGCGACCGCGAAATCGATTTCATTGAACTTGGCCGGACGCGCCTGGGGACCGCGCAGGGAGATGGTGTCCCCCTCCCACTGGCTCCAGGCGCCGGCCGCCGCCGCCTGCACCTGACGGTCGGGGTCGGTCAGGCGACGGTGATAGGCGCTGACCATATCGCCGCGCTCGGCAAGGGGAATAGGGGCGCAAAAGCGCTCCCACGCGTCGGGAAACAGCATCGAGGCGCCGTCCTGGTAGAACCAGTCGAGTTCGCGCTGGGTCAGCAGGAACACCCCGCGCAGCACCAATCCGGTTACTCGCTCTGGGTGGGTGATCGCATAGGCGAGCGCCAGGGTGGATCCCCATGAGCCGCCGAACACGCACCATCGCTCGATCCCCAGGTGCACCCGCAGGCGCTCGATATCCTCGATCAGGCGCCAAGTGGTGTTGTCGTCAAGGGAAGCGTTGGGCCGACTGCGCCCGCAGCCGCGCTGGTCGAACAGCGCCATGCGCCAGCGGGCAGGATCGAAGAAGCGCCGCATGGTCGGGTTGAGGGCGCCCCCCGGTCCCCCGTGCAGGATGACGGCCGGCTTGCCGCCGGCCGCGCCACATTCCTCATAATAGATTTCGTGCACCCCCTCGGTGGCCAGCCAGCCGCTGGCGAAGGGTTCTGTCTCGGCGAACAGACCGCGCCGGCCGGCGAGCGACATCGGGGCAAGTTCGCGGGGGCTGCGGTCCATCGGGTTCTTCTACTGCGCAAAGCGCCGGTCGAGCCAGCCCAGCAGGGCGCGGTTGACCTCATCCGGCCGTTCCTGCTGCGTCCAGTGGCCGCAATTTTCAATCAGCGTCTTTTCGAGATCGGGGACGAAGGCCTCCATGCCGTCGGCGGCGGAAGGCGGCAGCACGGCATCCAGCTCGGCCATGACCATCAGGCTTGGAACTTCGACACGCTCTGTTATTCCTTCGCTCAGGCGCCAGTTGCGGCTGAAGTTGCGGTACCAGTTGATGCCGCCGGTGAATCCGGTGGTTTCGAAGGTCTCGACGAAAGCCGCCATTTCGGAAGGCTCGAGAATGGCTTCGCGTGGGTCGAAGGCGGGGTTGTAGCCCTCCAGCATCTTCACCAGGGCGAAGGCGGACTGGCCGGGAGGCGGCGGCGCGTCATCGAGCCCTCCGCCGGCAAGTCCGTGGCTCGGAAGCTGACCGGGGATCGGCCGGCGCATGAAGAAACTCATGGTTTTCGAGACGTCGGCGGCCAGA
>JAYTRF010000359.1:0-2783 GCA_043746375.1 Caulobacteraceae bacterium | reverse complement strand
CCTGCGCGGGCGTCTTCACCCGCCATGGAGTGGGCTCGGCCCCGGTCGATTGGTGCAAGCGTCAGCTGGCGGCGGGCGATGGCGCCGTGCGCTCCCTCATCGTCAACGCCGGCTGCGCGAACTCGTTTACCGGCAAGCCCGGCGCGGACGCCGTCGGCAGGCTCGCCAAAACCTTGGCCAAACGCGTTGGCTGCCGCAGCAGAGACGTCATGACGGCCAGCACCGGCATCATCGGCGTGCTGCTCGACGAGGGCCGGATCGAACGCCAGCTGCCGGCCATGACGCAGGCGCTGGCGGCCGGCGGGTGGGAGGCCGCGGCGCGCGCGATCATGACCACCGACACCTTTCCCAAGGGCGCGTGGGCGCGGGCGATGATCGATGGCCGGCCGGTGAACATAGCCGGGATCGCCAAGGGATCGGGCATGATTGCGCCGAACATGGCGACGATGCTGGCCTTCGTGGTCACTGATGCGACCCTCGCCCCGCAGGCCCTTCAGAGCCTTCTCGACCTGCAGGTTTCGAAAACCTTCAACAGCGTCACCGTCGATGGCGACCGCTCGACCAACGACACCCTGCTGCTGGTTGCTACCGGCGCGGCCGGCGCTCCGGCGATCAAACGGGCCGGTGACGCGCGCCTGGCGGATTTTCGGATCAAACTCGAAGGCGTCCTTAAGGATCTGGCCCTGCAGCTGGTGCGGGACGGGGAGGGCGCTTCGAAGTTCGTCAAGATCACGGTCAGCGGGGCCAGGAGCCAGGCCTCGGCGCGCAAGATCGCCCGCACTGTGGCCGAGAGCCCGCTGGTAAAGACAGCCTTCGCCGGCGAGGACGCCAACTGGGGAAGGATCGTCATGGCGGTCGGGCGGGCGGATGAGCCGGTGAACCGCGCGCGGATGTCGGTCAGCTTCGGGCCGCTGTTCGCAGCGCGCGACGGCAAGGTCGCCGGCGACTACTCGGAAGCGAAAATGAGCGCCTACATGAAAAACGCCGAGCTCGAAATCAGCGTCGACGTCGGCGTCGGCCGGGCGAGCGCGGTCGTCTGGACCTGCGACCTGACCCGGCGCTATGTCGAGATCAACGGCGACTACCGCTCTTAGGGTGGGGGCAGGGCGATGACCGCACCTACGGTAGTGGCGGCCCCCAGGGTCCGCACCTTCTTTGGCCATCCGATCGGCTTGGGCTTCCTGGTCTTCGCTGAGGCTTGGGAACGGTTTTCCTACTACGGCATGCAGTCGCTGCTGGTTCTCTACATGGGCCAGCAACTGCTGCTGCCGGGACATGTCGAGCATGTCGCCGGCTTTTCGAGCTTTCGCGGAATCATCGAGAGCGCCTATGGGCGCCTCACGCCGGCGGCGCTGGCTTCAGTCATCTTCGGGCTTTACGCGGGCGGCGTTTATCTGACGCCCCTGGCCGGCGGCTTCATCGCCGACCGGTGGCTGGGCCGCACGCGCACCGTCACCATCGGCGCAATCCTGATGGCCATCGGCCATTTCCTCATGGCCTTCGAGGTCTCTTTTCTGGCGGCGCTCGCCTGTCTGCTGGTCGGCGTCGGCTGCTTCAAGGGCAACATCGCCAGCCAGGTCGGCGAGCTCTACGCGCCTGGAGACCTGCGCCGCGCCGACGCCTTTCAGGTGTTCCTGCTGGCGGTCAATGTCGCGGTGATCGTCTCGCCGCTGGTCTGCGGCACGCTTGGCCAAAAGGTCGCCTGGCACTGGGGCTTCGGCGCCGCTGGGGTGGGCATGCTGATCGGTCTTGCCGTCTATCTGTCCGGTCGCCGCTGGCTGCCGCCAGAGCGCGTCAGGCCGCCACGCGGCGAGGCTGCGGCCAGGCGGCCGCGATTAGCTCCGGGCGAGGGAAAGACCATCGCCGTACTGGTCGCCATGCTGCCGGTCCTCGCCCTTTCTGGGGTCGGCAACCAGGAGATCTTCAATGCCTATTTGGTCTGGGGCCAGGCCAACTACAATTTGGTGTTTTTCGGCCAGTCCATGCCAGTCACGTGGCTTATCTCACTGGACGCGATCATCAGTTCGGTGACCATCGTCGCTTCGGTCGCCTTCTGGCGCTGGTGGTCGAAGACGCGGAAGGAACCGCAGGAGATCACCAAGCTCGCCATCGGTGCGCTGATCGCCGGCCTCGCGCCCTTGGCGCTGACCGTCGCCAGCCTGCGGGAGGCGGCCACCGGCCACAAGATCGGGCTGTTCTGGGGCCTGGTGTTTCACATCGTCAACGACATCGGTTTCGCCAACATCTTCCCGGTCGGCATCGCCCTCTTCGCCAGGGCAGGACCTAGGGCCATCCTCGGTCTGATCATCGGCGTCTACTATCTGAACATCTTTGCTGGAAACATGCTGGTCGGCTATCTGGGCGGCCTGCTCGGCCCACTGGGCGGTCCGAAGTTCTGGGCTCTGCATGCGGCGCTGGTGTTCGGCGCCGGCCTCGCCCTGCTGGTCTTCCGCGCGCTCTTTGGAAAGATTCTCTCGCCCACCGTCGATCCCGAAGGCGTGGGTTCAGCCGCCTAAAAGCCTCTCCAGATCGGCGGCGCCGTCGGCGAAAGGATTGGCCACTCGCATGCCGCCAAGCACAAGGCCGTCGTGCAGGTCTTCCGACAGGAACAGTTGCGCGCCGGCGCTCCTCGCGGCCGACCAGATCACCGCATCCCAGACCTGCAGGCCGTGCGCGCTCACGAGTGCGGCTGCCGCCCTGGCGACCGCTGCGGATGTAGGCGCCGTCTCGAATACCCGCGACCACGCTTCGACCTTCGCCATGGCGCTTGGCAGGCTTTCCAC
>JAYTRF010000358.1:0-4543 GCA_043746375.1 Caulobacteraceae bacterium | reverse complement strand
CCGGTGCTGGTCGATCCCGCCCACTCCTCGGCATGGTATTTCGAGGCCTTGAAGGAGGTTGGCGCGCAGCTGATCTCTGCCCCTGACCCGTGCGCCCTGCCGCGGGCCCGCAAGAACGCGGTCGAAATCGAGGGGGCGCGCGCCGCCCATCGGCGGGATGGCGCAGCCCTGACTCGGTTCCTGCACTGGGTCGCCACGGATGCCCAGGATTCGGCTCCGGACGAACTGGAGATCGTCACCAGGCTCGAGGGCTTTCGAGAAGCCACCGGCGCGCTGAAGGATCTGTCGTTCGACACCATCGCCGGGGCCGGCCCTAACGGCGCGATCGTTCACTACCACCCCAATAGGCGGCTGAAGCGCGACGCGGAGCGCGGCTCTCTGCTGCTGGTCGATTCAGGCGGCCAGTACCTGGACGGCACCACCGACGTTACCCGTACGGTGGCTATCGGCGAGCCAACGGCCGAGATGGTTCGCGCTTTCACCCTGGTGCTCAAGGGTCATCTGGCCCTGGCGCGCGTGCGGTTTCCGGCCGGCACCACCGGCTCGGCCCTCGATGCCCTGGCGCGCGTTCCGCTGTGGTCAGCGGGCCTCGATTATGATCACGGCACTGGCCACGGGGTCGGCTCTTACCTGGGTGTTCACGAGGGGCCGCAACGCATTTCCAAGCTGCCCAACGCCGTTGCACTCGAGCCAGGCATGATCGTCTCCAACGAGCCGGGCTACTACAAACAGGGCGCTTTCGGAATCCGAATCGAGACCTTGCAAGTGGTCACGCCCGCAGCCCGGATCGAAGGCGGCGAGCGGCCGATGCACGGCTTCGAGACCCTTACCCTCGCCCCCATCGACCGGCGCCTGGTAGACAGCGGGATGCTCACCGCCGAAGAACGCGACCAGCTGAACGCCTACCACGCGCGGGTGCTCGAGGTCATCGGCCCGGACGTTCCGCCGGAGGTTTCAGCGTGGCTGAAAGAAGTCTGCGCGCCCTGTTGAAGGGGTGACGTTAAGGGTCCGCCCCGAGAGGGTCTCTGACGCGCGGGAAGAAGTCCTGATCGCGCTTTTTCCGGTAATCGATGGCCGCGAAGTTCATCTGAATCGCCCCCGGCGTCGCCACCGGAATGATCACGTCGGCGATCGGCCCGAACGCGGCCTGGAAGTGCCAGCTCGACTTTAGCGCAACGATACGCTTGCCGGTCAGGTCGATACCAAGACCGGTGAAGGCGTCGGGGGAGAACACCTGGGTTCGGATCGAGTTGATCACCACATCGATGCCGGCGATCTCGACCCAGGCCGTGAGCCCCATCGCGGAGCGAGAGCCGCCAAGCCCGCCCTGGTGGAAGTCGCTTTCCACGGCCTTGACCGTGACCGTCAGGTCGAGCGGCAAGCCAGAGGCAGGCCCGCACTTTCCGCCGAGCCGGAGCGAAAGCCGTGCGCCGACCCCAGCGTCGGCGCAGATCTGGGCGCAGATCGGATCCCACACCGCTCCGAACACCGCCCGCTCCACATTCCGGTCGAGCATCGCCTTCAGGAGCGCCAGGTTGTCGCTGGGCGCGCCACCGCCGGCGTTGTCGGCAGTGTCCGCCAGGACCGCCAGGCCGTTCGACTGGCGCGCCTGATCGAGCGCCGCATCCATTCCGGCGAAGCGAGGCAGCAGCGCATCCCGCGCGGCATAGACTTCCATGCCCAGTTCGCTGGCCACCCGAACGGCAAGGGCCGGGTCGTCGTCGGTGATCGCGAGAATGCGCGAGCCGGTGTCTGGAGTATCTCCCCAGGGAAACCCGTGGGCGAAACTGACCGACAGCACGCCGGTGCGTAATTCGGCCCGGCGAAAACCATCGACCAGGCTTTTCATCGGCTCGGTGGTGGTCGGGTAGAAGCCTACCATCCGGCAATCGAAAAGCGCCGAGGTGGGTCTGCACTGGCCCTTGGCCGCTCTTTCGCAGATCTCATAAAGCTCCGCAGATCGCTCAATGAAATCGACGTGGGGATATTCCTTGACGGTGATGATCGCGTTGCTGGCGTCGACCATTGCGGTCGTCAGATGGCAGTGGAGGTCGAGCACCGCTCCGATCGTCGCTTTTGGCCCGACGATGGCGCGCAGGCGGACGATCAGATCGCCTTCGCAGTCGTCGCATTCCGTCGATACCATGGCCCCGTGCAGAAAGAGCAGCACGATATCGAACGGGCCCTGGCTGGCGGCGTCCTTCAGAATCTCATCGCGATAGGCTTCATATACCGACTGCACGGTCGGCCCGGCGGGCTGGGCGAACGCAAGCAGGCTTTCGACCACCTGATGGCCGTCCTGCCTGGCCAATTCGCGCCAGGCGCGGGCCAGGATCGCGGTCTCGGCGCCATTGTCAGAAAGGCCGGCGCCGCCGTGGAAGACGGTATTTTCTTCAAAGCCCCTGGCGCCGGTCGGCCAAGGCGAAAAGGTGTTGGTTTCGGTAATCAGACCGGCGATCAGAATACGCATGGTCGCTTCGCTGCAGGTTTCAGATCGTGAAACTATTTGCTACAGCGGGAACATGGGCGAGGTCCAGTCCGGGGCCGCGGCGATCAGCAGGATCGCGGCGCGGCGAGGGCGCGTTTGAGAGGAGCGACGATTCGCTCCTCTCAAAGCTTTGGCCCAATCATTTGCGCGGAGCCTACGCGCCGACGACGGCAGTGGCGCCAGCGACAATCAGGCCCAGGGCGACGAGGAAGATCGGGACGCTACGATCGAATAGGCTTCCCAGGGCGGCGAATTTGACCAATGTCATAACGAGGTATCCTTTGTTCTACCCAAGCCCCAAATTTCCGGGGTGTCCTATCTGGACGATGCTTAGATAACACCGATCTGAACGGTGTCAACATAATCTTTACAGCGATAGGATTAAGTTTTACGGTGACCCATATGAGAGAAACTGACACCACTCTGGCCCGGCCCTACCACCATGGCGATCTGTCGCGTGGCCTGGTTCAGGCGGGCCGTCGGATTCTCGAACGCGAGGGCCCCGGCGCCCTGTCGCTACGCGCGGTGGCCCGCGAAGCCGGTGTCAGCCCGGCAGCCCCGTACCATCACTTCAAGGACAAGTGCGAACTGCTGGATGCGGTCGCCAGGGAAGGCTGGATGGAACTGGGCGCCGCGGTCGCCAAGGCCAGGCTGGCATCGACGGACCCTGCGGATCGCCTGACCAACATAGGCGTGGCCTACGTCTGTTTCGCCAGGGAGAACCCTGCCCTCTATAGGACGATGTACAAATCCGCCTGCGACCGCGAGACCATGGGCGATCACGCCAAGGAGGCCGACAGCGGCTGGGGCCATGTGCGCGATGCGCTGATCGAAGCGGGAGCCGATTCCGACAATGCCCGAGAGCTCGAACTGGCCACCATCGCGGCGTGGTGCGCCGCCCACGGGGTCGCCGAGATGGCGGGGTTCAAGGAATTCGAATCGCTGAAGACGGCGATGGGCGGCGAAGAGGGCTTCGTGCGCGCCGTGCTCGGTCACATCGGCATCTTCGCCCACCGGGCCAAACCGGCGCGGGGCTAGGCTTACCACGCCGCCGTTCGTCACCCGGTTCGCGCCCTCCCCGACCGGCCTGCTACACACGGGCCACGCCTTTTCCGCCCTCACGGCTCATACTGCGGCACGCGCAGCCGGCGGGCGCCTGCTGCTCCGCATCGAAGACATCGACGAGGCTCGCTGCCGCGCCAGCTTCGAAGCGGCGATATTCGAGGATCTCACATGGCTGGGCGTCGACTGGGAAACGCCTGTCCGCCGCCAGTCGGAGCGACTTGACAGCTACCGGGCGGCCCTCGCGAAGCTTGAAGGTCGCGGCCTCCTTTACCGGTGTTTCAAGACCCGCCGCGAGGTCGCCGCTGACATTGGCAGGGCGCCCCACGAGGCGGCAATACCCTACACAGGCGCACCTCTGTCGCAGGAGGAGGCGGCGGCCAGACTGGCCAGGGGCGAAGTCTATGCGTGGCGCCTGTCGCTGGCCGCCGCCAGCACGGAGTTGGGGGGCTTCGGCGGGTTTTCGTTCGTCGAGGAGGGCGCAAGCCTGGATGGCGAGACGGGCGTCGTCGCGGCGCGACCGGCGCTCGCGGGCGATGTCATACTGGCCCGCAAGGGTCTGGGCGTCGCCTATCACCTGGCCGTGGTCGTCGATGATGCGGACCAGGGCGTCAGTCACGTCATCCGCGGCGCGGACCTCTTCGAAGCGGCACATATACAGCGGCTGCTGCAGGCCCTGCTTGGACTCCCGACGCCGATTTACCGCCATCACCGGCTGCTGCAAGGGGCCGACGACAAGCGTCTGGCAAAGCGGAACGGCGCCAGGAGCCTGCGTGAGGTGCGCGCCTCGGGTGTCACCGCGCAGGCCTTGCGGCGAGAGCTTGGTTTTTAGAGGCCCTCCGGCCAAACTCGACCAAAGATGGTTTTCGCCAGGCAGCTACGCGATCGGATCGTGCGGGGCGAGATTACCTGCACCGTGCGCATCTGGCTAAGCGCGCGGGTCAGGGTCGGCGGACGCTACCCCCTCGGGGCGGGCTGGGTCGAAGTGAGGTC
>JAYTRF010000357.1:0-35453 GCA_043746375.1 Caulobacteraceae bacterium | reverse complement strand
TGGGGCGTCCAGGCCATGGGCTGGTTCTCGATCGTGCTCACGCCATTGACGGTTGCCATCGTCGCCTTTCGCACCCCTGAGCACATCGCCACGGCGGGGCCCAAGCAAGCCTTCGCATTTAGCGACTACTGGTCGCTGATCGCCAAACCCGACCTGATGCGCATGTACCTGGCCCAGATCGCGACGACCCTGGGACCTGGCTGGATGAGCGCGCTCTATCTGTTCTTCTTCAAGGCCTCACGGGGTTTCACCGTCCAGCAGGCGACGATCCTTTTGGGCGTTTACATTCTCGCCGGAGCCCCTGGCGCCATGCTGACCGCCGCGTTGGCGGGGAAAATCGGCAAACACCGAACCCTCATGGTGACCACGACCGCCTATTCGATTGGCCTTTCCACCGCCCTTTTGATCCCAAAGGGAAATCTCTTGGCCGCCGTGCCGATCATGCTCTGGTGCGGGGGGCTGGCGTCCGGTTTTGGGCTGATGATTCAGGCGATGCTGGCCGACGTCGGCGACGAGGTTCGCCTGGCGCAGGGCAAGGAACGGATCAGCCTGATATATGCGCTCAACAACGTAGCGGGCAAGATCGCCGGCGCCCTGGCCATTGCCCTGACCTTTCCGCTGCTGGACAAGCTGGGGTTCAAGGCCGCCGAAGGTGCGGTCAATACCCCGGCGGCGATCCACAACCTGGAGTTGGCCTACCTGATCGGTCCGGTGGTGTTCGTCATGCTCGGTGGCGCCTGCGTCATCGGCTGGCGCCTGGATGCCAAACGCCATGCCTCGATCCTCGGCGAGCTTGAGGCGCATGACGCCTTGCTCCAGGCGTCGTCGACGACCGGCTGGCAGCCGCTCGCAACCCCGCCGATGGATCCGGAAATCAGCGGCTGACGGCGGTTTGCGTGACTGTGACCTTGCCCGCGAGAAGGTATGTTCTATGTTTGTTCGAGCCCTCCTCCATTCATCGAGCCCTGCATGTCACCCGACCAGATAAGCGCCGCCCGCACCTTCGTGCTTTGCAACGGTCGGCTGCTTGAGCGGCGAATGTTCGCTTTCCATTTCGACGGCGGCCCGGCGAGGGCGGCCATTTCCGCGCTCGCCGCCTTTCAGAACCCCGATGGGGGCTTCGGCGCGGGGCTCGAGCCGGACAAACGCGATCCCGCCAGCCAGCCGGTGGATGTTCAGTTCGCCCTCGAAATTCTCGACGCCCTTGAGGTCAGGAACGAGCCGATGATCTTGCGGGCCTGCGAATGGCTTTCCAGTATCAGCGCCGGGGACGGCGGAGTCCCCTTTGCCTTGCCTTCGGTCAACGCCGCGCCGCATGCGCCATGGTGGACCGTGGGAGAGGCGGCGCCCGCCGCACAGATCAATCCAACCGCAGCGATCGCGGGCCTGTTGCTAAAGCATGGAGTCGTTCATCCGTGGCTTGAGCAAGCCAGCGCCTTCTGCTGGCGATCCATCGAGGCTGGGGTCAGGGCGGAATTTCATGATCTCATGCCGATAATCGGGTTCCTGCAGCACGCCGCTGATCGGGCCCGCGCAGACGCCGCGTTGGCCGAAATCGCGGATATGATTGCGGCGCCGGGCGTCGTCGCCCTCGAAACGGACGCGCAAGGCTATGTGCACAAGCCCCTGGAATGGGCGCCGCGTCCCGCAGTTTTTGCCGAACTCTGTTCGATGACCGAATTCTGGATGCCCATCTGGAAGCTCTTGCCGACCGCCAGCAGGCGGATGGCGGATGGCCGATTTTCTGGGAGCCCATCAGCGCGGGCGTGACCCTGGAGTGGCGAGGGATCGTGACCGTCCAGGCGCTGCGGACCTTGGCGGCTTACGGCTGCTGAAACGGCGCCAGGGGCGGCGCCCGGCGAAAGGTGACCGAAAGGAAACTAACGCGGGCAGCCGGGCGGCGTTAGACTAACATCAGGTTGCCAAGGAACTGGCCGAATGTCGTCGATCGCCGTCGAGACTTCCCACCTGCCCGTTCTGGCCGGCGCCCGCACTGCGAGGAGCGGGTCTTTCGCCGCCCGGTTGCGGGCAAGGCGGGAGCGGATGATGGGCATTCCGGACGCCGCTTACGAGGCCCCCATCGTCAGACTGAAAGGCGTCTTCGGCACAACGTTCGTCGTCAGCGACCCCGCCGCTATTCGCCGCGTGCTGGTGGAAAACGTCGCCAACTATCCCAAGACCGAGATGGAAAAGCGGTTCTTCGTCGCGCTGTTTGGGGCCGGGTTGCTCGGCGCCGACGGCCAGGTCTGGCGCACCCACCGGCGGATCATGGCCCCGGCATTCGACCCGCGGAGCGTCGCGGCTTACGGTCCTGCGATCGCCCAGTCGACCGCCGCGCTCCTGGCGAGTTGGGATGAGCTGGCGGATGGGGCCGCCGTCGACATGGCCGCCGACATGACCGGCCTGACGCTCCAGATCATCTCGCGGACGATGTTTTCAGCGGACAGCACGGACATCGTCGGCTTGGTCGAGGCAACGCTCGGCGGAAATCAGAAGGCGTTCAGCTTCAATCTGCTGGTCCTGGCGCCGCTGATCGGACCGTTCATGTTCCGGCGCAAGGAAAAGCAGATCGCGGCAGTTTTTCGGCCGCTGGACGCAGCCATTGCTGGCCTGATCGCCAAGCGTGAGAACGAGAGTGGCGACGGGCCGCCGGACCTTCTGGGCCGTCTGGTGGCGGCTAAGGATCTGGATACCGGCTCATCGATGACCGCCCGCGAAGTGCGCGACGAGGTAATCACCATCTTCATGGCCGGGCACGAGACCACTGCGGTGACCATGGATTGGATTTGGTATGTGCTCTCGCAGCACCCCGCAGAGGAAGCGCGGCTGCAGGGAGAATTGAACGCCGTCCTGGGCGGTCGCGCTCCAACTCAGGACGATCTCGTCCGGCTCCCCTACACGCGGCAAGTCGTCGAGGAGGCGATGCGCCTCTACCCTGCCGCGCCGGGGCTGTCAGCGCGGCAGGCGCAGGCGGCCGATAGCCTCGGCGGCATGGATATCCCAAAGGGGGCCAATGTCGTCGTCGCGCCTTGGGTCCTGCATCGTCACCGCCGCCTCTGGGACAATCCCGAACGATTCGATCCGGACCGGTTCTCGCCAGAGCGCAGCGCCGATCGGCCGCGCTTTGCCTACCTGCCATTCGGCGCTGGTCCCCGTGTCTGCATCGGCCAGGTGCTGGCGATGAACGAGGCTGTGCTGATTTTGGCAGCCCTGGCCCAGCATTACCGCCCGCGCGTTGCCCCCGATTGCCGGGTCGCCTTGCAGCACAACATCACCCTGCGCCCGCGCCATGGCTTGAAGATGATCCTGAAACGGCGCCATTGTCGATGAGGATGGTCGCCACAGGGTTCGGCGATCCGGATTTGCCCTGCGGAGTCAGAGTGGAGAAAATTACCGATTCCGCGCGCTCCTGGAACGTTGTCCGCGATGGCGTGACCCTTTCCCCGCTGCGCATGACCGGGGGCGCGGGGAGCTTCCTGATGAAATTCGCACCCGGGTCGCGCTCTCCGGCTCACAGCCATCCCGGAGGAGAGGAAATCTATGTGATTTCCGGAACTGGACGCATAGACGAGCTCACCTTTGGACCAGGCGACCTGATCTACACCCCACCTGGTGAGAGCCACACTCTTCATGCCGGCTCGGAGGTGACGATACACGTGATCCTTCCCGAGGCCGTGGTGCTGACCGAGTAGCTTCGACGCTGTCCCGCAGGATTTAGCCCAAACTTCTCGGTTTCAATCGGCGGCAATGCGGCCTAAAGGCCGCGCCCATGCAAGCGGGGACGCACAAGGCGGGCACACCGGGCGATGCACGCTCACGCCGCCGTTTTAGCGGCCTCATGCTCGGCTCCATGGGCGTCGTCTTTGGCGACATCGGCACCAGCCCCCTTTATGGCTTCAAGACAGCCATCAGTCAGGCCTCGCGCGGAGCGGTCGGCCAGGGAGAGATCCTTGGCGTCGTCTCCCTGATCCTTTGGGCGCTGATCATTGTCGTGACGATCAAATACGTCACCTTCCTGATGCGGGCCGATAACCGCGGCGAGGGCGGCATCCTGGGTCTCATGGCCCTGGCGCAAAGCGCAGTCGGTGAACGCACGCGGCTCATCCTGGTGCTGGGCGTATTGGGGGCGGCGCTCTTCTATGGAGATGCGATCATCACGCCCGCGATCTCGGTGCTGTCGGCGGTCGAAGGCCTTAAGACCGTGCCGGCTTTCGCCGACGCCGTGACACCGTCGGTGGAGATCGCCATCGCCCTGGTGCTGCTGGTCGGGCTATTCCTGGTCCAGTCGCGAGGCACGGCCAAAGTCGCGTCCTGGTTCGGACCGATCTGCCTGATGTGGTTCGTGGCCATAGCGGCGCTGGGTGTGATGTACATTCCATCCAATCTGGGAGTTCTGCGCGCGTTCGATCCAACGCGCGGATTGGTATTTCTGGCCCGCCACGGGCTGGTCGGCATGTTCGTGCTGGGCTCGGTATCCCTGACCATCACCGGGGCGGAGGCCTTGTACGCCGACATGGGACATTTCGGACGTGGACCGATCCGCGCCGCCTGGACATTTGTGGTTTTTCCCGCTTTGGCGATCAACTATCTGGGCCAGGGCGCCTTCGCGCTTCATTTCATCGCCTCGTCTGCACACCACGCCGCGGCTGCCAAAGACCAGGACTGGTTCTTCCTAATGGTCCCGGCCGCCCTGCGGGTGCCCATGGTGATCCTGGGCGTCGCGGCGACGATCATCGCCAGTCAGGCGGTCATTAGCGGCGCCTATTCGCTGTCGAGTCAGGCGATGCAGCTCGGACTGCTCCCCCGGCTCAACATACGGCGAACATCCGAGACTCTCGCCGGCCAGATCTATCTGCCGACAATCAACATGCTGCTGATGATCGGCGTGATCCTGCTGGTCGGCGTTTTCAAGAACTCCGACGCTTTGGCCAACGCCTACGGGCTGTCGGTGACCGGGACTATGGCCGCCACCACTGCGCTGGCGATCATCGTCGTACGAAACCTCTGGAAGTGGAGCTGGTTGAAAACCGCGTTGCTAATTGCTCCGCTTTTTGCAGTCGACCTTGCATTTCTGGCGGCCAATTCGCTCAAGTTGCTGTCGGGGGGCTGGATGCCGGTCGCCATCGCCGCGGGCGTGGTCGTGGTGGTGGGCACGTGGCTGCGCGGCAGCGACATCATCACCCGTAAGGCGCGCAGAGATCGCATTCCGCTAGCCGACTTCCTGGCCTCGCTTCAGCGCCGGCCGCGTTTCCAGGTTCCGGGGACTGCCGTCTATCTGACTGCGGAACCTGACCTTGCCCCAAGCGCGCTCCTGCACAACCTCAAGCATAACGGCGTGCTGCACGAGAGGAACGTGCTGGTCACCGTGCGCACCACCGATGTTCCGCGGGTCCCAGTCGCCGCGCGAGGCGCGTTTGAACCTTTGACCGGCGCCTTCTTCAGGATGACGCTCGAGTTTGGTTACATGGAGACCCCGGATGTCCCCGAAGCGATGCGCCATCTGTCGGACACGGGGCTTTCATTCGATCCAATGACGACGTCCTATTTTCTCGGCCGTCGAACGATCGTACCGGGCAACCGCCAGGGGTTCGGCCGACTTCAGGACCTCTTGTTCATCGCCTTGGCTCGAAACTCGGCTGACCCTAGCGACGTCTTCGCCATTCCTCCTGGTCGCGTCGTCGAAATGGGCGTGCAGGTGGCCGTCTGAGGGGCGCTGGAACGTTGGCGGCAACCTGGCGCTGCCGAAACTAGAATTCCTGTCGCATCGCCGACCATTCATCGGCCAGGCGGCTGCGGTGTTCCGGCGCCGCTATGGCGATCAGCGCGTCGGCACGGGCGTCGAGATCGGTCGCGCGAAGGTCGGCCACCCCGTGCTCGGTCGCCACCAGATCAGTGTCCTCGCGCGGAATAGATACCGTGGGCGAAGAAAGTCGTGCAACGATTCGCGAAACTCTGCCGCCGCTCGCCGTGGCCGGAAAGGCCAGAATGGCGCGGCCGCCGGCACTACGGCGCGCTGCGCGTGCGAAGTCCGGAGCGCCGCCGACGCCGCTGGCCAGCCGCCCGGCGCGCCATTCGATGTTGGCTTGGCCGAGGAGGTCCACCTCAAGGGCGGAATTGATCGCCGCCAGACGTTCGACCCCGGCCAATGACTCGGCGCCATGAGTGACGCTAGCATCGGCGAATGTCAGGCTTTCGGCCGCCCAGCGGATGAAAGCTTCGGAGCCGAACGCCAGCCCAGTGACATGCCGGGCGTCCGCCGCGAGAGCACCCGCATCGGCTAGGGCGCGATAGCCTTCGGTGACCATGCCGGACCTGATCGCCAGCCGTCTTCGGCCGCTCAGGGCGGCCACGATCGCCGCCGGGGCCGCGCCGATGCCGCTCTGGATGCTGGCGCCATCCTCAATCAAGCGGGCGACGCTGGCCGCAATAGCCAGATGGGCCGGCGTCGGCACGCTTTCGTCGCCGGTTATGAACGGACCATCGCAGTCGATGATCGTATCGATCGCGGCCAGCGGGATCGACGGTCCTCGCCGGGCTCTTGGCCATTGGCGGTTGACGAACGCCATCCGCCGCTTGGCCCTGGGCCAGACGAGCGGCGCGAAGTCGGCGCACGGACCAAAGCTGCACAGGCCCTCCGCGTCCGGCGGCGCAACCTGCAGCACCGCCAGATCGACTGCGGGTCCATAAAGGAACCAAGTGGCGATCTGCGAATAAGGCAACGGCTGGACCGCGATCCGTCCGGCCTCGAACGAGGTTCTCATCGCTGGCGGCAGAAGAAAAGTCGCCAGTCTGGCGGCAGGGTGCAATGCGGCATAATCGAAACTGTTGATCCCGGGCAGGAAACAGCCCGTCAACCGGCGTCCCGCCAAAACGTCCGGCGACGCCGCCACGACCTCCCGCAGCGCGAGGGGTTCACCGGTCGCCCCTTGAATATAGATTGTCCGCGCCTGCCTTAGCTCCGCCAAAGCCGTGGCCTCGGTGCGTTTCACGTTCGCGTCACACTGTCTGGCCGGCGGTCAGGCCGAGTTCCTCGATCATTGTTTGGCGGATCAGGAATTTCTGAACCTTGCCGGTAACAGTCATCGGGAATTCGTCGACAAAACGAAGGTACCTTGGAATTTTGGCCTGGGCGATGCGTGCTTGGCAGAAGGCCCGGATTTCAGCCTCGTCGGTTTGCTGTCCGGGGTACAGCCGGATCCAGGCGCACAGTTCCTCGCCGTAACGCGGATCCGGCAGGCCAACCACCTGCACGTCGGCGATTTTGGGATGGGTGTAGAGGAAGTCCTCGATTTCGCGCGGATAAAGGTTTTCACCACCGCGAATGACCATGTCCTTGATGCGCCCGACGATGTTGCCATAGCCCTCCGCGTCGATGGTCCCGATATCCCCGGTATGCATCCAGCCATCGGAGTCGACCGCCTCGGCGGTTCGCTCTGCGTCGTCCCAATAGCCCAGCATCACCGAATAGCCGCGCGTGCACACTTCACCCGCAACACCGCGCGGCGTCGCGTGGCCGTTGCTGTCGACGATCTTCACTTCGAGATGCGGCTGAACCTT
This sequence comes from Caulobacteraceae bacterium, assembly GCA_043746375.1. Lineage (GTDB taxonomy): Bacteria > Pseudomonadota > Alphaproteobacteria > Caulobacterales > Caulobacteraceae > Acaudatibacter. Next base: position 27,896 of record JAYTRF010000357.1, on the reverse strand, counting down.
GCCGATAGTCGACACCCGCCGCTCGAACGGATCGGACGGGCTCGTCTGGAAGCTTACCGGGCTGGTTTCAGTCATGCCATAGGCGATGGTGACGTCGGGCATGTGCAGACGGTCGATAACCTGACGCATGACCTCGACGGGGCAAGGCGAGCCCGCCATGCAGCCGGTGCGCAGCGACGAGACATCCGCGCGCTCAATGGCTGGTGTGCCCAGCATGGCGATGAACATCGTCGGCACGCCGAAGAGTCCCGTGCATCGTTCCCTTTCCACCGCGGTCAGGGCCGCGACCGGGTCGAAGACTTCGCTGGGATAGACCATGGCTGCGCCATGGGTAAGGCAGGCAAGATTGCCCATTACCATGCCAAAGCAGTGGTAGAGCGGCACCGGAATGCACAGCCGGTCGCCCGATGTCAGTCCCATAGCGCGACCGACGAAAAACCCATTGTTGAGGATGTTGCGATGCGACAGCGTCGCCCCTTTCGGCGAGCCCGTCGTGCCGCTGGTGAACTGGATGTTGATGGCGTCTCGGGCGTCGAGCCGCTCTGCGGTCGCCCACACCCGCGCGAGCAATTCAGGGTCATTGGCGGAAGCAACGTCGTCGAAGGCGCGCCACCCGGGCCTCGGCGCGCCGCCAATCTTGATCAGCACCTTCAGCCCTGGCAGCATCGCCGATTGCAACCCCGCGCCGTCGCCCAGCGGCGCCTCCGGCGCGAGATGCTCAATCATACCGACGTAGTCGCTTGACTTGAACCGCTCGGCGGCAACCAGCGCTTTCACACCGACCTTGTTCAAGGTGTATTCGACTTCTGCGCGGCGATACGCGGGATTGATGGTCACCAGGATCAGCCCGATCCGGGCGGCGGCAAACTGTGTCAGCGTCCACTCCGCGCAGTTGGGCGCCCAGATGCCTATCCGATCACCCGGGACCAGACCGAGGCCGAGTAGTCCACAGGCGAGGGCGTCGGCGCGCCCGGCAAGTTCGGCAAAGGTCCACCGTATGCCTTGGGCGCAGGATATCAGGGCAGGATTGTCGCCCCAACGCTGGGCGGCGGCCTTCAGCGCCTGGCCGATAGTCAGCTCCAGCAGGGGCGGCTCATCGGCCCCGCGAACCCAGCTCAATGGGGCCATGGTCATCGCCTTGCTGCCTCCAGCGCCGCTCGCCGACCAGCATAGAAGAAAACGGTCGGCGCAGGTAGCTGGCCCCAGGGCTGCCGGTCTTGAATGGCGGTCGCAAGCCGACGTAGTGTTGGCCATGATCATGCGCCGCCAAGGCTACCTGCAACTGCGCAAGGGACCCGTCCCGCAAGCCTCGCAGCAACTCGAGCGTGAAGGTCATGCGATCGTTCCGGGCGTGCTCACGGGCGACCAATTGGCAGAGCTGAAGTGCGAGATCATTAAGGTTTATGAGACCTCCCTGCCCGATCGACCCAAGGACGTGCGTGGCGAATTTCGTCACGGCATGCTCAATCGATCGCCCCTGTCACAACGCGCTATCGGCTCGCGGCGGATCCTCGATGTGATTGAGCCGCTGCTGGGCGAAGATTGTCATGTCATCGCCAACACGGCCTGGAGAAACGTCGCCGGCCATCCGGGGGGCGCCTGGCACATTGACGCTGGGCCGCACGTGCCGCGAGACGCCGACGTCGAATGGCCAGAGGCAATCGCCTACCCGATTTTCGCCATCGGCATGCATCTGTTCCTCGAGGATTGCCCTCCGGAGGCTGGGCCGACCGCCGTCTTGCCGGGTTCCCACCGGTCAGGCAGGACGCCGCCGAACGATCAGCTGGATGACCTCGCGCTCACCTACGATAGACGCGGGCCGGTGCTCCTGGCCGCCAAGGCGGGAGATGCGGCGTTTTTCGTTTCCGACGCCTGGCATCGTGGCACGCCTGCCCTGCCCGAATTTGGACGATTCTTCCTGCAGGCGCACTACGCCCGACGGGACATTGCGCAGCGGATCTGCACTACGGAAGAGGTCAGTCATGTCAGCGAGGAAGCGAAGGCCCGCATCGGCTCCGATCGCGACCGCACGCTGATCGGACTGCACGCGCCTTACTTCTACGACGGCTGAAATCTCAGGTTACCTGACAATCGTCGGGGCTCTCCAGATCCCAGTCGCCATCGCCGCAGGCTCGGAAGCCCGCCTGCCGCAAGGCCATTCGGGCCCGCGCGGCGTCACGGTCGCCGACCATCAGCCGAACCGGTATTGCTGCTTGCCACATGGAACCGACTGCGGCATCGAACTCGAAGCTGACCACGTCCGCCTGGGCGAGCACGGCGCGGAGCGCTGATCGCTTGATCGGATCGGTGGTTCGCAGCAACTCGACCATAACCCCTCTCAGCGCCAATTAAGCTGCGGGCGCGAGTCGCCGACGGCGAAGTTCGCCAAAAGAAATCAGGCGTCGACTGGCGTCATCCCAAAGGGCCAGACCCACGCAACGGAAACTCTGCACCAGAGTCAGTCGCCCGGCGGCCCGCAGCTCCGGCTCCTCCCGCATGACCTGGCCTAACCGATAGTAGGGAATTCGGCTCGATAGATGATGCACATGGTGAATACCGATATTGGCGGTGAACCACCGCAGGACAGGCGGTAGATCGTAATGAGAACTGCCGCGGAATGCAGCCTCGTGAAACTCCCAGGCGGGGTCTCTCGCCCAATAGGTGTCTTCGAACTGATGCTGGACGAAAAACAGCCAGACACCCACAGATGCGGCGAGCATCACTACCGGCAGGTAGATCAGCAGGAACGGGCCGACCCCGAAAACCAGGGCCATGGCGACGGCCAGGAGGGCTACCCCAAGATCGGTCGTCAGGGTCGAAATCCACGGGCGCCAGCCATCGCGCATCATGCCGACGGGGAGCCGATGCTGAATCAGGAACACAAACGCGGGGCCGAGGCCGAACATTACCAGCGGGTGTCGGTAAAGCCGGTACCCAAACCGTCGCCATGGCGTCAGGGCCAGATATTCGTCCACCGTCAGAGTGTCGATTCCCCCGATTGTGCGGCGGTCCAGGGCCCCGGACGTTGCATGGTGCAGGGCGTGGGCGCGGCGCCAGTAGTCGTAAGGGGTCAGAGTGAACACCCCGATGACCCGGCCGAGCCAGTCGTTGACGCCTTGCCAGGGGGTGAACGCCCCATGTCCGCAGTCATGCTGGATCAGAAACAGGCGCGTTAGAAATGCCGCCGCCAACGGGATCAGCAACAATCCCCACCAGATGTGAAGATGCAGCGCTTCCCATGCCAAGACCGAGATGACGATCAGCGGCGCTACAGTGATGATCACCTCCATTGCGGCGCGGGAGAGGCTGGGCTTGCGAAACCGCGCCAGCCTTCCGGCCCAGGACACGGCGCTGACCGGAACGCGGGCGCAGTCGGGGGCGCTCGGGAGAGTGGGGCTCGGCGGCAATGGGATGAAAATCCTGCGAAGGCGGATAGAAGCCATCTTTGGCGGCCCCCAATCTAATGATTCGGCAGTAAGGTTGCGAGTGGCTTGACGATCGTTTGATCGAAACGCTGCCGGATTGACCGCCGCGCCGCGCCAGCAAACATTCGGCGAGGCCGTAAACGGAGAGGGCCATGCACGCCGCCGCCAGTTCGACAACCGCGCGCAATGCGCTGGTGATCATCGCCGCCATCGTCGTCGGGGCGGCCCTGCGCTGGATGGCTGACATCATCACACCCCTACTCCTGGCAATGTTCCTGATGGTCATGGTTGACAGTTTTGCGCGGGTCATTCGACGCCGCGCGCCGTATCTGCCACCGGGCGTGGCGGTGATCACGGCCCTGGTTGTGTCGGCGATCGTCTTTGCCCTGATCGCAGTCGTTGTCGCGGACAATGCAGGCGGATTTTTCGGGAGCCTGACGGGCTATGAGCCCAAGCTCAACGCACTTATCGCCGCCCTCGCCGGCAAGATGGGCCTGCGAGCGCCGCACACTGTCGGCCAACTGTTCAGCAATCTCAATCCTAGCGCCTACCTGGGCTCAGTCGCCAATGCGGTGCAGGGCTTCGCCTCCAGCGCCCTGCTGGTGCTGATCTATCTGGGCTTTCTGGTTGCGTCGCGGCACGCCTTCGAGCGCAAGGCGGTCAAGCTCTTCCGCGACCGGGAGGGTCGCCAGGAAGCCATGGCCGTGTTCCTACGGGTTCGCGATGGAATAGAGCGTTATCTCTGGATCCAGACCGTACTTGGACTGGTGATCGCCGCCGCCTCGTGGGTGGTGATGATGCTTGTCGGCCTCGACAATGCGCTATTCTGGGCGTTTTTAGTGTTCATTGTCAATTACATACCAATTGTGGGCGCAATAGCGGCGATCGGCCTGCCGGCCGTCTTTGCGCTGGTTCAATTCGACGGTTATGGGCGGGCAGCGGTGCTGCTGGCCGGACTGTGGCTGATCACTTTCGTGGTCGGAAATATCCTCTTGCCTCGGATGCAGGGGGAAAGCCTCAATATGGACCCGCTCATCGTGCTGCTCTCCCTGGCCTTTTGGGGCGCGATCTGGGGATTGGCCGGCATGTTCCTGTCGACGCCACTCACGGTCCTGGCCATGGCCATCCTGGCGCAGTTCGACGGATCACGGTGGATCGCGGTTCTGCTGTCGGCCAACGGCGATCCCCAGGGCCAGGGGCGCGGCTCTGAAAAATCGCCTGACGATCCGCCGCCTCACCCCGCAACGGCGGCGCGTGTCTAGATCGGCGATAGCGGGTAGAGGGCTGCAGTTCAAAAGAACGGGCGTAAGCTCTAAGGTTGCGATATGCCGACAGCCGCATCCGCGAGCGAGTACCTCAAGATCACCTACGAGAGCCTCAGCCAAGCCTTTGCGAAAGCCATTGGCCCGGCAGCGGCGAACGCACTCCAAGACGGCGCCCAGCGGTCGTTCATCGCGCGAGTTCTTGAGGACCACCGACCGGAGGAACTGGCAGGCCTGAGCGCAGAGGATTTTGCCGCTGTCCTGGCCGATTTCTGGCGCTTTGGCGAAGTTTATGTCGGCGAACTTCCGAGCGTGCGGCTGGACCGCGCACAGGGGCAAGACGGACGCAGGCTCGGAGCGGACGTGCTGGAAATCGTTCAGCCAGATGCGCCGTTCCTGGTCGACAGCGTCATGGCCGAGGTCGGGGAAAGCGGCGTCGGCGTCAAGGCAATGTTCCACCCGATCGTAGAGCGCGGCGGCCAGCGGCTTTCGCTGATCCAGATATGGCTGGATCCAGTGGCCGCCGAACGGCGCGCGGCCCTGGTCGAGCGGATCCAGGGTGTGCTCGCCGAAGTTCGCGTCGCGGTCGCTGATTTTCCCGCGATGCTGGCGTTAATGGCCAGGTCGATTTCGGAACTCGCCGCCGCCGCCCCCGGCGAGCCCGAAGCGCTCGCCGAAGATCTGGCGTTCTTGCGCTGGATCGATGCCGGTCATTTCATATTCCTGGGCGCGCGCATCTATGATTATCCCCGCGCAGCCGATGGGGGGTATGCGGCGGAAGAGCCGCTCTACCAGCCGGAACGCAGCCTGGGCGTTCTCCGCGACCCGGCCCGCGCAGTTCTGCGCCGGGCGAGCGAGCCAGCCGTGCTGTCGGCGGTGCTGCGGCGGAGGCTGGAAACTGCCGAACCGGTAATTGTCGCCAAGTCGAACCTGCGATCGCGAGTGCATCGGCGTGTTTACATGGATTATGTCGGGGTCCGCCGGTTCGGCGCGGACGGCAAACCCTCCGGCGAAGTGCGCTTCGTCGGCCTTTTCACCGCCCAGGCCTATGACGAGCCGGCGCGCGATACCCCCATGCTGCGCCGCAAGCTCGATGGCGTAATGCGAGCCGCGGGGTTCGCGCCCGGCAGCCACAACGCCCTGCGCCTGGCCAATATTCTCGAAACCTATCCCCGCGACGAGCTGTTCCAGATCGGAACCCAGGAGCTGCTGACCATCGCGCTTGACATTCTGCACTTGTCCGATCGACCGCGCGTGCGGCTCTTCGCCCGCCGCGACCCGTTCGACAGGTTTGTCTCCATTCTGCTCTTTGTGCCTCGCGAGCGCTATGATGCGCGGCTGCGCGAGCGGGCAGGATCTATCCTGGCCGAGGCATTCGATGGCCGCGTGTCAGCCTATTATCCCAGCTACACCGACGCGCCTCTGGCGCGCGTGCACTACATCATCGGCGTCACCCCGGGGCGCCATCGAAATCCCGATCTTGTAGAGGTCGAGGCGCTCATCGCCCGCGCGGCCCGCACATGGACCGACGATCTCGAAGACGCTCTTCGGGAGCGCGTCGATGCGGCCCGAATAGGCGCGGTCATCGCCATGTGGGCGGAAGCTTTTCCGGCGGGCTATCGAGACAAATATGCTGCGGACGAGACAATTGAGGATCTGCTGGTCGCCGAGGCCCTCAAGGCCACCGGCGACATCGAGGTTCGCGCGTGTCGCCAAAGCGGCGATTCCAAGCTCCGGTTTCATTTCAAGCTCTATCGACGAGGGGCTGATCCCGCGCCCCTCACGCAGGTGATCCCAATTCTCGAGCACATGGGCCTAAAGGCGCTGGTCGAGGAGGGTTTTCTGATCACCCCGGGCGTTCGCCCTGCGCTCGAGATTCCCCTGTGGATTCATGAGTTCGTGCTCGAGGACGAGCACGGGGAACACCTGGTCTTCGCTGACGTCAGGGGCCCTTTCGAGGCTGCGTTCAAGGCGGTGTGGAGCGGCGCCGCCGAAAGCGACGGTTTCAATCGCCTCGTGCTCGAACTCGGCGTTTCCTGGCGCGAGGCGGCTCTGGTGCGGGCTCTGGCCAGATACCGTCAGCAATCGGGTCTGGACCCGACGCAGCCTGTCCAGGAAGCTGCCCTTTCGGCTCACCCGGAGGTCGTACGGCTGATTTTGGATCTGTTCCGGGTGCGGTTCGAGCCGCTCGCCCCTCGTCAGTCGAACGACCGAGACGCGCGCGCCGCAGAAATCCTGGCTGTGATCGAACAGGCCCTGCATGCGGTGGAAAGTCTCGACGCTGACCGCGTCTTACGGCGGCTGTCGGCCTTGGTATGCGCCATCACCCGAACCAACTACTATCAAGGCGACGCCGAAGGCCGGCCTAAGCCCTATATCAGTTTCAAGCTCGCCAGCCGCGAGCTCATTGACCTGCCGGCGCCCAAACCGTTTTCCGAGATTTTCGTCTCGGCCCCCAATGTCGAAGGCGTGCACCTGCGCTTTGGGCCGGTAGCGCGCGGAGGCCTGCGCTGGTCGGACCGTAGGGATGACTTTCGGACCGAGGTGTTGGGGCTGGTCAAGGCGCAACAGGTCAAAAATGCCGTCATCGTACCGGTCGGCGCGAAGGGCGGCTTCTATCCAAAGCTGTTGCCGCGCGCCGGGGGCCAGGACGCCGTGCTGAAGGAGGCGATCAGCGCCTATCGCACTTTTCTTTTCGGCCTCTTGGATCTTACAGACAACATCGACGCGACAGGCGCGGTCATCCATCCGGCCGGCATGGTCGTGCACGATGGAGAGGACCCCTACCTTGTCGTCGCCGCTGACAAGGGCACCGCAGCATTTTCGGACATCGCCAATGCCGTAGCGGGCCAATACGGCTTTTGGCTGGGCGACGCCTTCGCGTCTGGAGGTTCGGCCGGGTATGACCACAAGGAAATGGGGATAACCGCGCGCGGAGCCTGGGAGGCGGTCAAGCGCCATTTTCGCGAGATGGGCAGGGATCTCCTGACTGAACCGTTTACCGTGACAGGGGTCGGAGACATGTCGGGCGACGTGTTTGGCAACGGCATGCTGCTGTCCCGCAAGATCAGGCTGGTGGCCGCGTTCGACCACCGGCACATCTTCTTGGATCCCGACCCCGACACCGGTGTCTCATGGAAAGAGCGCAAGCGCCTGTTCGACCTTCCACGATCGAGTTGGGATGATTACGACCGCACGAAAGTTTCTAACGGTGGGGGCGTCTATTCGCGAGCGTTGAAGGCGATCGAAATCACTGAGCAGGTGAAGACGCTGCTTGGCCTCAAGGCGAGTTCACTTTCGCCGGCGGAACTGATCGTCGCCATCCTCAAAGCGCGGGTCGATCTCTTATATCTCGGCGGCATCGGCACCTACGTTAAGTCGAGCCGGCAAGCCAACCTTGAGGTCGGCGACAAGGCGAACGATGCCGTCCGCATCAACGGCGCCGACCTTCGCTGCAAGGTTGTGGGCGAGGGCGCCAATCTGGGCTTCACGCAGGCCGGCCGTATAGAATTTGCGCTTGCTGGCGGACGCATAGACACCGACGCCATCGACAACTCCGCCGGGGTCGACACCTCCGACCACGAGGTCAACATCAAGATTCTCACAGGCATGGCCGAGCAGCGCGGAGAATTGGACCGAGCTGCGCGAGACTCCCTGCTCGCATCGATGTCCGATGCCGTCGCCGACCACGTCCTGGCGCACAACTACAGCCAGACGTTGGCTCTATCCCTGCTTGAGGCCGAAGCGATTCAAGATCTGTTTGCACAGAGTCAGTTCATGATCGAACTGGAGTCCAAGGGGCGTCTGGACCGGGCGATCGAAGGTTTGCCCGATGCAGCTGCACTCTCGACCCGTGCAGCGGCGGGTGAGGGTTTGACGCGGCCGGAACTGGCGGTGTTGCTGGCTTATGGCAAGCTCGATCTGTTTGAGGATGTGATCGGCTCGCGTGCGCCGGACGATCCCTATTTCCTGACCACGCTGGAGGGCTATTTTCCTCACCCGGTCCGTCGGTTTGAAGACGATATGAAGCGTCACCGCCTGCGGCGCGAAATTATCGCCACGGTAATCGATAATGCGTTGGTCGATCTCTGTGGCCCAACCTTTCCCAGACGTCTGCAAGCGGCCGCGGGCTGCGGGGTGGCTGAGCTGATCATCGCTTTCGAGGGCGCGCGGCAGGTGCTGCGTTTTGGCAGCCTTTGGTCGCGCATCGAAGCCCTTGACGGAAAGATTCCTGCAGCCGCCCAGACCGAGCTGTTTCGGGAACTGGCGTATGTTCTGCGCGGTCAGACATACTGGCTGGCGCGCAGGGCCGCGCGTGAGACGACGGGCGTCACCGAGTTGATCAGGACCTATCGACCGGCCATGGATACGCTCAAGAAACTGATTCCGGCGGTGCTGTCGCCGTTCGAGCAGAAGGCGGCGGTCCGCCGCGCGGCCGGATGGATCAAGGCCGGAGCGCCCAAGGATGTCGCTCACTCGGTGGCTTTGATGCGCCCCCTGACGATCGCCGCCACGCTCACCGATCTGGCAGCAGGAGGGGGTTGGTCGCTGGCCTCCACCGCCTACGTCTATCACCGCGCCGGGGGCGTGTTTGGATTTGACCGCCTGCGCGCGGCGGCGGGTTCCAGAACCACGGGCGATGCTTACGAGCGTCTAGCTGTGCGGCGACTGATCGAGGATATGCTCGCCGAACAGGCGGCGCTCACCGGGGCGGTGATGCGGTTCGCGGGCGAGGCCCACGCCGAAGAGCCCGACCCTGAACGCGCCCGCGCGGCGCTTCACGCGTGGTCGACCGCTAACGCCGATGCGGCGAAGGCGGCCCGCAAGACAATCGAAGATATCGCCAAGGATGGCGGAGGCTGGAGTTTCGCCAAGCTGACCATCGCCAATGCGGCTTTGCGCGAACTTGCCGGCGCCTGACAGCCCAACCTCTAATGGCGAAAAGCTCGCACGCCGGTGAAGACCATGGCGATCCCTGCCTGGTCGGCGGCGGCGACCACCTCCGCATCACGAATCGAACCACCTGGCTGGATCACCGAGGTCGCGCCGGCCTCAATGGCCTGGACCAAGCCATCGGCAAACGGGAAAAAGGCATCGGAGGCGCAGGCTGAGCCGATGGCGAGGGAGGCGGGCAGGCCCGCCGCGCTGGCCGACTCGACGGCGCGCATGGCGGCGATGCGGACGGAATCGCGCCGGTTTACCTGTCCAGAGCCGATCCCCGCGGTCTGGCCATTCTTGGCGAATACTATGGCGTTGGACTTGACGTGCTTGGCCACCGCGAAGGCGAAAAGCATGTCCAGCACCTCAATGTCGGTGGGTGACCGCTGGGTGACGACCCTGAGGTCCCCGGCCGTCACCCGCATCGCGTCTCTCTGTTGGATCAGGAAGCCTCCTGCAACAGAACGAAAGACTTCACCCTCCCCCAGCGGATCGGGAAGAGCGCCGGTGAGCAGTAGCCTCAGGTTCTTGCGCCGTGCGAAAAGGGCGATCGCCTCTTCATCGGCATCGGGCGCGATGACCACGTCGGTAACGATCTTGACGATCTCGCGCGCGGCCCTTCCGTCCAGCCGCCGATTAAGCGCCACAATACCGCCGAACGCTGAGATGGGATCGCATTGCAGGGCGCGCAGGTATGCGGTTTTCAGATCGGGACCCAGGGCCACGCCGCATGGATTTGCATGTTTGATGATCGCCACTGCGGCGCTCACGCCCGGATCGAATTCCGCGACCAACTCGAAGGCGGCGTCGGTGTCGTTGATGTTGTTGTAGCCAAGCGCCCGGCCCTGAAGCTGACGCGCTGTGGCCACCCCGCAGCGGGGATTGGCAAAGGCGTAGAAGGCGGCGCTCTGGTGCGGATTTTCGCCATAGAGCATCGACTGGGTGAGGTTTGCAGAGATCGTCTTTCGCGCTGGCCAAGCGCTCTCATCCGGTTTCTCGAACCAGCGGGCGATAGCCTGGTCGTAGGCTGCGGTACGGGCGAAGGCGCGGCCCGCGAGCTCACGGCGAAAGTCGAGGGAGGTTCCCCCGTCCGCCTCGATCGCACGCACCACGGCAGCGACATCCTCAGCGGCCGTGCACACGGCGACATAGCCGTGGTTCTTAGCCGCCGAACGGATCATCGCCGGGCCGCCGATGTCGATGTTCTCAACGCAGGTCTCAAAACTTTCGCCGGCGGCGACGGTCGCCTCGAACGGGTACAGGGTCACGTAGAGGAGGTCGATGCCTTCAATCGCGTGCCGCGCCATGGCCGCAGCGTGCTCGGGGGCGTCGCGCACCCCCAAAAGGGCCCCGTGCACGGCTGGATGCAACGTCTTGACCCGGCCATCCATCATTTCGGGAAATCCGGTAAGCTCCGAGACGTCCCGGACCGGCAATCCGGCGGCTGCGATCGTTGAGCGGGTGCCCCCGGTGGAAACCAGTTCGACGCCCAGGCGGACGAGATCGCGCGCCAAGTCGACTAATCCGGTCTTGTCGAAGACGGAAAGCAGGGCCCGGCGTACCGGTGCAAGGTCGGGGGCGGGGGGAAATGCCGGCGCGGTCATGGCGTGCTCTTCATCGGTGAGAGGCGCCCAGGCGTGCGGCTTGTCAGATAACCCGCGCTTCCCGGTGGTTGCGCCACCTTAATCGCCAGTCACGCGGGCGGCGGGAAAATAGGCGCCGCTGCGCGCCTGTCAACAGTTGGCCGACCCGGTTGGTCGGCTGACGGCCCCGTTGTCATCCATGCGAAACTCGACCCCGACGACATCGTCGTTGGTGAAGTCCGCGCCGCCCAGCGAGGCGTAAAGTGCCCTGGCGGCGGCGTTGGAGCGGTCGGTCAGCACCCAGGCCTCGGTGCACCCGCGTTCGCGTCCCACCGCAATGAGCGCGCGCAACACGGCTTTGGCCAGCCCGCGACCCTGGTGCGTGGGTGCGACGCCGACCTCGTTGATCCACAACTCCGGGAGCTTGTCGGGATGCACGTATCGGACACCGGAGGCGAAGCCGACGATCACGCCGTCGTCTATCGCCGCGACCAGGTGATGTCGCTCATCGACAAGAAATTCGCGCACCATCTCCGGCAGGATCGGATTGTCGAACACCTCTGGCGCGACGGCGTCAAAGAGCGCGGCGTCCCCAGGTCCAAGCAGTCTCACATCGACCGCCACCTCACCCGTCCCGGAGGGCTGCGATGTTCCTGGCGTAGGCGCCGGGGCCGTCCGTGAACACTGCCGTGCCCGCGACGAGAGCCGATGCGCCGGCCTCAATGCACAGCCGGCCCGTTTCTGGGGTAACTCCGCCGTCGACCTCGAGCACGATGTCGCGGCCGCAGGCGTCGATCATCGACCGTAGCCGACTGATCTTGGCCAGTTGGGAGGGCATGAAGCTCTGGCCGCCGAAACCTGGATTAATCGACATCACCAGGATGATGTCGATTTCATCGATCATCCACTCGATCACGTCCGGCGGCGTCGAAGGATCGAAGACCACGCCTGCCTTTGGCCCAAGTTCACGGATGCGCTTGATCGTGCGGTCAAGGTGAGGACCTGCTTCGGGGTGAACCAGGATGTGATCGGCGCCGGCCTCGGCGAACGCCTCCAGGTAAGGGTCGACCGGGGCGATCATCAGGTGCACGTCGAGCGGAATGGACACGTGCGGCCGCAGAGCCTTCACGACACCAGGCCCGATGGTGATGTTCGGGACGAAGTGGCCGTCCATGACATCGACGTGCAGCCAGTCGGCCCCGGCTGCCTCAATGGCTCTTGCCTCTTCGCCGAGACGCGCGAAGTCAGCAGAAAGAATAGAGGGTGCGATGATCGTGCGGCGGTTGGCCATCAGGTCCGACTTAGAAGTCGCGACGAAAGCGGGCAATGAAAAATCCGTCCATGCCGCCCTCAAGGTGGTGGGGCAGAACCCGCAGCCATCCCTTCGCGGTACCACTTGCAATGGGCGCGCCGCACTCGCCAGCGGCGACCGGATCGATGGCGAAGTCCGAGTGGGCAGAAATAAAACTCTGTGCCTGCGCCTCACCTTCCTCGGGTTCCAGGGAGCAGACAGCGTAGACCAGCAGGCCGCCTGGGCGGACTTTGGCTGCGGCGGTGTCGAGCAGCCTCGACTGAACGGCGGCAAGCGGCGCGATTTCCCCTGGCCGTACATTCCAGAGCACGTCCGGATTGCGTCGGAAGGCCCCAGTCGCGGTGCATGGCGCGTCAAGAAGCACGCCGTCGAAGCGGCGCCCGTCGCGCCACTGCAGAACGTCCGAAGTCACGATCTCCGCCGTCAGGCCGGTGCGAGCCAAGCCTGCGGTCAGTCTTCGCAGCCGGCCGCCCGACTGGTCAACAGCGACCACGTGCGCGCCCGCCGCCGCCAGTTGAAGGCTCTTGCCCCCTGGCGCGGCGCAGAGGTCCGCGAGCGACTGCCCCGCGCGCGCGCGCATCAGCCGCGCGGGAAGCGCGGCTGCGGCGTCCTGGACCCACCACCGGCCATCGCCATAGCCGGGCCAGCTCACGACGTCCCCTCGTAGCCGGCTTCGCAGGGACCCTCCCGGGAGCGGCGACGCCTCCAGCGCATGGACTAACGCCTCGTCCGGGGTTCCCCGCAGGGTGAGGTCGGTTGCCGGTTCCTTCGCGATACAGGCGGCGATGGCCAGCGCTTCGGCCTCCCCATAGGCGGCGCGCCAGCGTGAGAACAGCCAGGGCGGCGCGAGTTGCTCGGGCTCGGCATCGATAGCGCCGTCGCGCAAAAGGTTGCGAAGCACCGCATTGACCAGCCCCCGCAATGGTTTTGGGGCCAAATTGACGGCCGTATCCACCGCGGCGAAGGCAGGGGTGTCCAGAAAAAAGGCCTGGGCGGCGCCAAGGCGAAGGATATTACGCACCTGTCCAGGAGGCTCCTGCTTCAGCCGCCCATCCAGAGCCCGATCAATCGGCCCCAGGTGGCGCAATGCAGCCATGGTCAAGGCGCGGGCGAAGGCCCGATCCTGTGGCGTGAGCCCCAGAAGCGCTGCGGCGCCCAAACCTTCGTCGAGGCCGCCCCGCCGCGACAGCGCCGATTCCAGCAGCGTCAGTGCGGCAATTCTGGCGGGTAGTGCGGGAATAGAGCGGGCGGCCACCGCTGTTTCCTGCCCTGCGGCAACGGTCACCACAAGCCTGCCGGGCGCTTTGGCAAGCTCGCCTGTCGCGCGCATGTGTACCAGATGGGCGGCGTGGGAGGCTTCACGGAGACCTGCGACGGCGAGGGCGGGGTTCGCTGTCGAAAACGCCGGCGCTTAGACTTCCGCCAGCCCGTCGGCGAGCGCCCGAGTGCGAGTGCGTTTCCATGGCGCGGTTCATGGTCGCGGCGGGCATCGCGGCGGCCGTGCCTGCCGTTAGCGGAGAATATCGCCCGCACGGAGCCTAAGGTCCTCACCGTTTCGTGAACGGCACGGCCGGCAATCTCCGCTTAATTGCCCCCGATGAGAGGGCCCCTGATTTTTCTGGTCGCTTTGTGGCTCTGGTGCTCGCCCGCGGCCGGGTGGGCCAGGGCCCCGGTCGTGGTTGAACTCTACACCGCGCAAGGCTGCTCGTCGTGCGACAAGGCCGATGAGCTGATCGCGCGCCTCGCCGATCGCCCAGGCGTCCTCGCGCTTACCTGGCCGGTCGACTACTGGGATTACCTGGGCTGGAAGGATACTTTCGCGCAACCGTCCTTTGCCGAGCGTCAGCGCCTCTTCGACCGTCGCCTGGGCGTGCGCGATGTCTATACCCCTCAGGTCATCGTCGGTGGCGCCCATCAGGCGCCTGGCGCGGACGCCGACGCGGTCGAGACCCTGATCAGACAGGCGCGGCATGGCCGCCCGGCCGCGCCCGACATCGGTTTTCTGCCCAGCGGACGCATTGCCGTGGGCAGCGGCCCGCGCCCGAGGGGCGGCGGCGAAGTGTGGCTGATTCGTTTCGAACCCCGCCGCGCTGACGTCGAGGTCAAGTCAGGAGAAAATCGCGGACGGACGGTGGTTCAAAGCAACATCGTCCGCCAAGCCGTGCGGCTGGGTTCCTGGTACGGGAAGCCCGTGAATCTCGCCGCCCCCCAGCCATCGGAACAGGGCTTGGCAACGGCCATCCTGGTCCAGGCGCGCGACGGCCGCATCCTGGCGGTGCGTCTGGCCACCGCGACCAAATCCTAAAAGTCAGGGGCCCGATCAACGAAAAACCCCCGCGGCCGAGGGGGCGGACCGCGGGGGCTATCTTGGAGGGCAATGCGTCGACCGACCGAAGCCCCGAAAAATCCAGGGGGGCTGGGGGGGCTGTTCAGGATCCGGGACCAACAGGTGCTCCGATCAGCCGACGACCTCCATATGGCGGGTCAACCGGGCGCCCGCGCGACCGAAACAAGGTGATTTCGTGGCTCTGCCCGGGATGAACCTAATTTCTCCCAGACCGTTGCTCGCTAGTCACGATCGGCAACGAAAACCCCCGCGGCCGGAGGGGGCAGGCCGCGGGGGCGTCTTGGAGGACGACTGACCAGGACCCCTGAAAATCCAGGGGGCTGGGGGGTTGTTGAGGGTCTGGACCTGCAACGGTCCTTAGCCAATCGACGAGTGCACAGTCGGGGGGGAAGCTGGCGCGCGGCGGGCTGAACTTAGGTCTTTTTGGGGCCTGGGTGGCTGCCACGCGCTCGCCAAATCCGCTTCGCCGCATTAGGCTGGCCCTGCATGCCCGCACACACCGCAGAGCACCCCCGCCTCGCGCCGACGGCAAACAGTTTCGTCTATTTTGATCGCGGTGAACTGACCCAGCTTCTGGGGCTCTACGGCCGCATGGTCGCCGCGGGCGTCTGGCGAGACTATGCCATCGATGGCCTGAAGGAGGCGGCCGTGTTCTCGGTTTTCCGCAATGCCAGCGAAGTCCCCCTCTACCGGATCGAAAAGCGACCCGCCCTGGCGCGTAAACAGGGGGCCTGGACGATCACCGCCCACGGCGGTCTAGTTGTAAGGCGCGGGCATGAACTCGAACAGGTTCTTCGCCTGTTCAATTCCAGACGCCTTTCGCTGGTCGGATAGCTCTCTCGGCTGATGATGAAAAAACTCCCGGCCGCTTGGCCGAGGGCTCTTTCCAGTCACCGGGCGTTGCGGTGCCTTCAGGCTAGCGGCGCGCGCCGCCCATGAAGAACAGTAGGAAGCGGAACAGGTTGATGAAATCGAGATACAGGCTTAGGGCGCCATAGCTCGTGGCGACGCTCATCGCTGCCTGGTCTCCCCCCACCTGATAATACATCATCTTCAGGCGCTGGGTGTCCCAGGCGATCAGGCCAGCGAAGATCAGCACGCCAAGTGCGTTGATGATCAGGGCCATCGGCCCAGAGTGGAGGAACATGTTGACCAGCATGGCGATGATCAGGCCGATCACCCCCATGATCAGGAAACTCCCCATGGCGGTCAGGTCCCGCTTGGTGGTGTAGCCGACCAGCGAAAGGCCGCCGAACGCCGCCGCCGTGACCAGGAAGGTCTGGAAGATCCCGACGCCGCTGTAGAGCATAAAGATCATGCCTAGCGACGCCCCGATCAGAGACACGATCACCCAGTAGGTGACGCCGGCGCTACGGGCCGACTGTCGGCGGGCGAAGCCCTGGAACAGCAGCACTGCCAGGGGGGCGAAGGCGATGATCATGCCAAGGAGCGTATAGCCACGCACATGACCCATGCCGTCGGTGCGGAACAGAAGGCTCTGCACCGCCGGAACCGTTCCGGTGACGAAGGCCAGGGCGGCGGACAGCACCAGGCCCAAAGCCACCTTGTTGTAGACGCCTAGCATGAAGCCGCGCAGGCCGGCGTCGACCGCCATGTCGGGGTGAGCGATCGCTCCGTGCGGGGCGACGCCGCGATCAAAATCGCTCATTGTGGACGAATCCTTGATTTCCTAACGTCCCATTTGGACGCTCATGGCAAATATCGGCCCGACCGGAGCGCCGCGCAAGGCCCGGACTGATGAAGGTTTTCTAGGGCGGGGCCGCCGGGGCGGGGCTTGGCATCTGGCGTTCGGCGACTGCAAGCTGATCCCACCATGACTGGAACATCAACAGGTACCAGAGCCTGGCGTCGGCATTGGCGGCGCCGCTGAGATGTCGGGCCCAGAGCCTGCGCACCGCCACGGGATTGAACAGGCCCTGACGTTTCAGCCGCGCCTCGCTTAAGAGATCCTCCGCCCAGGGACGCAGTTCGCCGCGCAGCCATTGATCGATCGGCACGGCGAAGCCCTGTTTGGGCCGCTCGAACAGAGTGCTGGGAACATGGCGGGCCAGCACGCGGCGCAGGACATGCTTGCCCCTGGCTCCCTTGATTTTCATCGCCATGGGCAGGCTCCAGGCGAACTTCAGCACCTCGCGGTCGAGAAACGGCGCGCGCACCTCCAGGCTGGAAGCCATCGAGGCGCGGTCGACCTTCACCAGAATGTCGTCCGGCAAATAGTGCTCAGTATCGAACAGCATCGCCCTTTCGCTGAAACGCGCGCCAGGGGGCATTCGGATATCGGATTGCAGCAGCCCGTCCCCCCGCGGCGCGTTCAGGATGGCGGCGGGATCCTCCCAGCCTGAAAGCAGACGATCCAGAAAGTCGCTGTCGTCGCGGGCGTCCAGCTTCGCCGCCCACTTGTGCAGTCTGTCGCCCGCGCGGGGGTCGCGCAGCGATGCGGGCAGGAACGGAACGCGGGCCGTCAGCCCCGCCCATGTCCGCACATCGATGGACTGAATGCACGCGCCCATCGCGGCGCGGGCGCCGCGCGGGATCAGCGATACCCGTCGCCACGCACCTTCCAGAAGATAGCGGTTGTAGCCGCCGAACACCTCGTCCCCGCCATCGCCCGCCAGACCGACGGTGACCTGCCGCCGCGCCATGGCGCAGACCAGAGCCGTCGGAATCTGGGAGGAGTCGGCGAACGGCTCGCCGTACATCGCCGCCAGCTTGGGAACGATGGCCAGGGCCTCGGCGGAGCCGACATAGAGTTCTGTGTGCTCGGTCCCCAGATGCCGGGCGATGGCCTTGGCATGCTCGGCCTCGTTCAGGGACTGATCCGAACTGCCGATGGTGAAGGTCTTCACCGGCCGCGGCGACTGGCTCTGCATCAGGGCTGTTACGAGGGAGGAATCGATGCCGCCCGAAAGCAGGCTGCCCAGCGGCACATCGGCCACCATCCGCAGCCCGACTGTCCGCCGCAGAAGGCCCTCAAGCGCTTCGACCGCGTCGTCCTCGGATCCGGTGAAGGGATGGTCCCGGCCATGGTCAACCGCCTCCTGCGGTGACCAGAACCGCTGTGGCGTCGGCATCTCGCAGGAAAGGTCGGCCGCACTCAACCGCACAGTATGGCCCTGCGGCAGCTTGGCGATCTGGCGATAGATCGACCACGGATGAGGGACGTAGCCGTAACGGACATAGGCAGGCAGCACGTCTCTGTTCATTTCGCCGGTGAATTCCGGATGCGGGCGAAAGGCGCCAAGTTCCGATGCGAACACGAAGGCGCCGCCAAGGCGGCCGTAATAAAGCGGCTTTTCCCCGAACCGGTCGCGGGCCAGGGTCAGGGCCCGGGCCTGGCGATCCCACAGGCCAAGGGCGAACTGGCCCTCGATCGCCTCCAGCGCCGCCGGGAGCCCCCATGCGGCGATCGCCTCGATCAGCACCTCGGTATCGGAATGCCCGCGCCAGGGGACCGTGCGTTTCGCCTCCAGCCGGCGGCGCAGGTCGACGAAGTTGAAGATTTCGCCGTTGAAGGTGATCACCCAACGGCCATCGGCAGAGACCATTGGCTGTGCGCCAGCGCTGGTGACGTCGATGATCTTCAGCCGCCTGTGGCCAAGGGCGATCCCGGCATCAAGGTCGACAAAGTCCCCGTCGCTGTCGGGACCACGATGGGTGAGCGCGGCCGCCATCACCCGCAACAACGGCCGCGCGTCTTGCTCCAACCGATGGCTCAACATGCCGACGATGCCGCACAAACCTTGAAGCTCCCGCCGCGGGCCCGCTGAGGGCCTCAGGATTTAACAGGGTTTTGCCCCCGTCGATTGAAAAGACGGTCGGCTCGTCGTGCTCTACCCCTGTTTCCGGGCCCTGTCGTGATCAACCCGCGAATGTGGTTTTCGGTTTCAATGTCGCGGGCTCTGGCTGGAAGCACGCGGAGCCGAGCTGCTCCGGATTGTGGCTTCGCCTTCGATCCCCGGATAGTAAGGGAAGGCGCGCGGCCCGGAAAGTCAGATTAAGGAGGCGACGATCTCAGTAATGCCGGAAGAGACCCGCATAGGTGTCATCGGCCTAGGCTATGTCGGTCTGCCGCTGGCGGCGGCATTCGGCCGACTCTACCAAACTCGCGGCATGGATCTGAAGCGCGAGCGGATCGAAGACCTGCGCGCCGGGCGCGACGCCACCCTAGAAATGACCCTCGAGGAGCTCCGCGCCGCGCAATTCTTGAGTTTCACCAATGACATTGCCGATCTCGCCGATTGCACGGTCTACATCGTCACCGTGCCAACGCCCGTCGACGATGCCAAGCGGCCTGACCTTTCGGCCCTGACCGGAGCCACGCGAGCGGTGGCCTGCGTGCTGAAGCAGGGCGACCTGGTGATCTATGAATCGACCGTTTATCCAGGCGCGACGGAAGAGGTCTGTGCGCCCCTGCTGGCGGAAATTTCCGGCCTCGCTTTCAACGTTGATTTCTGCTGCGGCTATAGCCCTGAGCGCGTAAACCCCGGCGACCGGCTGCACCGCCTGACCAACACGGTTAAGGTGACCAGCGGATCGACGCCGCAGGCGGCCGCGCGAGTCGACGCCCTGTACGCGACGATCATTGAGGCCGGAACCTATCCCGCCGGCTCGATCCGCGTGGCCGAGGCGGCCAAGGTGATTGAAAACACTCAGCGCGACGTCAACATCGCCCTGGTCAACGAGCTTGCGATGATCTTCCACCGCCTCGGCATCGACAGCCATGAGGTGTTTGAGGCTGCGGCGACGAAATGGAACTTCCTGCCTTTTCGGCCCGGTCTGGTCGGTGGCCACTGTATCGGAGTCGACCCCTACTATCTGACCCACAAGGCGCAGGAGGCCGGCTACCATCCAGAGATGATCCTGGCCGGCCGGCGGGTGAATGACGGCATGGGCGCCTATGTCGCAGACCAGGTTCTGCGCCTGATGACCGGTAAGGCGATCAACCCGGTCGGCGCCAAGGTTCTGGTGCTGGGCCTGACCTTTAAGGAGAATTGCCCCGACTTGCGGAACACCCGGGTGATCGACATCGTCCGGCGGCTGGAGGGCTTTGGCATGGACGTCGCCGTTCACGATCCGTGGGCTGACCCCGAAGAGTCGTTGGCAACCTATGGGATCGAGCTGACCCCCTCCCCGCAGCCGGGCGCCTACGACGCCGTGATCCTCGCTGTCGCCCACGATGAGTTCAGGGCGAAAACGGCCGAAAGCCTTTGCGCGCTGTGCGCGGAGGGCGGCATCATTTACGACGTGAAATCGTTACTGCCCCGCGACCGAGTGATCGGCAGACTCTGAACTGGCCGTGTTCTTAACCTAATCGGAATTCCCAATTCAGGTTTGATCTGGTTCATTGCTCACGCCGGGAGGGCTCCAGCATCGACCAATGTCGGTCACCCTCATCCCTGCCTCAGCACCGGCGCGATCGGCTGACGAAGAGCCTGCACGGCTGCGACGACGCCGCCGAAGGCCGCCAAGGCTGCCGCGCCGCCGATAAGGGCCGCGACGCCGGTCCAGTCGACGCTCCAAGTGGCCCTGAAGACCTGAACCACCACCGGCCAAGCGGCCGCGTAGCCTAGGGCTACGCCAGCGACGCCGGCAATCACGCCGACAGCGCCGTACTCGACGGCGTAGGCGGCAATGATCTGGCTGCTCGATGCGCCAAGCACCTTCAAAGTCGCCGCCTCCCGTGCCCTGCCGCGCGCGCCGGCCGCGATGGCGCCGGTCAAAACCAGCAGGCCAGCCAGTGCGGCGACCGAAGCCGCCGCGCGAACAGCCAGAGCCAGGCGGCCGAACAGATCGGAGGCGGCCTCGAGCGCCTCGCGCACGCTGATCACATTGACTTCGGGGAAATTCACGCCGAGCGCCAAAGTCGCTTTGCGGACCTCCTGCGGCGTAGCCTTGGCGATGGCGACATTGGCGAGGTTCGCCCCCTCTAACGCGGCGGGATCGAGCACGATTGGAAAACTTGCGCCGAAGCCGGCGAAGTCGATCGTGCGCAGCACATCCACTCGGGCGTCAATCCGACGGCCGAGAATATCGAGGGTGATCATATCGCCTGGTTTCAGGCCAGTCCCTTTGGCGGCGTCGTCGGCCAGCGCCGCTACGGGCGGCCCTGCATATTTCGCATTCCACCAGCGGCCGGCGACCACTCCGGCGGCACGCGGCTGCGGCCCGATGGCCGAAATTCCGATGTCGTTGTCATAGGCCCACCGCGCGGAAGGATCGATGCGCCGTCGATCGACGGTTATTCCGCGTACCGCGACAATCCGGCCGGTGGCGAACGGCGCGCGAAGATAGGTCGCAGGGCTCAAGGGGCGGCCGAATGCTGACGCCAGCGCCCGGTCGAAGTCGGCCCCCCGTTCGCCGGGAATACCGGTGAACACCAACGCAGGAGCGCTGCGCGGGGCGACCTTGTCGATCTCCGCCAGCAGGCTCGACTGGATGAGCACCACCGACGACAAAAGGGCCATCCCAAGACCGATTGCCGGCGTGGCGGTACGCGCGGCCGATCTTGGTCCCGCCAGGTTTGCCAGACCGATGCGCCACGGTCCCCTGGCGCCACCTCTCGCTCCGCCCGCGAGCCACGCGCCCGCTGCGCCAAGGGCCCATAGGGTGACAAACGCGCCGCTCACCCCGGCGATCATGACCGCCGCGGCGGGCGGAGTCGGTGACACGGCGACCGACAGCGCCGCCAGGCCGCCGGCCGCCGCTAGCGCACCAATAGTCTCCGCAGTGAACCCAAGGCGACCCTTAAGCTCGCGCCGCATAAGCGAGGCCGGTGACGTCGCCCGTGCGCGGGCGATGGGGAGGAGACTGAACGCCGCTGCGGCCATAAGGCCAAACGCCCCGGCCTTCACCAGGGGCCAAGGATAGATCGCGAACAGTGCCGGCACCGGCAGGCTGCGCTTCACCATCTCGCCCAGAACCAGAGGCGTCACCGCGCCGACGAAAAGGCCGATGGCGATACCGATCCCGGCCAGCAGAGCTATTTGCGCCAGGTAGACGTTGCGCACCAGAACCCCGGTCGCGCCCAGCACCTTCAGAACGGCGATCGAGTCCTTGCGGGTCTCCAGATAGGCGCTGACCGCGACCCAGACCCCAAGACCGCCGGCAACCAACGAGGCGAGGCCTATGAAGCCCAAAAAGTATTCGAGCTGGTCTATCATCCGCCGGGCGCCGCGCGCTGCATCGTTGCGTTCCCGAATGCGCAAGTCGCCGTCCGGCAGGGCGCGCCGAATTGAGGCTGCGACTCGGCGCGGGTTTTCTCCAGACGACAGGGCGATGCGCGCGGTCTCCCCAAAAGGCACGCCCGGGGAAAGGAAGTCCCCACTCTCCACGGCGCCAGCCGTCGTCAGCACCCTTGGCCCGAGCGCAAAGCCCCGCGACAGCCGGTCGGGTTCGGATATCAGGATGGCCCTGGCCACGAGCGGGGTGTTACCGACCAGGAACCGGTCGCCGAGCTTCAGCCCCAGCCTGTCCATAAGCGGCTCTTCCACTGCAGCCCCGGGGGTCCCCCCAATCGGGCTGAGGACGCGCGCGAGGCTGTCGCCACCCTGCAACCTGACCGTCCCGGCCAGGGGATAGGCAGCATCGACGCCACGCAGCTCGACCAGCCGGCGTTCCCCGGATGGCGCCTGGGCCATCGCGTTAACAGCGACTGCGTAAGAAACCCTACCGGCGCCGGCGAAGACCGCGCGTTCGGCCGAGGTGAACCGACTCTGCTCGATGGTTATCGCCAGATCCCCGCCGAGGATTTCCCGGGCCTGGGAAGCCAGGCCCTGTCGGAAGGCCTCCGCTGTCGACCCGGCCGCGGCGATCGCGGCGACGCCCAAGGCCAGGCAGGCCAGGAAAATACCAAACCCGCGCACGCCCGAGCGAAGTTCCCGGGCCGCCAGGCGCAATGCGAGGGGCATGGGCTAATGACTCTCAACGATGCGGCCGTCGGCCATCCGCGTCCGACGGTCGACGCGTCCCGCGAGAGCCTCGTCGTGCGTGACCAGCACCAGCGCCGCGCCTGTCTCGGCTGCCAAGGCGAACATCAGATCAGCGACGGCTTCTGCATTGGCCGCGTCGAGATTTCCAGTGGGCTCGTCTGCGAAAAGCAGCGCTGGCCTGGCCGCCAAAGCTCGCGCAAGAGCCACCCTCTGCTGCTCACCCCCCGAGAGCTGATGCGGATAGTGGGTCAGTCGCTCCCCAAGACCCACGCGTTGCAGCCATTCCTTGGCCGTTGATGCCGCGTCTCTCTCGCCCGCGATCTCCAGAGGCGTCGCCACGTTCTCGTGCGCCGTCATGTTCGGCAGAAGATGAAAGGCCTGGAAGACCAGAGACACCCTGCTGCGGCGCAGCCTGGCGCGACCGTCTTCATCAAGGTGCGCAAGGTCGGCGCCGAGCAGTTCAACCCGACCCCCGGTGGGTCGCTCAAGGCCGGCGGCGACAGCGATCAACGACGACTTGCCGCAGCCTGAGGGGCCAACGACGGCCACGCTCTCGCCAGGGCCGACAACGAAATCGACGCCACGCAGAATTTCTACGGGGCCTGCGGACGAGCGCAGCGTCAGGCAAATAGCCTGCAATCTCAACGAGACGACTGGCAAGTTGGAGTCCGGCATTGCGATCCTATGGCGCGATTTGAAGCCGGCCGGCTTTGGCCTACATAGGGCGCGCCGATGCCAGCGCCACGATTCCATTTTCCAACCCGCCGCCAATTGATCGGCGCCGGCTTCGTCGCCCTCGCCGGCCCAGCGCTGGCTGCGCCACGCAAGGTGGTGACCATTTTGGGAGATTCGATTACCGCAGGCTATGGCCTCTCGGAGGCCGACGCCCTGCCAGCCAGGCTTGAGGCGGCCCTGTCCAGGATTGGCGCTGCGGTAAGGGTCCGCGGGGCAGGCGTCTCGGGCGACACTACCGCCGGCGGCCTGGCCAGAGTGGATTTTTCAGTGCAGGGCGACACAGCGATCTGCATCGTTGCCTTGGGCGGCAACGACTTGCTGCAGGGTATCGATCCAAGGGTAACCCGGCGCAATCTCAACCGCATCGTCGCGCGTCTGAAAGCCAGGGGCATCGGGGTTATTCTCACAGGCCTGACCGCCCCGGCCGCCATCGGGAGATCCTACGCCCACGATTTCAATGCCGTGTTTCCAGCCGTGGCCAGGGCTCAGAGAATCGCGCTCTATCCCGACCTTCTCGCTGGCGTCGGTCAAAATCCGCACCTTAATCAGCGCGACGGCATCCACCCAAATGCTCTGGGGGTGCGGATTATTGCCGGACGCCTGGCGCCGATCGTGGCCCGGGGTCTCAAGGCGCGGTGATGATCCGTCTGTTTGCGGCCATAGCGGTACCTGGCGACGTCGCCCGGGCTCTCGCCCCGTGCATGGAAGGCCTGCCCGGTGTCCGCTGGCGCCCGGCGGAGACCCTCCACATCACTCTTCGGTTCGCCGGGGACACGCCTGAGCCTGAGGCCGACGATCTTGCCGCCGAACTGTCCCGGGTCGTGGGGAAACCCCTGAACATGCGTATCGCCGGGGTCGGGACCTTCGGCGAGGGCGGCGACATCGACGCTTTGTGGGCCGGCGTTGACGGCGGCGAGCCCCTCGCCATGTTGGCCCGGCGCTGCGAAGCTGCGGCGCGGCGAGCCGGTCTGAAACCCGAAACGCGGCGATGGCGTCCCCACGTGACGCTCGCCTCTGTCCGCCGCATCGAGCCGCAGTGCATCGGGGCGTGGATCCACGCTCATAGCCTGCTAGCCGTCCCCCCGTTCGCGATCTCGCAATTTGGGCTCTACTCGAGTTGGCGCGGGGGAGACGGCGCGACCTACCGGCTCGAACGGTCGTACGCTCTAGGCTAAGGCGGCATGTTCGCGCAGCACATGGAGCGGGGCGATCGCCAGAGTTTCCTCGTGGGTCGCCTCCAGAACCACGAGCGGGGCCATGCCCGCGTCGAGGGCCTCCTTCCAGCGCGGCGCGCACAGGCACCAGCGGTCGCCGGGCTTGAGGCCCGGAAACGCGTTCTCGATCCTGGGGGTGATCAGATCGTTTCCGACGCTGGCTGAAAAGCGCAGGAACGCCGCCGTCATCACCGCACATACCGTGTGCAGTCCGACATCTTCCGCACCGGTCTCGCAGCACCCGTTGCGATAGAATCCCGCCAGCGGAGCGGCTGAACAGCGGACCAGGTCGCCGCCAAGGACGTTGCGGGCGCCTGGTTCGTATCGCATGGTCATGACCATGATCTTATGGCCCGCACGGGGGCCTGTCACCAAAGACGCCCAATGAGCTTGGTCGCCCGTCCACGCCGAAGTGCGCTTTACGTGCCGGCGTCCAACGTCAGGGCGATGGAAAAGGCCCCCAGCCTCGCCTGCGACGTGGTGATCATTGATCTCGAGGACGCCGTGCTCCCAGAAGCCAAGGTCGTGGCTCGCGGCGCGGCGACGCGGGCCCTCAGAGCCGGGGGCTTTGGCCACCGCGAGGTGGTTGTGCGAATCAACGCCCTCGATACGGCCTGGGGCAAGGACGATCTGGCCCAGATCGCCGCGGCCGGCCCCGACGCCGTCCTGGTTCCGAAGATCCGCGGGCCCTTGGATTTGATTGCCTATGGCGAGGCTCTCCGACAGATAGCGCCCGACCGGACGCGCCTTTGGGCAATGATCGAGACGGTTCAGGCGGCCCTGCAGCCAGGGGCGATCGCCGCCGCCGCGCAAGAGACGCGCCTTGCGGCATTGGTCATGGGCGTCAATGACTTGGCACGCGAGATGGGCGCACGCCAAAGCCCGGAGCGCACACCGTTTCACGCTGCGCTGTCCATGGCGGTTTGCGCGGCCCGCGCACACGGACTGGCCGTCATCGATGGCGTCTACAATGAGATCGACGACACAATCGGGCTTGAGGCGGCCTGCCGGCAAGGCTCGGACTTCGGCTTCGACGGCAAAAGCCTGATCCATCCCAGCCATCTGGAGATCTGCAACAGAGTGTTCAGCCCAGCCGCCGAAGACGTGGCCTGGGCGCGCGCCGTCGTTCTCGCCTTTGACGATCCGGGGAACGCCGGCAAGGGCGCGCTGCGGGTCGACGGTCGCCTGGCCGAGCGTCTGCACCGGGATCAGGCGATCAGACTTTTGGCCATAGATGAGGCCATTGCGGCTATCGCGATCTGAAGACCCCGAGATGCTGCCCCTGGCCCTTATCGCTGCTTTCCTGCTTCCACCTTGGCCGACGACCGTGGAGTTTGAAGGTCAGGTCCGGGCCTCGGCGGCGGCGGCGCAGGCGCTTCAGGGACCGCTCGACGGGGCCTGGATAGTTGCAGGCGCTGGGGGCGAAGCGATCTACCAGATCGAGCTTACCGATCCGGTTGGCGGCCGCTCATTGCTCGCCGGCGCTTGGCGCGATCCGCGTCGGCCTCCTGGATCGGAGCAATTTGGCGCCGTCGATATTTTGGCGCGCACCGCCGACCGCCTTTCGTTGAGTTTTACACCGGTTGGCGCGTCGCCGGTCACCATCAGGCTGCGCCGCCGCGACGTTTGCCGGTGGGCAGGCATTTTGATCGAAAGCGGGGTGCGCGAACCCGTGCGCATGCTGCGAGACCGGGCGCCGACCGCCGAGGCGACTGCGTGCGTGACGGCTCCGGCTGCAAGGCGGTTTCCCTGAAGGCGCGCATGCTTTAGACCCGCCCGCGCATTCACCCGCTCGAAAGGAACCCCGGCCATGGCCCGCGCCAAGATCGCCCTTATCGGGGCCGGAATGATTGGCGGCACTCTGGCGCACGTCGCCGCTCGCGAAGGCCTGGGAGACATCGTGCTTTTCGACATCGTCGACGGCCTGCCGGCCGGCAAGGCGCTCGACCTTGGCCAAGCGACGACGATCTTTGGGCGCGATGTAAAGCTCAAGGGGGCCAGCGACTACAGCCAGGTGCGGGATGCCGATGTGTGCATCGTCACCTCTGGCGTCCCGCGCAAACCTGGCATGAGCCGCGACGATCTGCTTGGCATCAATCTTAAGGTGATGAAGGCCGTCGGCGAGGGCATCAAGGCGCATGCTGCGGGGGCCTTCGTGGTCTGTATCACCAACCCGCTGGATGCGATGGTGTGGGCCCTGCGACAGTTTTCCGGCTTGCCGCATCAGAAGGTCGTCGGGATGGCCGGCGTGCTCGACTCGGCGCGTTTCAGCTACTTTCTGTCAGAAAAGCTGGGGATTTCGGTCCAGGACATTCATGCGTGGACCCTTGGCGGGCACGGCGACGATATGGTGCCGATGGTGCGCCATTCCACGGCCGGCGGCCTGCCGTTGCCCGAGTTGATCAGACAAGGCGTCATCACCCAGGCGGAGCTCGACGCCATCGTCCAGCGCACCCGCAGCGGCGGCGGCGAGATCGTCGGCCTCCTGAAAACGGGATCGGCCTTCTATGCGCCAGCCGAAAGCGCCATCTCGATGGCCAAGGCTTATCTTTGGGATCAAAAGCGCGTGCTGCCGTGCGCAGCGTGGCTAACCGGCCAATACGGGCTGAAGGATCTCTATGTCGGCGCGCCCACGGTCATCGGCGCCGGCGGGGCTGAGCGCATAATAGAGTTTCCGCTCGATGAGGGCGAAAAGGCAATGTTCGCCAAGTCGGCGGAGTCGGTGCGCGGGCTGATCGCGGCCTGCAAGGAGATCGAGCCGTCGCTGAGCTAGGGCCAACTTTGGAGACCAGGCGGCTGATCCTGCGCCCCCCCGCGCCTGAGGATTTCGAGGCGTGGGCGGCAATGGTCGCCGATGAAACCGCCATGCGCTACCTGGGCGGTGTCCAGGCGCGGCCGGTGGCTTGGCGCGGCTTCCTCACGGTGGCCGGCGGCTGGGCCATTCAAGGGTTCGGCATGTTCTCCCTCATCGAGAAGGCCAGCGGCCGGTGGATCGGAAGGCTGGGTCCCTTCCAGCCCGAAGGCTGGCCTGGGACCGAAGTTGGCTGGAGCCTGACCCGGGACGCGTGGGGAAAGGGCTACGCCACAGAGGGGGCGGCCGCCTCCATCGATTGGGCGATCGATCACCTGGC
>JAYTRF010000356.1:0-3802 GCA_043746375.1 Caulobacteraceae bacterium | reverse complement strand
CGCAGCCATGCGGTCATCGTCATTTCGTAGAGCTCGTCCTGGCTTCGGGCCCGAAGCCAGGGGGCGGCGCGGCGCAGGCTCGGCCCCACCGGTCCGCGTGCGGCATACTGGGCGGCCAGAGCGCCCACCAACCCGTTCGAGACGTTGAGCAGACCAAGGGGCGCGGCCTCGACACAATCGGCCAGAAGACCGCGAAGCGGCAGGCGGCTGATGGCCTTCCACAACCGCGGCACGCCGCCGTACCGTACATAGCCGCCGAACATCTCGTCGCCCCCGTCGCCGGTGAGACAGACGCTGACGTGGCGCCGGGCCATCTGGCAGATCAGCAGGGTGGGAATTTGCGAGGGGTCGGCGAACGGCTCGTCAAAAATCGCGCCGAGCCGCGGAACGATCGCCAGCGCGTCGGCGGCGGTGACGGTGTGAGAGGTATGGTCGGTGTTCAGGTGGCGCGCTACGACCGCGGCCTGGGGCGCCTCATCGAACTGCGGTTGATCGAAGCCGACGGTGAAGGTTTTCGTCGGCGGGCCGCCGAGCTGCTGCATGATGGCGACGATGGTCGAAGAATCGATGCCGCCGGAGAGGAAGGCCCCGAGCGGCACGTCCGCGAGCCGCTGCTCGCCGACGGCGGCGCGCAGCAGGCCGTCCAGCTCGTCGACGGCCGCCTGCGGGTCAACCAGCCGATGATCCCGTCCAGCGGCGATGGTCGCCGCCAGCGTCCAATAGGGTTCGACACGCGGCTCCTCGCCAGGCGACCAGGTGAGCAGGGAGCCGGGCGGCAGCTTGGCGACGCCCTCGTAGATCGATAACGGCGCCGGCACATAGCCATGGCGAAGAAAGAGCGACAGCGCGGCATTTGAAACCTCGAAGCTGGCGCCGGGCGCCCGTTCGAGCGCGGTCAGCTCGGAGGCAAAGGCCAGGGCCCCGCCGCCGGCTCGATAGTAGAGCGGCTTTTCCCCAAAGCGGTCCCGCGCGAGCCACGCTACGCGGCGCTGGCGGTCCCAGACGGCGAAGGCGAACATGCCCCGCGCGCGGGCCAAAGCCCCGTCGATACCGAACCGGGAGACCGCTTCGATGAGAACCTCGGAGTCGGAGTGGCCGCGCCACGGCCCCTGCCCTGCGCTCGCCAATTCGTCGCGAAGCTCGCGGTAGTTGTAGATCTCGCCATTGAGCACCAGCACGTAGCGGCCGCAGGCGGAAACCATCGGCTGATGCCCGGCCGCCGAAAGGTCCACGATCGAGAGGCGCCGATGCCCCAGCCAAACGTCGGCCTCGTTCCAGATTCCTTCGTCATCGGGACCGCGGTGGGCGATGGCCGCCAGCATCGCACCCATCTCGGCGCGGGCGCATCGCCCGCCGAGAACCCCCGCTATGCCGCACATGAGAGAGCCCGGTTGAGGCTCGCCGGACTCATCCCCGAAGTTCCGCCAGCACCCTTGGCAGCAGGCCCGGCAGGTCCTCGCTGATCAGCCCCGGTCCGAAGCTTTCGGCGCAACGGCTGTGGATCCAGGCGCCAGCGCAGGCGGCCTCGAAACTCTCCATGCCCTGCGCCATCAGGCCGCCGATGATCCCCGACAGCACATCGCCCGAGCCGGCGGTGGCCAGCCACGGCGATCCGTTCAGGTTGACTGCGGCGCGGCCGTCAGGCGCGGCGATGACTGTATCCGGGCCCTTCAACAAAACGATCGCCTGGGCGCGGGCCGCCGCGGTGCGCGCCGCAGTGATCCGCTCTGGGCCAAGCTTGAGCAGCCCAGGGAACAGGCGCTCGAATTCTCCCGGATGTGGGGTGAGCACGTCGTCGCGGTCGAGCGCGGAAAAGAGCTCATCGGGATCATCGCGAAACACGGTAAGGGCATCGGCGTCGACCACCAGGGCGGCGCCCGTTCGCGCCAGGGCCAGGACGTTGGAAAGGGTGGCCTCGCTGACGCCCGCCGCCGGGCCGATCACGGCCGCTTCGACGGCGAAAGCGGCGGCCCCCAGCTCCACTTCGGTCTCGAAGGGCCGCAACATCACCGCCTCGAGGTGCGCGGCGTTGACCATCAGCGCGTCGGGGGGCGAAAGCAGGGTGACCAAGCCCGCGCCAATGCGCAGGCCGGCCCGCGCCGAAAGCCTCGCCGCGCCGGTGCTCCAGGCCTCGCCGCTGACCACCAGCAGGTGGCCGCGGCTGTGCTTGTGGGCGGAGATTCCCGGCCAAGGAAACGCGTGAATCCAGAGTTCGGGCGTGTTTTCGAAGAGATTCGCCGGGGTAGGACCAAGTCCGATGTCGGCCACCACGATCTCGCCGCACAGGCTTTTTGCCGGTTCCAGCGCGTGAGCGGGCTTGCGGCGATGGAAGGTGACGGTAAGGCCCGCGGCGAAGCTATTGTCGCCCAAGGGACGGCCGATATCGCCGCCGACGCCGCTTGGTACGTCGATCGAGACGACGCGCTCACGGCATGGGCGGCAGCCGCGGGCGATGCGCGAAGCGTCTCCGCCGAGGGGCCGGTCAAGCCCCGCGCCGAAGAGCGCATCGATGATCAGTTCAGCGGTGAGGGCGGCTTCGCTGATCGTGCCAGTCTCACCCTCCCACAGCCCAGCCGCGGCGATCGCGTCCGGTGACGCCGGCGGGGCGAGCGCCTCGACGCGGACATCGAACCCGCGTGCCTTCAGAAGCCGCGCGGCCACATAGCCGTCTCCGCCGTTGTTGCCAGGGCCGGCGAGAACGACCGCCATTCGAGGCGAAAAGCGGGCGCAGACGGCATGGGCCACCGCCGTTCCGGCGCGCTCCATCAGCGCCGCACCGGTTGTTCCAGCCGCTATCGCAGCGGCATCGGCCGCCGCCATCTGGGCTGTCGTGAGAATTTCCCGGAGCGCCGTGCGCATGACTACAGCACGCCGGTCGCCGCCTCGCGGCCACGGGTCACCAACCGAAGGCTTCCGTCCGTAACCTCCAGCGTCGTCATCGAGGTGTGGTCGGGCCGAAAGCCGATCACCGCGTCGTCGCCGGCGAGGACCGAGAGGGCGGCGTTGATGGCCACGAAATGGCTGAAGACGGCGGTACGGTCGCGCCTCGCCAGGGCAACGGCGACAGCACGGCGCCACGCGTCATAGTCGAGATCGCCTTTGATCTCTGACCATTTGCCCGCAAAGGCGGTGCGCAGCCACGCTGGGCGCTCGGCTGGCGCAAGATCGCGCGGCGTCGGTATTTCGCCAACGACGGGGTCGATCTCGACCTCCACGCCAAGCGCCTGGGCCAGCGGCGCGGCCGTCTCGCGGCAACGGCGCAGGGGGGAACTGACCACATGCAGGGGGCGCTCGTCCTCGGGCAGTGCCAACAGCACTTGCGCCACCGCGCGCGCCTGCGCCGCCCCCTGCTCGTCGAGGCCCGGATCGTCGTCGTCGCCGCCCCAGACCGCGGCGGGCTTGCCATGGCGGATGAGGTAAAGCCGTCCCATCGGCTCTACGCCGGCACGAAAAGGTTACGCTCGCCGTCATCGGCCGCGCGAATCGTGCCCTGCCGCCCGACCTGCTCGGCGCTCTCCATGGCGCGCAAGGTCGCCTCGTCGCTGGGGGTATTGGCGACGAAGCGCCGACCCTGCGCGTCGCGGCCGATGACGATGCCCATGCGGTAGCCTTCCCTGGAATGCACAACGGTGTAGGTCTCGATTTGAGCGGCGCCGGTGGGCCGATCGATGACCTCCGGGTGCGGCAGGGCGTCGATGCGCCGCTGAATCACCGCCGGATCTTCTCTGACGAAGGCGGATTTGGGCTCTGTTGTCGAATAGACGCCGGTCGATTGCTTGGTCAGGAACCAGCCGTTGGCGGT
>JAYTRF010000355.1:0-4272 GCA_043746375.1 Caulobacteraceae bacterium | reverse complement strand
ACTGGCCGGGGTCGTCGCCAGCGGACTGGTCTTTCCCAGGGGCAATGTGGGCGCCATCGCCGCCGCGGGCGTGCTGCTTGGGGCCGGCTTTGGCCTCTCGTGGGCCTTCATTAGCCAAAGGATCCTGGTATCGCTTTTGGCCGGCGAGCGGACGCTCGGGGCCGCGGGCATAACGACGGTGCGTCTTACCGGGTCGGCGGCGGGAGCTGCGGTCGCCGCCGCAGCGGCCAACCTGGCCGGCGTCTCGCACCGACTGACGGCGACGACAGCACGCACGGCGGGTCTATGGGTCTTCGTTGTCGCCATACCGATAGCCGCCGCCGCTGTGGGCGCCGCCTGGCGGCTGGGCGGCGCTGATTCTGCCGGTGATCGAGCGAATGGCCCGATGGGCGCCTGACGATGTGCAGAAGCTCGGGGGCTACCAGTCGACGGCACAACCGAGGCCAAGACGCTCGGCTTCCCGCACAGCGAAATCGGCGGCAATCAGATCCTCGCCAATCATGCCCAGCGACTTGAAGAGGGTGATGTCGTCATCGT
The DNA here is from genome assembly GCA_043746375.1 of Caulobacteraceae bacterium. Classification (GTDB taxonomy): domain Bacteria; phylum Pseudomonadota; class Alphaproteobacteria; order Caulobacterales; family Caulobacteraceae; genus Acaudatibacter. Next base: position 3,735 of record JAYTRF010000355.1, on the reverse strand, counting down.
CCCGACGTCCCGCCAGGGCGCCGGCCAGCACTTCGCCGATGGAGCCCAGCATGTGGTGCTCGCCCACCACCCCGGCCTTGACGGCGCGGGCGAACTCACCTGCCAGCGCACGGGCGCTCGGCTCGTAGTCGACGAAATAGCGCGAGCGGAGGACCGCTTCGCTGTCGACCTCGGCCGTCGCCGGAATGCTTGAGCCGACCACGTTGAGGTGCTGGCCTTGGCGCAGCCACTCACCGAAGAGCACCGGCTCGGCTGCGGCCGTCGTCGTGCAGATGACGTCCGCCGCGGCGATCGCGGCCTGGGCGCTCTGGGCAACATCGATCCGACGCCCAAGGCGACGCGACTGCTGGTCGGCGAAGGTGCGAGCCTTGGAGCCATCCCGGCCCCAGACCACCGTATGCGCGAAATCGCGGACCAGCTGCAGGGCCTCAAGATGGGCGGCCGCCTGGTCGCCGCACCCAAGGATAGCCAGAGTTCCGCCGCCTCGCCTCGCCAGTACGTCCGTCGCCACAGCGCTTGCGGCGGCGGTGCGGATGGCGGTCACCGCGCGCGCCTCCACAATCGCCAAGGGCTGGCCGTTGGCCGCATCGCAAAGCAGCACCATGCCCTGGTGCGACCCCAACGCCGTTCCGTGATTGCCCGGAAACACCGTCACCGCCTTTACGCCGATCCTATGAGGACGGGCGATGTAGCCCGGCATCACTCCAAGGCCGCCGCGTCCATCGGGGACGGCCAAGCCCGTGCGCACGGGTTGAACCGCCTCGCCGTTCGCCGCCAGCGTCATCGCCTCCCGCATGAGCGCTATGCAGGGCTCCATGCCGAGCACGGCGCGGACCGCGTCGCCGTTGAGAACCCGCAAACTCATCGACCCGCCTCCTTCACGCCCGTGCCCTCGACGCTCCGCGCGGGTGGTGATACCGCCAAGGCTTGAAGAGCATCGGACACGTTTTGGAAAGGCTAGACATGCGCCCGTTGAAACTATTGCTCGCGGCCTGCGCCTCCGTCTTCCTGGCCGCCGGGGCCCTTGCCGCGCCGCCCGTTGGGCCGTCGGTGAATCTGCGTTTCGACCACGTGCAACCCGGCTATTATGTGATTGAGCCCAGCCACACCCGCATCCTGTTCAGTGTTTCGCACCTGGGCTTCACCACCTGGTACGGGGACTTCAGCCATGCCACGGGCACGGCCAGGATCGACCCGGCACACCCCGCGGCAAGCCGCGTCGAAGTGTCGGTTCCCGCCGACTCGGTCACCACCACCAATCAGGTTCTCGACGGTGAGTTGAAGAGTGCGGACTGGTTCGACGCCGGCCGCTTTCCAAACATCACCTTCACGTCGCGAAAACTCACCGTCCTTGGTCCCAACCGCGGAGAGATCAGCGGTGACCTGACGCTCCACGGCGTCACCCGGCCGGTCACTCTGCAGGTGCGGTTCAACGGCTCTGGGACCAACCCGATGGACAAGGCCTACACCGCCGGCTTCGAAGCGGTAGGCAAGATCAAGCGCAGCGATTTCGGCGTAGCCAAGTACGTGCCGCTGGTCGGCGACGAAGTGACCCTGATCATCAGCGCCGCTTTCACCCGCAAGGCGTCCTGAAAACGTCATGCATCATCCGATCCGAGCGACCGCTCATCGCAAGCGGGCGCCCCGCGCGCCGAAATCATCATCGCCGGCGTGGCCGAGCTACAAGGGGCAAGTCCAGCAGGTAGGCGTCAGCCCCAGCGGTCGGGTGACCGTGTTCGTCGACCCCTCCCTCGCTGCCCCGGGTCTGAAAAACGCCCGCGATCTGCTCGCCGACGCTGATCGCGTGGTTTCGGCCAACGACGCGCTTTTCGGCACGGTCGGAGGAAACGTCAGGGTCATCATCTTTGCACTGGGCGGAAAGACCGATGGCACGGGCGGCGCCGACCACAGTGGATGCGACTATGGGACCGGAGGCGACATCGAAATCTGCGCGTCTTTCGGGAATTCGGCCCGCGTCTCGGCCCTGTTTGAAGCTGAAGTGAGTGAATGCTCGATGGGGGGTAATCTGTGCGGGGTTAGCACCGGCGAGGCGCTGTCGCGCAAATGCGCCGAAGAAATTGGCAAAAACGTCCTGGCCGATTTTGCCACGGCCCCGACCTGGGCGCAGGACGGCGCGGCGGACTTTGTCAACCTGGTCGACCCCACCGATCAGAACCCTGACAGCACCGGTTGCGGCATGGCCTTTCTGTCGTGGCTGAAGAGCTTAGGTTACGAGCTCGAAAAGGTGGCGCCGGCCATGGTGGCGCTGGGGCAAGGCGGAACGCTTGCCCAGCTCTACGGCCGCTTGACGTCCGATGCGCCCACGACCGCCTGGCCGAAGTTCAAGGCCGCCGTGGACGGCTTGGCCGCCGGCGTGACCAACGACGATCCATTCGGGTGAGACCATTACCGCTCGCCCGCCGCGTTCGAGCGAAAGAGTTTGCCGGGCCTAGTGACGGCTCGTAGGCTTCGCCGGTCATTGAAGTTCAGAGGTGCTCACATGGCGGACGGCGGTTTCGACAGTCTGAAGGATGCCCAGGCGGAGGCCTACGCCATGCCGCTTGAGACCATGGACGTCAGCCTTGGCGAACGGTTCCGGGACAACACGATGTGGCCGTTCTTCGAGCGGCTGAGGGCCGAGGATCCGGTGCATTACTGCGAAGAGAGCGAGTTCGGCCCCTATTGGTCGGTGACCAAATACAACGACATCATGACGGTAGACATCGATCACCAGGTGTTTTCGTCGCAGGGGGCGATCACCATCGCCAACCCGGACCAGGATTTCCTGCTGCCGATGTTCATCGCCATGGATCCCCCCAAGCACGACGCGCAGCGCAAGGCCGTCAGCCCGATCGTCTCGCCGCACAACCTTGCCAACCTCGAGGGCGTCATCCGCGAGCGCGCCGGCGACATCCTCGACGGCCTGCCGATCGGCGAGACCTTCGACTGGGTGGACAGGGTATCGATCGAGCTGACCACCCAGATGCTGGCCATACTGTTCGATTTTCCCTGGGAGGACCGCCGCAAGCTGACCTGGTGGTCCGACATCATCACCACCGACAAGAGCGACGTGATGACCGAGGAGGAGGGCAGGGCGGAGCTGATGAACTGCGCCGCGTACTTCACCAGACTATGGAACGATCGCGTCAACAGCGAGCCCGGCAACGACCTGATCTCGATGATGGCCCATGCCGATGCGACGCGAAACATGGAGCCGATGGAGTATCTGGGCAACCTGGTGCTGCTGATCGTCGGCGGCAACGACACCACGCGCAACTCGATCACCGGCGGACTTCTGGCCCTGAATGAGAACCCTGATCAGTACGCCAAACTGCGCGCGGACTCGTCGCTGATCACCTCGATGGTGCCGGAAATCATCCGCTGGCAGACGCCGCTGGCCCACATGCGCCGCACGGCGACCAGGGATGTTCAGCTGCGCGACAAGACCATCAAGAAGGGCGATAAGGTGGTCATGTGGTACGTCTCGGGCAACCGCGACGAAGAGGCGATCGAGAACCCCAACGCCTTCATCATCGACCGCCCGCGACCGCGCCAGCACCTCTCGTTCGGCTTTGGCATCCACCGCTGCGTCGGCAATCGCCTAGCCGAAATGCAGCTGCGCATAGTCTGGGAAGAGGTGCTCAAGCGCTGGAAGTTCGTCGAGGTGATGGGCGAGCCCAAGCGCGTCATGTCCAGCTTCGTCAAGGGCTACGAGCACATGCCGGTTCGGATTCA
>JAYTRF010000354.1:0-1543 GCA_043746375.1 Caulobacteraceae bacterium | reverse complement strand
AATGCGCAATGACCGCTTCAGCGGCTCGGCCAGGGCCGCAGCCATCAGCCAGGCCGCCGCGCCGAGGAGTGGCAGGGTGTAGTGGACGAGTTTGGTCGGGACGATCTCGAACACCAGCCAACTGGGGATGAGCCAGCAGAGGGCGAACCGCACAGCAGGCTGAGCGCGAGCCTTCCAGCCAGCCACGGCCGCGGCCGGGGTCAGCAAGCAGGCCGGAAACAGCATCAGCGGCGAGAGGAGCAGGTAGTAGCCGGGCGGCGCGCCGTGGCCCTCCTGGCCCGCCAACAGCTTGGGGGCCATGTCGCCGCCGAGCGCCGCGCCCCAGAATGCGCCATCGGTGGCGACGGTGATGGCCATTGCCCACGGCCCTACGGCGATGGCGAAGAAAATCAAGCCCCACCCCCAGCTGAGCGTGGTCAGCCAGCGCACCCTGCGGTCCCAGAGGCACAGGGCGACCAGCGTCAAGGCGATAACCATCGGCCCGATCGGTCCTTTCAAGAGGACGCTCAGCGACAGGCCGGCCCAGAAAAGCGCCCGGGTGCGCGATCCGGCCGGCGGACCCTCCCGCGCGGCCAGGTAAACCCTGGCCAGGGCCGCCATGGCCAGGGTCACGGCCCCGCAAAGAGCCGCGTCGGTGGCGGCGATGAGGGCCTCCGTCGAGAGCATGAAGCTCGCGCCCAGCATGGCCCCCGCGGCCAGGCTGAGACCCGGTGTCAGGAACGCCGCCGCTCCCCAGGCGCAGGCGGCGGCGGCCAGCATCGCGCCCAACAGTGACGGCACGCGCCAGGCCCAGATGGCGCGGTTCTCGACATGCGATAAGGCGCCGACGGCGGCAGCCTGCAGCCAATAGATGCCGACCGGTTTCTTGAACCGCGGCGCCTCCTGGAAGTGAATGGTGACGAAATCGCCGCTTTCCAGCATCTGGGCGGAGGCTTGCGCAAAACGGGCCTCGTCGCGGTCCAGCGGGGGCAAGGCCAGCGCGCCTGGCAGGGCGGCGAGAAGCGCCACCACCGCGGCGAGGGTCGGCCCGCGCCAGCCGCGGCCCAGCCGGTCCAAAGCCTGCGCAAGCGTCATGGCCACGGTGATAGCACTTATCGGCGAGGCCCGGCGTTTCGCGCTATGAAGCGGCTATGACGCCGAAGGTTTCGATTGTCGTGCCCGTGTTCGACGAGATCGGCGCAGCCGGCACCCTGGCGCGCGAAATCGCGCGGGCCTTTTCCGGCGAGGCCTTCGAACTGCTGTTCGTCGACGACGCCAGCGCCGATGGCGTCAGCGCCTCGCTGATGGCGCTTCAGTCCGAGATTCCGCAGCTTCGCGTGCTGGTCCACACCAGGAACGCCGGCCAGAGCCGCGCGCTGCGCACCGGCATACTGGCCGCGAGCGCGCCGCTGATCGTGACCCTGGACGGCGACGGACAGAACGATCCCGCAGACGCCCCAGGACTTGTGGCGACGCTTTTGAACGCGCCCGCCTGCGTCGGACTGGTCGGCGGGGTGCGGGTGCGACGCCGCGATCCGGCCGCCAAGCGCTGGGCTTCGCTGGC
>JAYTRF010000353.1:0-5461 GCA_043746375.1 Caulobacteraceae bacterium | reverse complement strand
ACGATTGCGATGTCTTCCGCTGTCACTTGATCGCTCATCGCCAGGGTCACGGCATCAACGACCTCGCCTCGCGGCATAAGGTAGATGTAGTCCAGGCGGGTCACCGCAGGGCCCTGTGGCGAAATGCATTCGAGCATCAGCCCGCGGCCATAGACGTTGACGCCTAGGTTGGGCCAAAGCCACGCCCACAGCCCGCCGTAGACGGCCTTGCCGCTCCGTAGCGGCGCCTCATGCAGAACAACCTTCCCTTCCACGCGCACCGCGTACCGGCTGGAGTCGATCTCCGCGTCGAGGCCCGGGTGGACCATCGGCACGTGGTAGCCCTCCAGATAGTTCTCGACATAGGTTTTCCAGTTGCACGCCAGGGTGTGGCTGCGGGTCAGCGCGACGCAAAGGTCGCTCCAATCGACGCCAGCGAGCCGCGCTTCGAGCGGGGCCGTGCAGGTTGCGAGCGCGCCAGGATCGCCAGCCAGGGCCACAAACACAAGGCCGCGCCAAGTCTGGACCTTGATGGGAAAAAGGGCGAATTCCCTGACGTCGAAGTCCGTCGCCGGACCAAAATCCCGCGCCGCCTTCAGCCGACCGTCATAGGCGTAGCGCCAGCCGTGGTAGCGGCAGACGATGTCGCCGTCCCAGTGCCCGCTTTCGGCCTGCGTCAGTGGCCCCGCCCGGTGGCGGCAAACGTCGTGAAACCCTTGCAACCTTCCCTGATCATCGCGAAGGACGAACAAAGGGTAGCCGCCGATGATCCGTGCGACCCAGCAGCCCACGTCGCCAAGAGCGCTTTCATGGCCGAAAAACTGCCAGCTTCGCGCAAAGATGGCGCGGCGTTCAAGCGCCCAGACCGCAGGATCCCCATACCAAGAGGCGGGGAGCGTTTCCTTCGCCGTGGCGGCAGCCGCGAAAGGCAGATCCTTGAGCCTGGCGCCGCTCATTCCATGTCCGCGAGTTTGATCTGATAGACGCCGTCGAGCCAGGCGACGATCTCGCGCGCGCCGTCGTGGTCGATGTCCGCGTAGCGAGCGCGGAGGCGCGGGCCGGCGTCGCCCAGCCGGTCGAGACCTGTGTTCTGCAGTAGGGCCAAGTGGCGTTGCACGGTGCGGCCGAGATCCGCTCCCAGCACCTCGTTCGCCGCATTCTCAAAAGCGACGCCGTACTGATAGTCGGCGCCCCTGGCGTAACTCTCGGCCAGGGTGATGGCGGGGATGCGGGTCAACACTGGCTGCAGGGCGGGATTGACCGCGTGGGCGGCAAGGTGCGGCCCTATGGCTCCCGGCCGGCCGGTGAAGGCGCGCAGGTGCAGCGACTGGCCCATGATCGGCCCATCGTTCACCGGGTAATTGTCCCACAGCATCGGTTTTCGTCGCAGCTGCCGCGTGACCCGTTCCAGATGGCCAGGGGAGTATTCTCGCGAACAGACCTCTTCTCCGGTCCAGAAGATGTCGATGGCCGGGTCGAGGGCCGCCCCGAAACGTTCCAGATAGCCCTCAGGGCGAACGCCGAAAGTTCGGTCAAGGCCAGGATCGTCGGAATAGTAAGTCGGGCAGACCACGATCCGCGCCGCCCCCGTTCGCTCGGCGATCCAGTGCATGATCGAAGCCTGGGTGTCGGCGAGCCCGTCAAGGTCGCCGCGCATATCGTCGAAAAGGATGGCCAGGTGCTCGACGCCAAGGCCATCGAGCGCGGCCAGCTTGCGGGCAAGGGCGTCCTTGGCGGCTGCGCCGAAGTCGCGATAGATCTCGAATGGACTAAGGCCGACCCCAAACCGCACGCCGTGGTTCGCGCAGACCCCGGCCAGGTGCCGCAACGCCTCGGCGGCCTCCCGCGGATGGTCTTCCTGCCATCGGCGGCGCAGAAACGGATCAGCCTTCGGCGCGTAGAGAAAGAAGCCGTAGCCGTGCCGGGCGAGCACGCGAACGGTTTCCTCACGCGCCGCCCACGGCCACGGCGCACCGTAGTAGCCTTCGATAATGCCAAGTTCAGGGACCACCAGCGCTCTCCCTCAAACCGCTGTTTGATGCGCGAGCCAGGCCTCGATCGCGGCGATGACCGCAGCCGTATTCTGATAGCCGCGCGCGATCAGATGATAGGGCTCGTCCTCCTCGCCGGCGATCAGAGTAGGAAATCCCGTCACGCCGGCGCGCTGCGAAATCGCATAGTCGCGCCAGGTTTCCTGTTTGACGTCGTCCGCCTCCATGCCCGCGAGGAACGCCCACATCCCGAGGCCGAATGGGGCGGCGAGGTCCGCAAGGACGCCTGGCAATGTTACGTCGAGATTGCATGCATAGAACGCCTCGTGCGTGGCGCGCAGAAAATCGAGCGCCAGCTCAGGATCCTCTCGCCGGACCAGCACGGTCGCGCGGGCGGCCGGATCGGTGTCATAGATGAACCGCTCACGTTCGAAGAATGTGTCGTCGAAGGGTTGGCCCGACGCCTTGGCAACTTGAGCCCAGTGGCTTTTCACATCCGCCTTCGCCGCTCCGGTCATCGGCTCCGACGTTCCGGGCCGCAGCCCGCCCAGAATCAGCCGAATGGGCAGCCGCTCGCCGAACCGGTCGCGAATTGCTTCGATCACAGGGGAAAATCCCCAGCACCATGAGCACATCGGGTCGGTGAAATAGATCAGGTGCTGGCCGTCCATGAGCCGATGCCTTAGGCAAAACCAGCACGCACCTGATCACTTTCATCCGGGCCTCGCCAGGAAAACGTTGATGAACATCGAGCGTATGGAAACCTTTATGGTCCCGCCGCGATGGCTGTTCGTTCGCATCGAAAGCCAGGGCCTCGTCGGCTGGGGCGAGGCCAGCCTTGAAGGTCACGCCGAAGCCGTCGCCGGCGCGTTCGCGGCGCTCGCTGATCACTTCATCGGCGCTGACGCAACCCGCATCGAGGATATCTGGCAGCAGGGATACCGGGGCGGGTTCTACCGCGGTGGCGCGGTCATGATGTCCGCGCTCAGCGGGCTGGACCAGGCGTTGTGGGATCTGAACGGCAAGGCGCTGGGCGTACCGGTCTGGCGTCTGTTTGGTGGGCAGGTGCGTGACCGGGTACGGGCCTACGCTTGGATAGGCGGGGATCGGCCAGCGGATATCGGCGAGGCCGCCGCCGCCCGGCGCGCGCAGGGTTTTTCCGCCATAAAGATGAACGCTACGGCAGAGCTCGGCATGCTGGAGTCGCCCAGATCGCTGGACGGTGTGGTCGATCGCCTTGCCGCCGCGCAGGCCCACGACCTGGATGTCGGACTCGACTTCCATGGCCGGGTGCGCCGCCCAATGGCCAAGCAACTCTTGAGACTGCTCGAACCGCAGCGGCCGCTGTTCGTTGAAGAGCCGCTGCTTAGTGACAATCTTGAGGGACTGGCTGAGCTTAAGGCTTCGACTTCGATTCCCATCGCGCTTGGCGAGCGGCTCTATTCGCGCTGGGACTTCAAGCCGATCCTTGAGCGTGGCCTTGCCGACATCGTGCAGCCCGATCTCTCCCACGCTGGGGGAATTTCAGAGGTCAGGCGCATCGCCGCGATGGCCGAGTCCAGCGACATCGCCATCGCGCCGCACTGCCCGCTTGGGCCGCTGGCCCTGGCCGCGTGCCTACAGATCGCCGCCTGCACCCCCAATCACGTGCTGCAGGAGATGTCGCTTGGCATTCACTACCAAGGCCTTGGAGACCTGACGACCTATGTACTCAATCCCGAGGTTTTCAGCCCGGGCGACGGTTACTTGCCCATCCCGGCCGGCCCGGGGCTTGGCGTGACCATCGACGAAGACAAGGTCCGTGACGCGGGCAAGACGCCCCACCGCTGGCGAAATCCCATCTGGCGCCAGTCAGATGGTGGCCTAGCGGAATGGTGATTCACCGCGACCCTAGGATTTGCTAAGGCGGCGGCGGTTAGCCCGAACCTTGCGGCGGTAATGGGTGAGGGTGTTGGCAGCCATAGCGGGCGGCGTCAGGCCAAGCGCGCCGGACATCGCCAACGCCTGCAGGGCGATCCCCGCATCGATCTTCTCGGCAATCATACGCCGGCTCTCGGCATCTCCGGCCGCCCCGCCGGCCGCGATCTTCAGGGTGCGCAAGCCGATCACCGCAGAGGCCTCAAGGCCGAGAGCCCAGGCATCCATTGCCAGGCCAAACCACGGGTCGCGCCGACGCGCCCTCAAGCTTTTTTCAGGACGGCGTCCGCCTTCTTGCCGATCTTCGCCGTTTCGCTCTTGGACATCCGTCGGACCTTCATCGCCTGGGTCGATCGCGCTTTGGCGTTGGCCGCGTGGGACTTCTCTTCAATCGAAGAGGCCCGCTTCGTTGGCTCGGCGAACTTTTCCGCCGGCAGCCTGTCGCGCCCCTGTTTGGTCAGCTCCGCCATGGCCGATTGGTCTCCCTTTTCAGGATGTCACAACGCCGTTCCCGCCGATAATATCCGACTCGGCGGTCGCGCGCGCGGCGCAAAATCGACCCGCGCCTTGGCAAATGCGCGCAGGAAATTTCCTGCATAGAAGGCGTGACGCACCGATTCGGAGCGACTGCCCAACCTCCGGCGTATCATCGCAGAACTTGGGGCTGGCATACTTTTTCAGGAAATCTGGCATTTCCTTGATGTGGCTGTCGGCGTCGTAGAGGGCGCAGTGAGCCGGCGCGTGGGTCATTTCCAGGTCACCTCTGACGGGTGGCCGACGGGGGAGACGCGCCCAGCGGCGCGATAGATGGCGTCGATGGCGGTCATGTTGGCGATGGCGTCATCGCCGCCGGTGAGCGGGGCCGCTCTGCCGGTGAGCACATCGTAAACGTGGGCCAGCTGCGCCGTATAGGTGGTCGGGCCCTCGGTGGGCAGTGTCTCGGTGACCCCACCAATTGTGGTGCTGAACCGGCAGCCGATCTGGGGAGCCATGTAGTTGTGGATGCTCAGCAAACCGTTGTCGCCTTCCAAAATCAACCGCGCGGCTGGCGTCTTGACGTTCATCGCGCAGGTCAACTCCGCCTCGACGTCGCCGACGAACCGAAGCTGGGCTTTCATTTCGGCATCGACGCCATGCTCGAATACGGCCACCGCGCCCTCGATGTGCGGTTCGGCGCCGATCAAGGTGCGAAGAGCGTGAAGTGGGTAGCACCCCAGATCCATCATCGCCCCTCCGCCCATCTCCGCGCGCCATCGCAACTCGTTGGGGGTGCGGGGAATGGTTGCGGCGAACTGAGCTGAGGCGCGCCGCAGAACGCCAAGGGTTCCGGCGCGGACGATCGCCTCCGCCTGCCTGATCACGGCGTGAAACCGATAGTGAAAGGCCTCGATCAGGATAAGCTTCTCGCGGCGCGCAGTCTCGACCATGGCGCGGGCTTCTTCGGCGTTCATGGCGAAAGGCTTTTCGCAAAGCACCGCCTTTCCGGCCTCCAGGGCCGCAATCGTCCACCGCGCATGTCCGGCCGGCGGGAGGGCGTTGTAGACCAAATCTACGTCGTCGCGGGCCACGAGGGC
>JAYTRF010000352.1:0-5257 GCA_043746375.1 Caulobacteraceae bacterium | reverse complement strand
TCCACGTGGGCAAGGTCCCCTGGAAGTAGCCCAGGTACCGCCTTGCGACCTCGACCGCCGCCGGCTCGTCCTCGACCAGTATATCGATGACCCCGTTCGGCTCCTGGACCTCGGTCGGGCCGACCTCCTCCGGCCGAAATACCCCAAGGCCGCCGCCTTCGATCATCGCCGGCCCGCCCATGCCGATGTTGGCGCCTTCCGTGGCGATGATCACATCGCAGCAGCCGAGCACCGAAGCGTTTCCGGCGAAGCACCGCCCCGAGGCGATGCCGATGGTCGGCGCGACCGCGGACATCTGGCCCCACAACTCGAACCCACGCACCGGACCGCCGCCCTCGGTGTCGCCTGGGCGCCCGCCGCCGCCTTCGCAGAAGAAGATGGTCGGCAGGCGCCAGCGTTTCGCCTGCTCGATCAGCCGGTCCATTTTTCGATGGTTGTAGGCGCCCTGGGTGCCGGCGAGCACGGTGTAGTCATAGGCCATGACCGCGCATCGCGCGGCCGCCTCCCCGAAGAGCGCGCCGTTGACCCGTCCGATGCCCGTGATCAAACCGTCGGCGGGGGTCTGCTCGATCAGTTCATCGAGGCTGGTACGCCGCCGCCGCGCCGCGATCGTCAGAGGCCCATATTCGACCATCGACCCTGGATCGAGGAGCGCCTCGAGATTTTCCCGCGCCGTGCGCTGGCCGGTCTTTCGCCGCCGGGCCACCGCCGCCGGCCGGGCGTCGTCGAGGGTCAGACGCTGGCGATCGAGCACCTCGGCGAGGTCCGGCCGAACGGACGCAAGGTCGATAGCCTCCCCGGTTATGCCCGGCGCGTCGCCGATGTCCGCTTCCTCAATGAACGCCAGCGCGTAGCTCTCGAAGACCGTGTCTCCAGGCAGTGCCGCGAAGGCGCGTACGAAGCCGCTGACTGGCGCGAGGACGACATGCTCCATCTTCATCGCCTCCATGATCGCCAGCGGCTGGCCCGCGCGCACCACGGCCCCGACCTCGACCTCCAGGCTGATGACGGCGCCCTGCAGCGGGGCGCGCGCCGCAGTGGTTCCTGCGGGCGCCGGCTCATCGTCGCGATGCTCCGGCGGCGCGGTCTGTAGGCTGACCGCAACCGCGTCGCTCTTGCCGTGGGCGAGGACCGCCAATGGGTCGCCGGCGTCGACCTTCGCCCCCGGGCCTCGCGCGGCGATCGACGGATTGGCTTCAGGGCGCGGCGGATCGGCGGCGGCCAGGGCGGCGCTTTCGTCTTCGACGAACCTCGTGTGGATGTCGCCCCTGGCGAACGCAGGGTGCGCCAGGATCGCACGCAGCAGCCCAATGTTGGTTTCCACGCCCTCGATACGGAATTCACCCAGCGCGCGCCGGGCCTTCGATGCAGCGACCCCAACGCCGCTCGCGCCGACATGGACGACGAGCTTGGCCAGCAGAGAATCGAACCGGCTGCTGGTCGCGTAGCCGGCATAGCCGAAGCCGTCGACGCGCACGCCGGGGCCTGTCGGCGGCTCGTAGGCGCTTAGCACGCCGGCCGATGGATGCAGCGCGCCGTCCGCGCCCATTGTCTCCAGATTGATCCGCGCCTGGATGGCTATGCCGCGCGGAGAAGGAACACCAATCTGGGTCAGGCCGAGATCCGCCAGTGTTCGGCCATCGGCGATTTCGAGTTGCAGGCGAACCAGATCGAGCCCGGTGATTTCCTCGGTGACGGTGTGTTCTACCTGCAGGCGCGGATTGGCCTCGATGAACGCGAAGCCCGGCTCGCCGGCCGGGTCGACATTGACCAGGAATTCGACAGTACCGAGCCCACGATAGGCGGCGGCCTCTCCGAGGCGCACGGCGGCGCGCCACAGACGCTCCCGCAAAGCCTCGTCGATGAGCACGGCGGGGGCGACCTCGATCAATTTCTGGCGCTGTCGTTGGACGCTGCATTCGCGGTCCCAGAGGTGCGAGACCGCGCCGGACCCGTCGCCAACGATCTGAACTTCAACGTGCCTGACGCGGGGCAGCAAAGCCTCGACGAACAAAGCCCCGTCGCCGAAAACGGCAGCCGCCTCGGAGGCGCAGCGCGCAAAGGCGGCTTCCAGCTCGGCCAGCGAACGAGCCGGGCGCATACCGCGTCCGCCACCGCCCGCGAGCGCCTTGATCATCACCGCGTCACCCGGGCCGAGAGTTTCGAAAAAGCTTCGCGCCTCTTCCAGGCTGGTCGGGCCGGTCGTTCCGGGTAGAACAGGGATGTCGAGCGAGCGCGCCAGGGCCAGAGCCCTGGTCTTGTCGCCAAATAGCCTCAGGCTCTGGGTTGCGGGCCCGACGAAAATCAGTTCCGCTGCCTGACAGGCGGCCGCAAAGGCCGCGTTCTCGGCCAGGAAACCATAGCCTGGATGGATGGCGTCACACCCAGCGTGTCGCGCCTTGGCGATGATCTGCTCGGCATCGAGGTAGGCAGCCGTTCCGGCCTTATCGAGCGCGATTGCCTCGTCAGCGGCGCGGACATGCAGGCTGGCCGCATCGTCCTTGGAATACACCGCCGCCGAGGCAATGTTCATTTCTGCCGCCGTGCGGGCGATGCGGATGGCGATCTCCCCGCGATTGGCGATGAGCAGCCTCTTCACTTCGCTTTTCCCTTCGCGCGCGTCGAACTCGGCTGTGCCGGTCGCAACAATGTGCCCGGCGCAGGGCGCCAGCGCTAGGCGGCGCGGGTCCGGGGGTCTTGGTGCGTCCGGACTCCCCAACTCGGGAGAGCTCTTCCGCCCGGGGGGAAGGTTGGAAATCCCCAACCGGCAAGCCACACCTCGCCCATCCGGGGCAGCCTAACTTTCGCGCATCGCTGGGCGGCGTTAGAAGGAACAGCCAATGCAACGATTGACGATTTTCATGGCCATCCTGGTCGGCGCGGGACTTCTCGGGACCGCAACGAACGCCGCGCCGAAGCGCGCCAGTTATGCAGGGCGCCAATTCGCTCCTTTGGCCAGGATCAGCATGGCAAAGGCGCGCGCCACGGCTCTGAAGGCCAGGCGCGGCGTGATCACCGATCAGGAACTGGAGAAGGAAGGCGGCGGCAGCGGCCTTCGCTATTCGTTTGACGTGAAGAGTGGCGACAAGACCTTCGAGGTCGGCGTCGACGCCAAGACTGGCGCGGTGCTCGAGAACGGCGCCGAAGGCGCGAACCCGGACTGATGGCGCGCGCGCCCGCGTCGTCAGCTTCAGGCGCGGGCGCTCGCCCGTTGAACTGGCCGACACAGTTCGCAGGGGCTTGACCAGGATGAAACTGCTGCTGGTCGAGGACGATCGCGAGACGGGGGCCCACCTCAAGCGGGCTCTCGGCGATGCCGGTCACACCGTCGATGTCGCCAGGTCCGGCCGGGACGGATTGCTGCTCGCGGCCGGCGAGCCTTACGATGTGATCGTCCTGGACCGGATGCTGCCCGAGCTGGACGGCCTGGCGATCCTGCGCACCATCCGCGCCTCCAAGGTCGCTACGCCCGTGCTGCTTCTCACGGCCATGGGCGGGATCGACGATCGTGTCGAGGGCCTTGAGGCCGGCGGCGACGACTATCTCGTCAAGCCCTTCGCCTTCGCCGAACTGCTGGCTCGGGTGAACGCACTGGCCAGGCGACCCCCGCCGACGACGGTGACCACGAGCCTGCGGGTGGCCGACCTGGAAATGAATCTGCTGGCGCGCACGGTTACCCGCGCAGGCGAGACCGTGGAGCTCCAACCCCGGGAGTTTCAACTGCTGGAATATTTGATGCGGCACGCCGGGCGCGTGGTCACGCGCACTATGATGCTGGAAAGCATCTGGGATTTCCACTTCGACCCGAAGACCAATATCGTCGAGAGCCACATCAGCCGCCTGAGGGGCAAACTGCAAAAGGGCGACGGCGTGGACTTGATCCAGACCGTGCGCGGAGCTGGCTACCGCATGGCCGGACTCTGAAGCGCCGGTGTTCCGCTCCGCCAGTCTGCGCCTCGCAACGCTGTACACGGCCGGCTTCGCGATCTCGGTCGTTCTGCTTGGCGCGCTGACGCTCTTTACGACCCGCGGGGCGCTGACTCGCCAATTCAGCAATCGCATTCGCTCGGATTCCGCGGCGCTGGTTGCCGAATACAGGATGGAGGGCCTGGGCGGCGTGGTGCAGGCGGTGCGCGAACGCGACGCCACCCCAGGCGCCCTGGACTATGGCCTGACCTCGCCAAGCGGGGCGCCGATCGCCGGCCGCCTTGCCGGCGCTAAGGCCCCCGTTGGCTGGTCGGTTCTCAACTCCAGCCAGCCGCACGAGGATGCAGAGCGACTCAGCGTCTACGCCACGGTGCTGCCAGGCGGATACCGGCTGCTCGTGGCCAACGACGAGGAGAGCATCGAGGCCCTCGACGGCTTGCTGTTTCAGCGGTTCGCCCTCGCCTTTTTGGGGGTCGTTCTGATCGGCATCGTCGGCGGCATGGCCCTGAGCCGCGGTGTCAGCCGCAAGATCGCGGCGATCGCGGGCACCGCCGAGGCGATCATCGATGGCGACCTGCATCGCCGGGTTCCCATTGAGGGCTCTGGGGATGACCTGGACCGCCTGGCCGTGACTCTCAACCGCATGCTCGACCGGATCGCCGGGCTGATGGAGAGCCTGCGCCAAGTCTCCAGCGATGTAGCCCACGATCTGCGTACACCGCTGACCCGTCTGAGGGGGCGACTCGAAACCCTTGGCCGTTCGCCAGACGCGGGTCACGCCGAGGCTTTCGACGGCGCCTTGGCGGACTTGGACGCGATCCTGGGCACATTCGCGGCCCTCTTACGGATTTCACAGATCGAAAGCGGCGCGCGCCGCGCCGCCTTTCGCCGGACTGACCTTACGCAGTTGGCGAGGACCGTTATCGAGGCGTTCGGGCCGTCCGCCGAAGACGCCGGCATAGATCTGCACCTTGAAGCGTCGGGACCCGCCTACATCGAGGGGGACCCTGAACTGCTCACCCAGATGCTTGTGAACCTCGTGGAAAACGGCCTGCGTCATGCAGGGTCCGGCGCCGCGGTGGCTGTGCGGAGCGTACAAGCCGACCACGGCCTGGCGATCTCGGTGATCGACAACGGGCCTGGCGTGCCGTCCGTCGAGCGAGCGCGACTGTTCGATCGATTTTACCGCCTCGAGGCAAGCCGCTCGACTCCGGGCAGTGGTCTTGGCCTGGCTCTGGTCGCCGCGGTGGCGAGATTGCATGGAGCCGAGGCCAGCCTTCACGACGCCTCCCCAGGCCTGGAGGCCCGCGTGACATTCCCCACAATTCGG
>JAYTRF010000351.1:0-12633 GCA_043746375.1 Caulobacteraceae bacterium | reverse complement strand
TCATACGCTCGGCTTCATCGTCGGTGAACTGTTCAGGCGGATGCTTGCAGAAGAAGGCCGACGGTCCGATCAGGGCGCCGCCGACCCCATGATCAAGGGCCAGTTTGCAGCAGCGGATGGCGTCGATGACCACGCCGGCCGAGTTGGGCGAATCCTCGACCGACAGGCGAACCTCGATGTTCATCGGCACATTGCCGAACAATGCCCCTTCCAGGCGCAGGAAACAGAGCTTGTTGTCGTTGAGCCACGGCACATAGTCGCTGGGTCCGACATGGATGTTTTCATCAGCCAGGCGCTGGGCCATGACCGACTGCACCGCTTCTGTCTTGGAAATCTTCTTCGACATCAGCCGGCCGCGATCCATCATATTGAGAAAGTCGGTATTGCCGCCGGTGTTCAACTGGTAGGTGCGGTCGAGGCGGACCCCTCGCTGACGCATCAGGTTGGTCAGCGCGCGGTGGACGATGGTTGCTCCGAACTGAGCCTTGATATCGTCGCCGACGATCGGCAACCCCTTGTCCCTGAAGCGCTGCTCCCATTGCGGATTGCTGGCGATGAACACCGGCATGCAGTTGACCACCCCGACCCCGGCTTCGAGTGCACAGTCCATGTAGAAGGCCGTCGCCTCCTCCGAACCCACGGGAAGAAAATTCACCAGCACGTCGGCGCGGCCGGCCTTCAGGGCTTCGACTACATCGGCCTTGGTTGCCTGGGCGGCCTTGCTGCGCACAAAGCTCCGATCCGGCGGCATGTGCTCCATGTGATCGGCCATACCATCAAGAACGGCCCCCATGCGCACCTTCACGCCCGAGACCGGAACGTCGGCAAACTTCACCGTGCAGTTGGGTTTGGCGAAGATTGCCTGAGCCAGATCGGTCCCGACCTTGCGCTCATCTATGTCGAAGGCCAGGACGAACTCGACGTCGGTCGGCTCATAGCCGCCGAGATCCCAATGCATCAGGCCAACGCTGTTGTCGTTGGCGACTCCATAGAAGGCCACGCCCTGGACAAGCGAACTCGCGCAATTGCCTATTCCAACAAGCGCGGCGCGAATCTTTGCCATCTACTCTCCCTTCAGGAACTGCAAACCTGGGGTTGCCCAGCCGAACGCACCCCCTAAAGGGTTCGGCCTGACCAATCGAGGTCCAATCGGGACTTTTTCACGCTACCGCCGCCCCTCTCTGGTCACAATACGGCAAGCGCGCGCTGACTTAAGGAGCCATTCGAGCCATGAAATCAAGCGCATCTTCCGATTCGGCGGCAACCGAGTCGGCTCCCGGGCGCCCAACGGAGATCGAAGAGGCGACCAATCGCCTACTCATCCACCCCTTGGCGCGGGCGCTGGTGGATCGGCTCACGGCGACTCCGGTGACGCCCAATCAGGTCTCCATCGCCAGTGTGTTCCTGGCCGGCGCCGCGGCGGCCTGTTACGGGAGCTTGATCTGGCCACTGAACGCCTTCGCCGGTTTTGCCTTCCAAATCGGCTGGCACGTGTTGGATGGCGCCGACGGTGATCTGGCGCGGCGGACCGCTCGCGCCTCGACGATCGGCGAACTGGTCGACGGCATCTGCGATCATGTGAGCCAGGGCCTGATTTACACCGCGTTCGCCATCATTCTGTCCCGGGGGCCGCTGGGCGTGTTGGCATGGCCCATCGCCTTCGGCGCTGCGCTTTCCCACTTTGTGCAGGCCAACGCCTTCGAGACCGGTCGCAAGAGCTATCGCCGATGGGTCTATGGTGCGGCGTGGATTCGCCAGACTCTGGCCAGCGCGCAGGAGCCAGGCCCGTTTCAGCGACTGCTCGGTGGCGCCTATTTGGCCATTTCGGGGCTGTCCGACGCGGGCGCGCCGGCAGTTGATACCGCCATGGGCGCCAGGGTCGCACAAGGGGGGGCATTGGCCGACTCCGCCAAAAGGCTCTACCGCGAAATCTACGCGCCCCTCATTCGCCGGAGCGCGGTGCTTAGCGGCAACAGCCGGACCATCGCCGCCTTTTTAAGCCTGCTCGCAGGCAGTCCGATGTGGTTCTTCATCTTCGAAATGACGGCCCTTAACGCGGCCCTCGTTGTCCTCGTCGCTTGGCGTAGGCGGCAGAACGGAAGGTTGCTCGAAGGGCTGAGGGGAATGGATTAACGAGGCTCGAACGCCATGCCGCCAGACTTCTACGCCACCCGGCGATGGTGCAACGGGCAGGACCGACCGGCGCTCAGGCCGCCTCAAGGCCGAACTGCAACCGCGCCAGGCGGGCATAGAGGCCGCCTTGCGCCATGAGGCTTGCATGACGGCCCTCCTCGACTACCCGCCCCCGCTCCATGACCACGATCCGATCGGCTTCGAGCACCGTGGCCAAGCGGTGCGCGATGACCAGGGTCGTGCGTCCGACCATGGCTTCGTGTAGAGCCCGCTGAACCAGCCGCTCGCTCTCAGCGTCGAGGGCGCTGGTCGCCTCGTCCAGGAGCAGGATCGGCGCGCGTCGAACCAGGGCCCTTGCTATGGCCAGCCGTTGACGCTGTCCGCCCGAGAGCGTCTTGGCTCTCTCTCCAATCAAGGTATCGAAGCCCTTGGGCAGAGCCGCCAGAAAACCCTCGGCCTGGGCGGCCAGCGCGGCGTCCCTCACGTCATCGGCGCTGGCCCCTTCCCGCCCAAACAGGATGTTCTCCGCCGCCGATCCGGAAAATAGCGGTGCTTCCTGCGCCACCAGCGCCATGCGTGCGCGGGCCTCGCGCGGATCGACCTTGGTCAGGTCGGCCCCATCAATGCTGACGACCCCTGCATCCGGATCGTAAAAGCGCAACAGCAGGCGCAAAACCGTACTCTTGCCGGCCCCAGATGGTCCGACCAGCGCCACCCGCTCACCAGGGCGAACGGTCAGCGAGAACTCATCGAGCGCCAGCCAGTCGGGCCTGCCCGGATAGGCGAAACTGACCTTTTCGAAGCTCACCTCCCCGCGCGCGGGGTCTGGCATCGGCAGTGGGCGGGCCGGCGCCGATATGGCAGGCCTAGCATCCATGATGCCGACAATCCGCTCCGCGGCGCCTGAGGCCTTCTGAATCTCGCCCCACACTTCGGAAAGGTCGCGCACGGCCCACGCCGCGAAAAGGGCCAAGACGATCAGTTGCAACAGGACCCCGCCGCTCATCACCGGCGCCCCTGACGCGGTGCGGCGGATGAAAACCGCCAGGGCGCATTCGAACAGCAAAGTCAGCATGCCGGCGAACACCAGGGTGATCATCAGGCCGGACATCAGACCGCGGGCCCGCAGCTGGGCAAGGGAGGCCTCGAATGCGCCCTCAACGGAACGGTTGAACCGTCCGGCCATGGCGTCTTCCTGGCCAAACGCCTGTACCGTCTCGAGCGCCTCGAGCCCCTCGCCCGCGTAGCCGATCGCCTGAGCGAACCGGTCCTGTGCGTGCACCGACAGCCTTTGCATCCGGCGCCCCATGAGAAACAGAGGCGTCAGCAGGATCGGCACCAGCAGAAGCACCAGGCCAGTGAAATTGGGGCTGAACACGACCATCATGGTCAAGGCCCCCGTCAGGGTAATCAGGTTGCGCAGCGCCACTGGTATCACGTTGCCGACGGTGCGCTCGACGATGGTCATGTCGGTTGTCATCCGCGACAGCACTTCGCCAGTGCGCAGCTGCACGAAGTGCGCAAGGTCCAGGCCCAGCACGTGGCGAAAGACCAGCTTTCGCAGATCGACCACGACGCGCTCACCCAGCTTCTGGGTGAAATAGAGCCGAAGGCCGGTGGTTACCGCAAGCACGGCAGCGCCTGTCCCGATCCACAAAAAGGCGCGGACGAGGGCGTGAAGGCTATGCAACTCCATGCGATCGACGACTAGGCGCAGGCCGAGCGTCAGGGCCAGCACCGCGCCGCTGGAAATCAGCAGAAACAGGGACCCCAAAACGGCATCGACCGGATGGGCGGCGACGAAAGGGATCAACCGTCGCAGGGGCCGCAGGTCACGAGCCCCTTCGCGTCCCCATGCTTCGCTGTCGAACGCCTCTTTCATCAAGGCGCCCAGGCTTGGCCGCCCAAGGCCGGCGGTGTCTTGCTCGTCCATCGCCCCCCCTTCGAAGCGGCGCACTCGACGCGCGCCGGTTTGACCGACTATCAGTATATACCCGAAGCCAATAATGACGCGGTGGCGTTGGTCATGCCATTATAGCGACGAATCTGCCGTTGTTCGGAGGCTTTTGATTGGACGCTTGCCCTTGACCCCAACGCCGACCGCTTCCGAGCGCACCGTCCGGCCCGCCGACTTTGCAACTGTCGCGCAGGCCCTGGACAACGCCGCTGGCCAGACGACGGGGATCAACATCCATTCGCTACGCGGCGAACTGGTCGAGGTGCTGAGCTATGGCCAGTTGCGTGATCAGGCCGTCGCGCTCGCCGGGCGAATGCTGGCCAGCGGCCTTGCCCCGGGTGATCGCGTCGCTTTGGCCGCCGATAGCGACGGCGATTTCCTGCGGGCATTTTTCGCCTGCCAATATGCCGGCCTTGTCCCCGCACCCCTGCCGCTGCCGGCCCCGTTTGGCGGCCGCGAGGTCTATGTCGAACACGTAAGGCGGATGTTGATCTCGGCCGACGCCAGGGCCGCGTTCGCCCCGGTCAGCCTGTCCGATTGGTTTACGCAGGCGGCGGAGGGGCTCGATGTCAGCTTGGCCGGCAGCATCGCCGACCTTTCAGTGGGCGGTTCGCACTGGCTGCCTCAGGTAGATGCCGACAGTCTCTGCTACTTGCAGTTTTCCTCGGGGAGCACCCGTTTTCCTTTGGGCGTTGCGGTCACCCACAGGGCGCTGATGTCCAACATCTCGGCGGTCGGCGGCCCGGGCCTGCAGGTGCGCGCCGATGACCGTACGGTGTCGTGGCTGCCACTCTACCACGACATGGGATTGGTCGGCATGCTGCTCAGCAGCCTGGCGTTTCAGGTTTCGGTCGACCTGCTGCCGACCGGCGCGTTCGTGCGACGACCGGGCCTATGGCTCGATCTGATATCCCGGCGCCGCGGCACCATCTCCTACGCGCCGACTTTCGGTTACGAGTTGGCGGCAAGACGGGCCGGCGCCGCAGGGCTGTCGGACATCGACCTTTCTTGCTGGCGGGTGGCGGGCCTGGGCGGCGACATGATCCGTCCCGAGCCCTTGCGGGCGTTCGCCCGCACGTTCGGACCTTGCGGATTCAGCGAGCAGGCTTTCGTGGCCAGCTACGGCATGGCCGAAGCTACCCTGGCTGTTACCCTGACGCCGCTGGGTCAGGGACTGCGCACCGATTTGGCCGCAAGCGAGCGCCTGGAACGCGACGCCGTGGCGTCATCCGCCGCCTCCCCGGGCGAGCGTGTGCGGGAATTCGCCCTTTGTGGGCGGGTGCTGGAAGGCCACGGCATCGAGGTGCGCGATCCTCGCGGTGCGGTGCTGCCCGAGCGCCGGGTCGGAAGGATCTTCGTCAGCGGGCCCAGCCTGATGACCACCTATTTCGGCGAAGCTGTCGAAACATCCAAGGTCTTGTCGGTCGATGGCTGGCTGGACACCGGCGACCTCGGATACGTGCTGGATGGTCAAATTGTCATCACCGGGCGGGCCAAGGACCTGATCATCGTCAATGGCCGCAATGTCTGGCCTCAGGACCTTGAGTGGACGGCTGAAAAAGAGATCAACGCCCTGCGCAACGGCGATGTTGCGGTGTTTTCCGTTCCAGACGAGGCTGAAGAGAGGGTTGTCGCCCTTGTCCAGTGCCGCACTGGCGACGGCGCCGCCCGCGAAGCGTTGCGGCTCGAGGTGCTGAACCTCATTCGCGCCCGCCACGGCCTGGAGACCAAGGTTGTGCTGGCCCCGCCGCACAGTCTGCCACAGACATCGTCCGGCAAACTCAGCCGATCGCGGGCGAGGAGCCTCTATCTCGCGGGGGCCTTTGAGACCGTAGCCGTCACGGCCTGACTGGTGCTTGCGGCTGGGCCTTGCCGAATGCGCGACCCGCCGGCGCAGTTGAAGCCAGCGTCTCAACCCTGTAACGATAGCTGCGGCTTCGTCCGCGAAGCGCGTTGGGCAGTCGCGGCATGCGAGAAAATCATCAATTGTCACTCGTCGATAGTGCTGTAAGCCTTGCTGTGCGTCCGACCCGCGACGATCTCGCGACTGTGTTGGAACAGGTTCTTGGGCGCTCGGTCCAGATCACCGACGACACTGATATTGTTGCGGACCTTGGAATGGATTCACTGGGGGTTATGAATTTTGTCATGGCGATCGAAGACTTCTATGATATTTCGATTCCCCTTGATCGGATCGCCCAGGTCGAGACCATTGGCGATCTGATACATGCGGTCGAACATCTGCGAGCGGGGGCCCTGGGATGACGATCCTCGCCAAACATGCGGCTTACAAAGCCGCCTATGACGCGCTCCGAACGCATGGAGCCGACCCGCTCAACGTGCGCTTCGAGCATGTGCTCTCACCCACCGAAGGAATTTTGAACGGCCGGCGCACGATCCTTCTTGGCACTCATAATTACCTTGGCCTGACCTTCGACCCAGGCTGCATTGAAAAGGCGGTCGAAGCCACTCGCAGCCAGGGCACCGGCACCACTGGTTCGCGGGTGGCGAATGGCAGTTACGATGGTCATCTGCGGCTCGAGCGCGCGCTTGCGGACTTCTACGGGCGGCGCGAGGCGATGGTGTTCACCACCGGCTATCAGGCCAATCTGGGCGTCCTTTCCAGCCTCGTCGGACGCGGCGACCACCTGATGCTCGACGCCGACAGTCATGCGAGCATCTATGACGGCTCGCGCCTGGGCGGCTCCGAGGTGATCCGCTTTCGCCACAACAATCCCGATGATCTCTACAAAAGGCTGCGGCGCCTCGAAGGCGCGCCGGGCGACCGGCTAATCGTCGTAGAGGGCATTTATTCGATGATGGGCGACACCGCCCCGTTGAAGGAAATCGCCGCTGTCAAACGCGAGACGGGCGCCTATCTGTTGGTCGACGAGGCCCATTCGCTGGGCGTGCTTGGCGACACCGGCCGCGGCCTCGCCGAAGCCCTCGGCGTCGAAGCAGACGTCGACTTCATCGTCGGCACGTTTTCCAAGAGCTTGGGCAGCGTCGGCGGCTTCTGCGTCTCCGACTGCGTCGATTTCGACGTGATGCGCATTGTCTGCCGGCCGTACATGTTCACAGCGTCCCTGCCACCCGGCGTGATAGCCTCGACCCTGGAAGCCCTTGACACACTGCGCGCCAAGCCGGCGCTGCGCGCCAATCTGATGCGTAATGCGCGGCGTCTGTACGACGGTCTGAACGCGCTCGGCTTCACCACCGGCCCCGAAGCCAATCCGATTGTCGCAGTGGTCATGCCCTCGCAGGAAATCGCCGTAGCATGCTGGAAGCTCCTGCTCGATTCCGGCCTTTATCTCAATCTGGCCCTACCTCCGGCGACTCCGACCAACGCGCCGCTGTTGCGGACCAGCGTCAGCGCCGCTCATACCATCGGCCAGATCGACACCGCCCTCAGCATCTTCGCTGACGCAGGCCGGCGGCTGGGCATCCTGCCTTCCGATCGCCGCCGCGCGGGGGGAGTCGTCTAACACTGTGAGCGCCCTCACGGCCGCCGTTCCGGCCGTATACAAGACGTCTTGGCGGCCTTCGCTTCTCGACCGCTATCTTTTGCGCAAACTGGCGATGCCCGCCCTCGGGGTGCTGGGCGTCACCCTTGTCGCCTTCCTGCTCGAACAGACCTTACGTCTGATCAATCAGCTTTCGGCGAACGGCGCGCACCTCGGCTTTCTCTTTGGCCTGATCAGCAACCTGGTGCCCTATCAGCTCGGCCTGGCGCTGCCCGCAGCGTTCTTCGTAGCCATGTTCATCGTCATCGCCCGCCTCGACGAGGAAAGCGAGATCGACGCCATCTTGGCAGGCGGAATTTCCTTTGAACGCATTGTCGCCCCGTTGGTGTTCGTCGGCCTGTTGCTGGGCGCTGTCAGTTTGTTGCTGGTCGGCTACCTGCAGCCCTATAGCCGCTTCGGCTATCGCGCCGTGCTCAATGCGGCCACAAGGGCCGGCTGGACGGCTCAGCTCGATCCGCAGGTGTTCATCAACGCCGGCCCCGATTTCACCATCAGCGCCGACGAGGCCGACGCCACCGGCCGAAGCCTCAAGGGCGTTTTCATCCGCAAGAAGTCGGCAAACGGGGAAATCATCGTCACTGCCAATGGGGGGCGGCTGGGCCTGGCGCCCGACCGCAAGACCACCGAACTTCACCTCGACGGCGGGCTGGTGTTTTCCGATGCCCCAAAAGGTGGCACGCGCCTGTTGCGCTTTGGCGACCTGACCGATCGCGAAATCCTGGGCGGCGCCGAAGCCCTGCGCCCGCGCGGCGGCGACGTTGAAGAATTGACCATCCCCGAGCTGGCCGGAGAGATAAACCGGCCCGACGCGATGATTCCCAGGCGCGCACTGCAGGCCGAACTCTATGCCCGCCTTGCGAGATCACTGGCCATTCCCTTCCTGCCGCTATTGGCGCTGCCCCTGGCTCTCGCCGCCAAACGCGGCCGGCGAGCGCCGGGTATGATCGTCGGCGCGGTGATCCTGGTCGCCTTCCACCACGGCGTGACGCTGGCGGAAAGCTTCGCCGCCTCTGGAGCGGTGAGCCCCCTACTAGCCCTGGGCGGAATATTCGCGATGATCGCCGGCTTTGGCCTGTGGCTGTTCGCGTCATCGCGCCGTCGTCCCGGCGAGACCCCGATCAGCGGAATTTTCCTGCGCATAGAAAACCTGATCGACAAGCGCATAAAACAGCCGCCCACGGCCATGCAAAAGCATGGCGGGATGAGCTTTGCGACCTACCTTGGCCGGATCATGCTGGTGCGCACGGCGGCCGCCGCCGTGGCGCTGATCGGTCTTCTGCAGCTCATCGACCTGCTCGAACGCACCAACGACATTCTTGCACGCGGCGGGGTCAAGGAAATCGGACGCTATATGTTGCTTAGGTTGCCGGGTCTGTTCGAACAGGCCGCGCCATTCGCGGTCCTCGCCGGAGCGATCTTCACCTTCAGCCAGTTGGCCCGCAACAGCGAGCTGGTGGTGATGCGGATCACCGGGCTCTCGCTCTACCAGATTTTTCTGCGAACCCTCCCGGTGGCCTTGGCGGTCGCGGCGCTCGACCTGGTGGTCGCCGATCAGATCACGCCCCGTGCCGAGCAGGCGCTGGCCAGCTGGTGGGCCGCCAGCGCACCGGGGCCCGTCGTCAAAACCCCGGCCCCCCGATGGTTTCGCATCGACGGCAATGTCGTCGTGGTCAAGTCCGCCTCCGCCAACGGTCAGATTCTGCGCGGAGTATCAATCTATGAGCGCGATGCCGATAAAGCGTTGGAAGGGCGGATCAACGCCGTGTCCGCGACGCATGACGCGGGGGGCTGGCGCCTCCACGACGCGGTCGTCACCACGCTTGGTCCGTCGCGGGCGGACGTGATGACCGCGCGTGACATGGACTGGCCGACCAGCCTTCGCCCGGGAGATGCCGCAGCGCTATTTACCAATTCCTATGAAATCACTTCCAATACGGCCTTTCGATCGCTGTTTGGCAAAGGCCCCGTTGACAAGAGTCCCAGCCAGTTTCAGACGCGCCTATACCGGACACTGGCCGGCGGCGTGGCGCCGCTGATCATGCTGCTGCTGGCGCTGCCGACCGCCCTCGGCCACGCGCGCAGCAATCGTACGGCGCCAGTGGTTTTTGGTCTCGGCGCTGGCTTGCTCTATCTGGTCAGCGACGGACTGCTGACAGCGATGGGCCAGACGGGCTCCTTACCGCCGTTCATGGCCGCATGGGGAGCGCCGATGGCTTTCGCCGCCGGGGCGATCAGCATCCTGCTTTACGCGGAGGGATGATGGCCGCAGTGGAAATCCTGCCGGTGAGCGGCCGGGCGCAGCTGGAGCGTTTCATCCGCGTGCCCATGGACCTCAACGCCGGTGACCCGAAGTGGATAGCGCCGCTGATGTTCGAGCGGCGCGAGGCCCTTTCGCCGAAGCACAACCCGTTTTTCGCGCATGCCGCCGTGCAGTTCTGGCTGGCCGTACGCGATGGCGAGGACGTCGGCCGAATCAGCGCCCAGATCGACCATTTGGCAAAGACCGATCCCGCGGCTCCGGCTGGCTATTTCGGCATGATCGCCGCCAAGGACGATCCCGAGGTCTTCGCCGCGCTGTTCGCGGTCGCCGAGGCGTGGCTTGCGGATCGCGGGTGCGTCCAGGCCCTCGGTCCCTTCAATTTGTCGATAAATGAAGAGGTTGGCCTGCTCATCGACGGCTTCGATACGCCGCCGATGCTGATGATGGGCCACGATCCGCGCTACACTGCCGCCCGTATCGAAGAGCAGGGCTACGCCAAGATCAAGGACGTCGTCGCCTACATATCGGACGTTCCGGTGTTCACGGCCGGGGTCCAGGCGCGCCTGGCCAGGCCCCTGCCGAAGGGCGTCGTGCTTCGGCCGGTACGGATGGATGAATTCGATGAAGACGTGCGCATCCTGGTCGACATCCTCAACGATGCCTGGTCGCAGAACTGGGGGGCCGCGCCGGTCACCGAAGCTGAGACCAAGCACCTGGCTGAATCGATTCGGCTGATCCTGCACCCGCGTCTGGTCTGGTTTCTGGAGATCGATGGCGAGCCGGCAGGCTTCGGCGTCCTCTTGCCAAACCTTAACGACGCCATCTTCGACCTCAATGGGCGCCTCTTTCCGTTCGGCTGGGCCAAGCTTCTCTGGCGGCTGAAGGTGAAGGGCGTGAAGCGCGGCCGCATTCCCCTGATGGGCGTAAAACGCAAATTCGCGCGCGACCCACGCGGGACGTTCGCTCCCTTTGTGATCCTGGATGCCATCCGCCGCGAGGGCGTAAAGCTGGGCATCACTCAGGCTGAATATTCCTGGATCCTCGAAGACAACCTGCCCATGCGCCATATCCTCGAAGGCTTCGGCGCCCGCGTCTACAAAACCTATCGGATTTACCAAAAGGCGATCGGCTCCGCGCTTTTGGAGAAGGCTTCGGCCGAAGGATCGGCCCTCCCTTAAAAAAAGGAGGCGGGTTTCACCTGGTCCGGAACCTCGCAACTGCCTGGACCTTTGGGTCGCGGGCAAAGTCGGCTGGGGCGATGAAGCCCAGGCCGTCCCAGAGAATCTGGATGTCTATTTTTGCGAAGCAGCGAGCGACGTACTCCGAGCAGATGAACTCGTCGTCAGGCCCCAGCGACCTGGGCATGTGGCGGTTGAGGCGGCCGACCACGATCCGCATCGCGATCTTGAGGATTTCCGCGTTGGAAAACTTATCGCCGATCTTGTCGACCGCGAAGTCAGCCAAGCGCTTCATCGGCCCCGGATCCTCCGCCTTGCGCCGATCGGCGAAGGTTTCATGTCGCGCGAGAATGATCTTGCCGGGATAGGGTTTGGTTCCGCTGCTGGTCTGGCTGATGAACCGCTCGATGGGCACCGCCCGTACGCCTATGTGCTGGACGCATTCGAAGGCCATGATCCTCTTTAGCGACGGCCAGCGGTAAGCTAGGCCGATATGGGTCCAAGGGCTCTTGGTGCTCCAGCCTATAAGACGGGAAAACGGATCGTTGGCCGAGCACAGAAGGAGGTCGCCGTCGCGAATTTGTCGCGAGATGGTCTCCAAGTCCTCGGGCGGAAGCTTGGTTAGAACGTCGTCGCTTATGGCCATGGCCGCGCGTCCCCCCGATACGCTTCGAAGGTTGCGGCAAAGACGTCAGCGACCGCCTTTGTCCCAGCCCTTCCTTATCCCACCCCTTGCCGCGCGGCGCCTTCTCACGCAAGGACGGAGCCTCGTCTCACGAGGATGTCGCCGTTGAAAGTCGTGGAAACCGCCCACACTGCGCTAGGCTCGGTGGAATCGATCACCGATGGCCTGGCAAGGGTCGGATACATCGCCTCTCGGCGAATCGCCACGGCCCTGTTCATGGCCGCCCACCTCGAAAAGCCGGTGCTGGTCGAAGGCGTCGCCGGGGTCGGCAAAACCGAGTTGGCGATCAGCGCGGCGGCCATGCTCGGCCTGCCGCTTATTCGCATGCAGTGCTACGAGGGCCTGGACGAATCCAAGGCGCTCTACGAGTGGAAATACGGAAAACAGCTGCTCTACACGCAGATTCTCAAGGATCACATGGGCGCGCAGATGAGCGGCGCACCCGACATGGCTACGGCCATGGAGCGGCTCCACGGCGCCGGCGATCTGTTTTTTTCCGAACCCTTCCTCGAACCCAGACCGCTCCTGAGGGCGCTGCGCCAGGAGGGGGGCGCGGTGCTGCTGATCGACGAGATCGACAAGAGCGATGAGGCTTTCGAAGCGTTTTTGCTGGAAATGCTGTCGGCCTTCCAGGTTTCCATACCCGAGATCGGCGTTATTCGGGCGACCGTACGGCCGGTGGTTTTCCTTACGTCCAACAACGTTCGCGATCTGGGCGACGCCTTGAAACGGCGCTGCCTGCATCTGCACATCCCGCTGCCCGACGCCCGGCTCGAGGAGCGCATTGTCGCCAGCCGCGTCCCAGGTATCGACGCAAGGCTGCGAACTGAACTCGTCGGGTTTGTCCAGAGCCTGCGCACCCTGGATCTTCGCAAGCTGCCGTCGATCTCCGAAAC
>JAYTRF010000350.1:0-1894 GCA_043746375.1 Caulobacteraceae bacterium | reverse complement strand
GGGGCCAGGGCGTAGCAGATCGCCTGGCGCGCCTGGACCCTGGCCCGTTTGTCGCCGGCAACCGGCTCGCCGTTCATCGCCAAGGCGTCGTGAAAGCCGCCCAAGACCTGGTCTGCCCCGATCCGCCACCAAAGTGGGTAGGCATGCTGGACAAGCCACCCCTTCAATTCGTCCCTGGCGGCGAGCAAGCTGCCCTGCTGGCCGCCACCGTCTTTCGGCTTCACGACAGTCCCCATGCGCCCAGTCTGCAACCACCATGGCCTGCGGGCCAAGCCACTAACCTCAAAGCAAGGGTTGGCGGGTTAATCTCCGCCGCTCGGAAATCCCCAAAAGGCGCCGTTCAGTGGAATTCCAATTCATCCGGCCAGGCGACATGTCGGGCGAGATGGTCGAACACTGGCGCGCGCTGCAGGCCACGCGGCAGAGCTGGGACTCTCCCTTTCTGGGCCCCGGCTGGCCGATCGCCATAGCGCGCGCGCTGGGCGAGACGGACACCGGCGTGCGGGTCGCCGTGCTGCGCGAAGCGGGCGAAAGCTTGGGCTTCATGGCGCTGCGCGCTGGGCGATTCACCGCCATGGCCGCGGGCGCTCCCCTCTGCGACTATCAGGGCCTGGTGGCGGAGCCCCAGGTGAGATTGAACCCGCGGGCGCTGGTCGCGGCGCTCGGCGTAGGTCGGTTCGACTTCTCCCATATGCTGCAAAGCGACGACGCGTTCGCGCCCTACGCCCAGGGGCGGGAGACTTCCTGGATCGTCGATGTGCCGGCCGGCTACGAGTCCTACGCTGCGCAGCGGCGGGCGGCGGGCGTAACGGCGCTGAAGGACCTCGACAAGAAGCGGCGCAAGGCCGAACGCGAAGCGGGCCCTGTCCAGTTCGCCCATTCCAAGGCGGGCCCCGACCTGGGTCAGCTGCTCGCCTGGAAGCGAGAACGCTATCGGGCTACCGGCCAGATCGACATTTTCGCGAGCGCGTGGCCAAGGCGGCTGATCGATCATCTTTTCGCGGCGCAGGATGGCTCGCTTGCAGCCGGCCTCTTCACTCTGCACCTCGGCGGCGAACTGGCGGCGGCGCATTTTCACCTGTTGGGGGCATCGACCATCCACGCCTGGATCATTGGCCACGATCCGCGCTTCGAGCGCTACTCGCCTGGCCTCTTGCTGTTCCAGGACATACTGCGCTGGATGGGCGCCACGCCGTTTTCAAGGCTCGACCTCGGTTATGGCGACTACCGGTTCAAGCGCGAACTGGCCAACACCGAGCAGGCGGTGACCCATGGCTTCGTCGGCGTCGCCTCGCCAGCGTCCCTGGTGCGCGGGGCCGCCTATCGCGTGCGCAAGACCGCCGAAACCCTGCCGCTGGGCGCCGTCTCGGCCCTGCCCGGCAAGGCCATGCGCCGGATCGACCTGATGCGCGGATTGCGGTGACCGGCGCCCCCCGCTAGGTTGCGCGCCCTTTACCCAAAACGTCCAAATGACCCTCACCCTCGACGATATCCGGGCCGCCGCCGAGCGGATCGCCGGCCATGTGGAGCGCACGCCGTGCCGACGCTCGCGGACGCTGTCACAGATTACCGGCGCCGAAGTGTGGGTGAAGTTCGAAAATCTCCAGTTCACCGCTTCCTTCAAGGAACGCGGGGCGCTCAACAAGCTCAGCCTGCTGTCGCCGGCGGAAAAGAAGCTCGGGGTGATCGCCGCCTCGGCGGGAAATCACGCCCAGGGCCTTGCCTATCACGGTGAGCGGCTGGGCGTCCCGGTGACCATCGTCATGCCCAACGGCACGCCGCACGTGAAAGTCCAGCAGACGCGCGATTTCGGGGCAACGGTAGTCATCGACGGCGACAGCTACGATGCCGCCAACGAACACGCTCTTGCCCTGCGGGACGAACGCGGCCTGGT
>JAYTRF010000349.1:0-1688 GCA_043746375.1 Caulobacteraceae bacterium | reverse complement strand
CGCTCGGCCAGGATGACGCAGGTCGAAGGGTCCCCGATAGCCGCGCCGATGGCGCTGTCGAGGGCATCGCGGGGAATCCCGCCCCCGGCAGACGGCTTGACGCATCCGCCGAGCAGCGCTGCACAGGCCAAGAGAGACGCGATGACAGGCTGGCGATGACTCATCTTTCGGCTCCATGTCGCCCGCGCGGTTTGCCGGCGCGGGGCAGGCGGGCGAGGAGGGCGGCGTGGCCCAGATAGCCGAGCCCGGTGGGGTCGAGGGCGGCGAAGCGGCGTCGCGTGGCCGCTCGCCACTCCGCGACCGTTATCCGCAGATCGAGCGAGAGATCGGCGCCGCTGACCGGTTCGGCCTCGTTGAGCAGCGAAACATAGGCGTCATGGCCTGAATTGCCCTCGTCGCTGCGGGCGATCAGCTCGGGAGCGACGGTTTTCTCGTAGGCGGCGATCTCGGTCCCGTCGATGACCCCGTCGCCGTTCAGGTCCAGCTTGCCAAAGAATGCCATGGCGTCGGCGTCGAACTCGCGCCTGTCGATTCGCCCATCGTGGTCGGTGTCGGCCCTGGCGAACCAGGCCTCGAACGAGGCGGTGGCGCCGGCCGGCGAACGGAAGGGTTCGCCCGATGGGCTGATGAACACCGTCGGCGGGGCGAGGGCCGCGCGCGCGGCCTCGAGACGCAGCGGCGCCAACAAGGCAAGAGCCAGCAAAGGCGCCAAAGCCGCGCACATTACGACCGGGCGCCTAATCATCGAGCACCAGCCCGCCCAGCCACGTCTGCCAGACGGTCACCGCCAGCCAGTGCACGCCGACCGCGGGCCAAAGAGACGCCGTCCGCCAGCGGATCAGGCCGCAACCAAGGCCGAGGCTGGCGGCGCAGGCGAGAAAGCTTGGCCGAAGAAACATCGGTTCGGCCACGCGCAGGAAGGTCTTGGCCTCAAGGACGTGCCAAAGGGTGAAAACGCCGGTCATCCCGGCGAGTGCCACCCAGGGGCGAGCGGTCTCGGTGCGGTCCGGGATCATCACGGCGCGAAAAACCGCTTCCTCGCCGATCGCCGGCGCGATCAGCACCGTCAGCAGCCGCGCAGCCAGACCCCGGGTGCGGGGCGGGTGCAGGGCGTAAAGCCCGCTGGAAAACCCGATCGCGCCCATTGCCGCCAGGGTAGCGGCGCCGATGGCGGCCGTGAACCGCCAGCCTGACGCGTCTGGCCAGGTGGTCAGGGCGCGCCTTGTCCGCGCGACGAGCTTTTGGATCAACTGATCCATTGCAGCGTGGCCGATGTGATCGGGTTGGCGAAGACGCGGCGCTCGTGGCGACTGGCCGCCCACTCGCGCTTGAGGGCCAGATACCACTTGGCTTGCCGGTCCGCATCGTCGATCCACAGCAACGGCGGATCGTACTTCAGCCCCTGGTTCTGAAGGTCGACCATGACCCCGTCCTGAGCCAGAAACCGCCGTGCGCCGGCCCGGATGAACGGTGCGGCGACGGCAAAAATCGGATGGTCGGACCAGACCAGTTGGGTGATCGCCGTCGCTGTTTCGCTCAATGGCGTCAGGCAGGTCAGGGCCAGAACCTGCCGGCGGCCCACGGTGACGTGCTCCCAGCGCAGGCCAGGCAGAGCGAAGCTGATTTCCGTCATCGGCTGACCGCCGAGCAGCCGGTAGGCGCGCGAGTTGCTGGACGGCGCATGGCGA
>JAYTRF010000348.1:0-4409 GCA_043746375.1 Caulobacteraceae bacterium | reverse complement strand
CTCACTGGAGCGAGCTCGTTTTCGTGCCGTCTTGATACAGGGGGCAGGTAAAGGCGGGCCTAAAGGGAAGTGAGTCGGGGGTTAACGGCGGTGGGCCGGGTTGCATGCCGCGCCTCTGGGGCTACATACGCCGGACCATGGATCGTGATCCCGAACGCAACCGGCTGAGCGGCCGCGTCGCCCGCTTTGCCCGCGTCGGCGCGGGTCTTTCCGGCGCGGCGGCGAGCTTTGGCGCCAATGCCCTTTTCGGCGCGGGTGACCAGGACGCGCGCAACGCGAAAGCCCTTAAGGAGGCCCTTGGACGGCTCAAAGGCCCGCTGATGAAGGTGGCGCAGATGTTCGCCACCGTTCCCGATCTTCTGCCGCCGCAATTCGCCGCCGAACTGACCGAATTGCAGACCAACGCGCCGGCGATGGGTGCGCCGTTCGTGCGCCGGCGCATGGCCGCAGAACTTGGCGCTGACTGGCGGACTCGTTTTGGCTCCTTCGACTTGGCGCCGGCCGCCGCCGCTTCGCTGGGTCAGGTGCACCGGGCCACAGCGCTCGACGGACGAGATTTGGCGGTGAAGCTGCAGTATCCCGACATGCAAAGCGCCATCGAGAGCGATCTGAGCCAGCTTCGCGGCCTGTTGACCCTGGGCCGGCAGCTGTTTGGGGCCATCGATACCCGCGAGATAGCTGCCGAAATCTCCGAACGCATCCGCGAGGAACTCGACTATGCCCACGAGGCCGCGGCGATGCGGCTCTACCGGGCCTTCTTCGCGGCCCGCGCCGACATTGCCGTGCCGGCGCCCGACATGGAGCTGTCGACGGGGCGGCTTCTGACCATGGACTGGCTCGAAGGCCGCGGGTTGCAGAGTTTCAAGGACGCAGAACAGGCCGTCCGCGATCGCATAGCCAAGGTGCTGTTTGAGGCTTGGTGGACGCCGCTGATCCAGATCGGGGTCATTCACGGCGACCCGCATCTAGGCAACTACAGCTTTGCCGACCAGGGCGGCCGCCTCAACCTTCTGGATTTCGGCTGCATTCGGGTTTTCCCTCCGGCGTTCGTTGGCGGTGTCGTCAAGCTGCATCGCGCCATGGTCAGCGGCGACCGCGAGGGCGAGACAGCCGCTTACCGCGCCTGGGGATTCGCCGACCTGACCGATGACACCATCGACGTGCTCGGCATCTGGGCCCGTTTCATCTACGGCCCGCTGCTCGACGACCGCGTGCGCACGGTGGCCGATGGGGTCAGTCCCGGAGAGTACGGCAGGCGCGAGGCGTTCCAGGTCAAGCGCGCCCTCGAAGACAAG
Organism: Caulobacteraceae bacterium; assembly: GCA_043746375.1. Classification (GTDB taxonomy): domain Bacteria; phylum Pseudomonadota; class Alphaproteobacteria; order Caulobacterales; family Caulobacteraceae; genus Acaudatibacter. Next base: position 3,114 of record JAYTRF010000348.1, on the reverse strand, counting down.
GGGCCGATCACCATTCCGCGCGAGTTCGTATTCATGGACCGGGCCGCCATCGGCCTTGGCGCCGCCTTCCTGCATCTCGGCGCGGCGCAGAACTGGCGCGCCCTCTTCGAAGCCTCACTGGAAGGCTTTTCGGAAGAGGCCCTCGCCGCACGGCAGGCCGCGGCCCTCGCAACCGCCGGGCTTTGACTGCACGGTTCTCGCCTTGCCATTTTTCAAACGCTTGTTAGTCAAAGGCCCCGACGCGGGCGCGACCGGCGGCTCCACGAGAAAACCAGAGAACAATGATGGCCGACGATAAACGCCCAGGCACGCCGGAGGATGAACGCCTGGATGACGACGAGCCGGTAAGGCTGGAGCCCGATCTGCCGCAGGAGATCGCTTCACCCCTATCGCCCTTCAATGGCGCCGAGCCTGCCAGCCCGCCCTGGTTCAAGGCAGCCCTGGCCCGCGCGCCGGAACGCAGTTTCGTCACCGTCGAAGGCGCGCAGATCGAGATGCTCACCTGGGGCCAAGTCGGCAAGCCGGGGTTGATCTTCGTGCACGGCAACAGCGCCCACGCCGACTGGTGGAGCTTCATTGCTCCGTTTTTCGCCGACGATTACCGCGTCGCCTCGATTTCATTTTCCGGCATGGGCGCCTCGGACTGGCGCGAAGCGTACACGTTCGAGACCTTCGCGACCGAGATATGGGTCTGCGCCAAGGCCGCCGGTCTCTACCGGGCCCAGGTAAAGCCTATCTACATCGGCCACTCCTTCGGCGGCTCGCAAGTCTACTATTCCGCCTCGCATCACCCAGAGCGCATGAGCGCCTGCATCATGGTCGATACCGGCTTTGGTGGCCCACCGACGGTCGAGCAGATGGAGGCGTGGCGCAAGGAAGAGGAAAGGGCCGGCCGCAAGACCGATGGCGGCCAGTGGCGCGGGCCCGCCCAGCGCACCCGACCCAATCGTGTCTACGCAACCCTCGCCCAGGCGCTGGCCCGATTCCGCTTCATGCCGCCGCAGGTGCCCGGCAACCTCTACATCGCCGATTGTATTGCCCGTCGGTCGCTCAAGCGCGCGCCGATGGCCGATGGCTCCGGCGAGGGCTGGACCTGGCGATTCGACCCACTCTTCTGGGCCAAACTCGACCGCGGCGCGATGTCACAGAACGGGCCGCCGCCGACCGCGCCGCTGGCGCATATTTACGGCGACAACTCCAACATCATGAAGCGTCACGCCGGCCAGACCACCAAGCTCATCCCGGCCGGTTCGCCGCTGGTCGTTATCCCTGACAGCGAGCACCACATCATGGTCGACCAGCCGCTCGCGCTCGTGGCGGCCCTGCGGGCGCTGTTGTCCGTGTGGCCGCCTTGAGCCTCGGCGCGGCGTGGTGTAGCACCCGGCGGCACCGATCCGCTTTTGCCCCTTGAGACGACCACGCATGGCCGAGACGGCTTCCGACTATCATCACGGCGACCAGGACCCCTCGGAGAACGTCGCCAGCTACAAGCTGTTTCTCAATCTCGCCAAGTGGGGCGCCCTGCACACCGCAGTGGTGACCCTCTTTCTGACGCTGTGGTTCTGCACGGGCGCTGGTTTCTTGGGCGCTCTAATCACCGCGATAATCGTCAGCGTGCTCGGCGTCTGGCTGCTGCGCGCCAGACACCACGACCAGCCCTAGGATCCGTCCATGGCCCGCGTGGCGGTGACCCGAGAGCGCCACGGCGGAGAAACGCGGGTGGCCCTCACCCCCGACAGCGTCAGAAAGCTGATCAGTCAAGGCTGCCAGGTGGTAATCGAAACCGGCGCGGGCGAAGGCGCGGCCTTCGCTGACGAGGCATACGCGCAAGCGGGGGCCGAGATCGCTGCTGACCTGGCCACCGCGGTAACCGGGGCCGATATTCTGCTCAGCGTCCGCCGGCCAGGGGCGGAGGTGGCGTCGCTGCTCAGGCAGGGGGCTGTAGTCGTTGGCATGCTTGACCCGCATCAGGACCGCCCCGGGCTTGAAGCCCTGGCCGAGCGCGGCGTCACCGCCTTCGCCATGGAGTTCGTGCCAAGGATCAGCCGCGCCCAGGCCATGGACGCACTCTCCAGCCAGGCCAATCTGGCCGGCTACCGCGCCGTCATCGAGGCGGCGCAGGCGTACGGGCGGGCCATGCCGATGATGATGACCGCCGCCGGGACCATCGCGCCGGCCAAGGTGTTCGTCATCGGCGCCGGCGTCGCCGGCCTGCAGGCGATCGCCACCGCGCGCCGGCTGGGCGCGGTCGTTACCGCGACGGACGTTCGCCCCGCCTCCAAGGAGCAGGTCGAATCCCTCGGCGCCAAGTTCATCGCCGTCGAGGATGACGAATTCCGGGCCGCCGAAACGGCCGGTGGCTATGCCAAGCCGATGAGCGCCGACTACCGCGCCAAGCAGGCCGCGCTGGTCGGCGATCACCTGAAGAAGCAGGACATCGTCATCACCACCGCGCTCATCCCAGGGCGCGCCGCGCCTGTGCTGGTGACCGCCGCGCAGGTCGCGTCGATGAGAAGCGGGTCGGTGATCGTCGACCTCGCCGTCGAACAGGGCGGCAACGTCGAAGGCGCGCTCGCCGATCAGCTCGTCGTCGCCGGGGGGGTGAAGATCGTCGGCATCGCCAACATGCCAGGCCGGATCGCCGCCGATGCGTCGGCTCTCTACGGCCGCAACCTGCTGGCGTTTCTTGGCCTGTTGCTCGACAAGGACGGCGCCCTGGCGCCCGATCTCGACGATGAAATTCTGAAGGCCGCCCTCGTCGCCGATCCCGGGCGGGTGACCCATGCGGCCCCGGCGGCCGGCGCGGAGGCCTGACAGGAAGATGGAAGCTGTCGACCCTATCGTCTTTCGCCTGGCGATCTTCGTCCTGGCGATCTTCGTCGGCTACTATGTGGTCTGGAGCGTCACCCCGGCCCTGCACACCCCGCTGATGGCGGTGACCAACGCGATTTCGTCGGTGATCATCGTGGGCGCCTTGCTGGCCGCCGCCGCGCACGGCGTGGTGGGAAGCGGCGTGTGGGTTTCGAAGGGGGCGGGCGCCGCGGCCGCGGCGTTGGCCTCGGTCAACATCTTCGGCGGATTCCTGGTCACCCAGCGGATGCTCGGCATGTACCG
>JAYTRF010000347.1:0-4957 GCA_043746375.1 Caulobacteraceae bacterium | reverse complement strand
GCCCGTCGATGGCGAAGCTTTCCTTCGGCGTCGCTTTCCCATACAGTTGTGCTGCGCATCCGCCGGTTTTCGATTTCGAGCGGCGAAATTGCGCGGCCTTTGCGTCGGGCTAAACGCCGTTCCAGGCGTCGGCGCTTCATCCGATCCGCGCTCCTCTTGGCGGCGCGTCTTGGGAATCACCAATGGGCAGCGCCGCCTTGACGCCGATTCGAAATCTGATCGCACCAGCCGCCGATGGCGGCCGGGCGGCCAGCCGCGTCGCGCGCGCGCCCGTCAACAGCCGGCGCCCGGACCCCAAGTCCGCCGAGCGCCCCGGAGACCACTTTTATGAAGAGAATGTTGATCGACGCGGCCCACGCGGAGGAAACGCGCGTCGTCGTCCTGGACGGCAGCCGGGTTGAAGAGTTCGATTTCGAAAGCCGCGCCAGGAAACAGCTTCGCGGCAACATCTATCTGGCCAAGGTCGCGCGGGTAGAACCAAGCTTGCAGGCGGCGTTCGTCGAATATGGCGGCAACCGCCACGGCTTCCTGGCCTTCAACGAAATTCACCCGGACTATTACCAGATCCCCCACGCCGATCGCGAAGCCCTGCTGCGCGAGGCCGAGGAGGAAGAGGAAGAGCACGCTGCCGCGCCGATCCTGGCGCAGCCCGGGGACGATGACGCCGAGCAGTTGGGCGGGCTCGATGACGATGACGAGGTCGACGAGGAAGTCGCGCGCCGCCGCCAGCGCCTGATGCGCCGCTACAAGATCCAGGAGGTCATCAAGCGCCGCCAGATCATGCTTGTTCAGGTGGTGAAAGAGGAGCGCGGCAACAAAGGCGCGGCGCTGACGACCTATCTCTCGCTGGCCGGGCGCTATTGCGTCTTGATGCCCAATACCGATCGTGGCGGCGGGATCAGCCGCAAGATCAGCAATCTCGCCGACCGCAAGCGCCTGCGCTCGATCGTCTCGGACCTCAGCGTGCCGCAGGGCATGGGCCTGATCGTGCGAACCGCCGGCGCCAAGCGGACCAAGGCGGAAATCAAGCGCGACTACGAATATCTCTCGCGCGCCTGGGGAAACATTCGCGACACGACCCTGCACTCGATAGCGCCGGCGCCGATCTACGAAGAGGAGGATCTGGTCAAACGCGCCATTCGCGATCTCTACGACAAGGATCTCGAGGGAATCTGGGTAGAAGGCGAGGCCGGCTATCGGGAAGCGCGCGACTTCATGCGCATGCTGATGCCGTCTCAGGCCAAGAAGGTGCAGCCGTATCGCGGCGCCGCGCCGCTATTCGTGCATCACAAGATCGAAGACCACCTCTCGCAAATCTACTCGCCCACGGCGCCACTGCGTTCGGGCGGCTATCTGGTGATCAATCAGACTGAGGCCCTGGTCGCCGTCGATGTGAACTCCGGGCGCGCGACCCGCGAACGCAACATCGAGGCGACGGCTCTGAAGACCAACATGGAAGCCGCCGAGGAAACCGCCCGGCAACTGCGGTTGCGCGACCTGGCGGGCCTTATCGTCATCGACTTCATCGACATGGAAGAGGCCAAGAACAACCGCGCCGTCGAGAAGAAGCTGAAGGACTGCTTGAAAGACGATCGTGCGCGCATCCAGATGGGCAAAATCTCGTCTTTCGGCCTGATGGAAATGAGCCGCCAGCGTCGGCGGACGGGGATCCTCGAAGGCACCACCCATGTCTGCTCGCACTGCAACGGCGCCGGGCGGGTACGCTCGGTTGAGTCCAGCTCGCTGGCGGCGCTGCGGGCAATCGAAATGGAAGCTCTGAACGGAGGCGGCGAGATCGTCGTTCGCGTGCCTCGGGATGTCAGCCTTTATATCCTCAATCATAAACGCGAATACCTGACCCGCATCCTCAGCAGTCATGGCCTGTTCGTCAGCGTGGTGATCGACGAAGCTCTGGCCCACGCCGACCATGGGATTGATCGCGTTTCCAACGTCCCCCACGAGGTCGACCGCACCTGGGAAGCGCCTGCCGCCGATGTCTACGCCGATGACGATCTCACCGACGAGGATGCGGTGGACGACGATGCCGTGGATAATGAAGACGATCTGGGCGACGCTGAAACCTACGGCGACGATGAGGCCAAGGACGTCGCTCCCCAGGTCGACGACGACGATGGTCAGCCACGCCGTGGCCGGAGGCGCCGAAGGGGCCGGCGGGGTGATGAACCCCGGCCAACAATGGGTGGGGCCGGCGAGGATTCTGTAGCTGCACCCGCGCAGCATGCGGAGCGCGAGGCGGAAAGCGAGGCTGGCGGCAGGCGCCGGCGTCGCGGGCGTCGAGGCGGGCGCCGGATGCGGGAAGACGCGCGTCCGGTCGATGCCTATGGCTGGGCGTGGCCGGCGCGACTGAGCGGTGAAGACCCCTATGAGTGGCGGGGCGCCTCCCAGGCCGCGGCGACTGAAACCGTCGCCGCCCCGGCCACGGCTGTGACTTTGGAGGCGCGCCTCCCGACTTTGGATGCCGAACCGGCGCAACAGGTGGTCGAAGGCGACGACATCTGGGTCGAATTGCCCGATGCCCCCGAGAAGCCAAAACGGACCCGACGGCGCCGCGGCGCCCTTGTGACCTCGGACACCCATGCCGAGGTCGCCTCAGGCGACATCGGCGTTGCGGACGACGCCCTCGAGGCCGCGCCTCCCGCGCCCGGCCCGGTGGAAACCGTCACCGCAGCGCCGGCAGCCCCTGAGCCTGCGGCCACACCGCCCGAGGCGGAAGCGGCCTCCCCGCATCCAGCTGAGATTTCGGCCAGAGCGGCGACGCCACGGCGAGGCTGGTGGCGTCGGGGCTGATGATCAACTAGTCTCAACCGTGCGGGCGGCTTGAGGCGATGAGGAGACAGGCCGTGAGCGCCGCGAAACGCCTTCGCGCCACCGTCGGAGTGTTTGCTGCAGTTTGCCTGCTGGTCGGTCGAGGCGCGCCAGCCATGGCCCAGCAAGACCAGGGCGTTTCGCTCGTCCGTGACACTGAGATCGAGGAGATTCTGCACACCGAGGCGGATCCGATCTTCCGCGCCGCCGGCCTCGAAGCCGACAAGGTGCAGATCCATCTCATCGGCGACAAGGAACTCAATGCCGAGACCGGCGCAGGTCTCAACATCTTCCTGAACACCGGCCTTATCCTCGAGGCGAAGACACCCAATCAGCTGATCGGAGTCATCGCCCACGAAACCGGCCACATGGCGGGAGGCCACGTCGCGCGTTCCGGAGACATGGGGCATGCAGCTCTGGGGCCCATGCTGCTGGGTCTGGGCCTGGGCATCCTTGCGGCCGCGGCTGGCGCTCCGGACGCGGCGGCCGGTCTGGTTTATTCATCCACCTATTTCGCTGCCATTTCCGCGCTCGGTTTTTCCCGGATTCAGGAATCGGCCGCTGATCAGGCCGCCGTCACCTATCTCGAAAAAGCGGGCATGTCGGGCCGGGGCTTGGTCGATTTCTTCAACAATTTCCGCTATCAGGAGGTTTTCGACGATGAGAAGAAGTTTCCCTTCTTTCGCGATCACCCGCTGACCGACGACCGCATCGAGGCCCTCACCGTGCGGGTGAATCAGCAACCTCACGCGGGTGTCGTGGATACCCCACAGGCCATCGCCGCCTTCGCCGTCATGCAGGCCAAGCTGAGGGGGTTCCTGGATTCCCCGCAGCAGACGCTGAACGACTATCCCCTGACCGACACGTCGTATCCGGCCCGATATGCGCGGGCGATCGCCTATTACAAGCAGAGCGATACCGATAAGGCGGTCAGCGCCATCGATGATTTGATCAAGGAGCAGCCGCAGAACCCCTATCTGTGGGAGCTCAAGGGTCAGGTGCTGTTCGAGGCGGGCCGCGCCAAGGACGCCGTCGATGCTCACCGCCGCAGCGTCGAGCTGAAGCCCAACGCGCCCTTATTGAGAATCAATCTGGGTCAGAGCCTGCTGGCGGTGAACGATCCCAAACTGACGGACGAGGCGATCAGCAACATCGACCGTGCGCTCAGTCTCGAGCCCGACGATCCGCTCGGCTGGCGCCTGCTGTCGGAAGCCTACGACAGCAAGGGCGACGCGGGCATGGCGCGGCTGGCGGCCGCCGAGCAGAACTTCCACCTGGGGCAGATGCGCGACGCCGCGGTGTTCGCCCTTCGCGCCCGCAAGCTCTTGACCAAGGGCACGCCGCAATGGCGCCGCGCCACCGACATTGTCTTGTCGTCCAAGCCGACCTCCGACGACCTGAAGGAACTGGCGCGCGAGGGATGAGTGCGAGATTTCTGGCGATCACCGTAGCCATCGCCGCTTTGGCTGTTGGCGGGTGCCAAGGACGTGCCGATGATCGCGCCTTCGGGGCGCGGGTGCGCGCCTACCTTTTGGCCCATCCTGAGGTGATCCAGGAAGCCGCCCAGCGCCTGCAGGTTAAGATGGATGCCAACGATGCTGCGGCGCAACGCCAGGCCATCGCCAATCTCCCCGCTCACCGCCAGGCGCTGGAGCACGACCCGCGCGATTTCGTCGCCAACCCCGCTGGCCCGATAACCGTGACCGAGTTCTATGACTATCGGTGTCCCCATTGCGAAAACGCCGCGCCGCGCGTGGTTGCCCTGATAAAGGCCAACCCGGACGTGCGCTTCGTCTTCAAGGAGATGCCGATCTTCGGCCCGACCTCCGAACACGCCGCGAGGGCCGCGATCGCGGTCAAGAAGGCCAACGGCGACTACCTCGCCTTTTATCAGACCTTGATGGCGACCAAGGCGCTGGATGACCACACCATCGACCGTTTCGCCAAAGCTGCGGGCGCGCGAAGCGCCGACTTGGCGCCCAACGCCCCCGCCGACGCGCAGATCGCCGACGTGACCACACTGTTCAACGCTCTGGGCCTTGACGGGACACCAACCTTCATCGTCGGCGACAAGATCATTCCAGGCGAAGACATGGATGCGGTGAGCGCCGCTGTCGCAAAGATTCGCGCC
>JAYTRF010000346.1:0-8176 GCA_043746375.1 Caulobacteraceae bacterium | reverse complement strand
ATATCTGGCGGGGGGCGACGCCGGGGCCTCGCGCTCGCGGTCACGTTCCCGCTCCGCCAGACTGGAGGCGGCGGCAGGCTCGCGCCTGTCGACCATCATCACGCCGCGCAGCTTGGTCGGCCCGCGGTCCTTGAAGTCGCTTGGCAAGGCGATTTTCTGCCCAGGTCTCAGTCGCTTGCGGACGGAAATCGAGTTCAACGAGGCAAGGTCTTCCCGGCCGACGCCGAACCGTTTTCCGATCGCCTCCAAGGTGTCTCCAGACTGGACGACATAGGCCTTGGCCACCGGCACCTTGAGCACGTCGCCGGGATGAATGCCGTAGGGCGCCTTGAGATGGTTCTCCTTGACGATCACCTTGCGGGTGGTGCCGAGCTCCCTGGCGATGGCGTCGACGTGGTCGTGCTTTCTGACCTCATAGTTGTGGAACATGCCGTGCGCCTCGACCACCTTGCCCGTGGTGACGTAGCGGGGCGGACCCCGTCGCATCCGCACCGGCGCGGGCCGCTCTGACTCTGGGGAGCCGAGATAGGCTTGCGGCGGCGCCGAGTACTGAGGCGCCGGCGGCGGCGGACCGTACGGCGCTGCAGCGGGGGGCTGGGGCGCCGGAGCGACCCCCACGGAGGGCAGTGACTCGGATTCCACCTGGGGTGAGGGGTGGGCCTGCGGCGCGGGCGACTCCTCGGCCATAGGGGCCTCTGTCGCCGGCGGCAGCGGCGCCGTCGCGGCCTGGCCGTGAATGGGATACTGCGGCTCGATGCGGGGCGGCGGCGAATAGTTGCTTCGCACGGGATAGGCCGGCTCCGTCTCGCACGCAGCGAGAACGCAGCCCGTCAGAACGATCGCGGCCGCCGTGCAAAAAATCTGCTTCATCGCCGCTCCGTTGTGCATCCCAAATCAGTCGGGCTGATATGGTAAACCATCGATTAACCTAGGGGCCCGTGGCCAAGCGGCCGCGCAGCCTTGCAACCGATCAGAGTTCCCTCGCAACACCGTCGAGCAAGGGCACGAAGCGCACCTCGCACAGAACCTCCATCGCGAACTCGCCACGGCCGTCACCGGCGTATCGGCAGAGCTTCTGGACGGGTCCCTTGCCCACCGGCGCCACCAGCACCCCCGACGGTTTCAACTGCTCAAGCAGTATTCTGGGCTCGTTCGGCGCCGCTGCCGTGACCAGAATGCGGTCGAAAGGCGCCTGTTCTGGCCAGCCGAGCCCGCCGTCGCCAAACCGGGTGATAACATTGGTCAGGTGCAGGGCCCTGAATCTCTCTTCGGCCTCTCGCAACAAGGTGCGATAGCGTTCGATGGTGTAGACCAACCGCGAGAGCCGGGCCAGGACGGCGGTCTGGTAGCCCGAACCGGCGCCGATCTCGAGCACCCGGTCCCGCGACTCCAGTGTCAGGGCCTGGGTCATCAATCCCACGATGAAGGGCTGGCTGATGGTTTGGCCGCAGGCGATGGGCAGGGCCGAGTCTTCCCATGAGCGATCCTTGAACAGTTCGGGCGTGAACAGGTCGCGCGGGGTCCGCTCGATGGCGGCCAACACGGCCGGGTCGGTGACTCCCTGGGAGCGCAGGCCAAGCACCAGCCGCGCCAGCTGCGTCTGCCGCTCCGCCGGCTCCTTTGGCCGTTTGGTCATGCCTTCACGCGCGTCTTGGGCGGGGCGCCGCCGATCACCGCCTTCAGCCTATGGACGCTCTCCATGTGAGTCAGGTCGATGTGCAGAGGCGTGACCGAGATCCGCCCTTCATAGGCGGCCCGCAGATCCGTGCCTTCGGTGGGCTTTGACGGCTCACGGTTGTAGCCCAGCCAATAGTAGTCCCGGCCGCGTAAATCGGTGCGTTTTTCGGCGAAGCGGGTGCGGACGTCACGCAGGCCCTGGCGGGTGACCTCGACGGCGATGACGTCGGCCGGCGGCTTGGCGGGAAAGTTGATGTTGAGGATAACCCCGCTCGGCCAGCCCACCCCCACCAGCCGTTCGACCAAGGCCGCCCCATGCGCCTCCGCGGTCGCATAGAGCCCGCGCCCGTCACCGCGCCACGGCCCGCCCATCATCTGGGAAAGGGCTATGGCCGGCACCCCCAGCGCCATGCCCTCGATGGCCCCGGCGACGGTGCCGGACATCGTCACGTCCTCGGCTGCGTTTAGACCGCTGTTGACCCCGGAGAGCACAAGATCGGGTCGATCGCCGTCGATCAGATATTGTATGGCCAGCATCACGCAGTCGGTCGGTGTGCCGCGCACCGCGAAGCGTCTGGGGTCCAGGGTTCGCACGCGCAGCGGCTCCGAGAGTGTCAACGAGCGCGACGCTCCCGATTGTTCGGCCTCGGGCGCGCAAACCCAGACGTCCTCGCTGAGCGTCCGCGCAATCGTCTCCAGCACGGCCAAGCCCTGGGCATGAATGCCATCGTCATTGGTGACCAGAATTCTCATGCCACCGAGCTTGGCAGTCTCTTTTCGAGGCGGGTCAGCCCGCGCATGTACGAATGGAGCGCCTGGGGTATGGCAATTGCCCCGCCCTCGTCCTGATAATTCTCCATGATCGCGACCAGGGTTCGGCCGACCGCCAGGCCCGATCCATTGAGGGTGTGCACAAAGCGCGGCGGCTTGCCCTCGCCCGGCCGATAGCGAGCGTTCATCCGCCTGGCCTGGAAGTCCCCGCAATTGGACACCGAACTGATCTCGCGGTAACGGCCCTGGCTCGGCAGCCAGACCTCGATGTCGTAGGTCTTGTTGACTGAAAATCCCATGTCGCCCGCGCACAGAAGTACGGTTCGAAACGGCAGCTCCAGCCGCTTCAGCACCGCTTGCGCGCACTCGATCATTCGCTCGTGTTCGGCGGGAGATTGCTCTGGCGCGGTGATCGAGATCAGCTCGACTTTCATGAACTGGTGCTGGCGGATCATCCCGCGCGTATCCTTGCCCGACGCCCCCGCTTCGGAGCGAAAGCTGGGCGTCAGCGCGGCCAGCCGGATTGGCAGCGCCCCTTCGCTCAAGGTCTGCTCGCGCACGGTGTTGGCAAGGGAAACCTCGGCGGTCGGGATCAACCATAGCCCCTGCGTGGTTCGAAAGAGTTCGTCGGCGAACTTTGGCAGCTGACCGGTGCCGAACATGGCCTCGTCCCGGACCAGCAGAGGCGGCGAAACCTCGGTGTAGCCGCGCTCCTGAGTCTGAAAATCGAGCATGAATTGGCCAAGTGCGCGCTCGAGCCTGGCAAGGCCGCCCTTGAGAACGACGAACCTCGCCCCGGACATTCGCCCGGCCGCCTCGAAGTCCATCATCCCAAGGCCTGCGCCCAGATCGACGTGGTCGGCGGGCGACGGCAGCGCGTACGGCTCCCCATACCGGCCAACTTCCAAATTGCCTGTCTCATCGCCGCCCTGCGGTACGCCATCGCCCGGAATATTCGGCAGCCCGGCCAGGACATCGCTCAACTGCGCCGCGAGAGCCGATTCCAGCGCGGACGCACGCGCGATTTCGTCCTTGAAGGCTTCGACCTGGGCCATCAACTTCAGGGCCAGCCCATCGTCTCTGGCCCCCTTGGCCCTGCCGATTTGCTGGGAAATTTCGTTGCGGCCGCTTTGCGCCGTCTGCAAGGCCGTCTGTGCCGCCCGAAGCTTCTCATCGACCGCCAGTATCGCCGGACTCTGCGCCGCAAGGCCCCTCAGCGCCCATCCGCGATCGAAGAACGCCGGATCTTCGCGAATGGCCCGGATGTCGTGCATGAGTGGATTTGGGCCGCCAAGCTGCAGGGGAGAGCGCTTCCCTTAAGGCGCGTCGCCAAGGGCGCCAAGGGCGGGTCACTCAGCGAGCTTGGGGTGAGGCCATGGAACGGGCCGCGGCATTCGCTGGAGACGGGCGAAGTGTGGGAAGACACCTTCCCCCTGCGCGGCAAGGACGGCGTCTACCGCTGGTTCCTCTCAAAGGCGGAGCCGATGCGCAACGAGGCTGGGCGGATCGTCCGCTGGTTCGGCACCAATACAAATATCGACCAACAAAAGCGCGACGAGCAGCAACGGACGCTGCTACTTCGCGAGCTGGATCACCGGGTCAAGAACCTGTTCGCCATCGTGGGCGGAATGATAACCCTGAGCGCCAGGTCCGCGGCCACGCCGCAGGAGCTGGCCAAGGCGGTTCAGGGGCGGCTTGGCGCTCTTGCCAGCTCCCATCGGCTGATCAGCCCGCGCGAATCGGCGAACCGTGAAGTCAACCATGGAACCACCTTGGCCGAGCTGGTCAGATCGATCCTCGCGCCCTTTTTCGATCCCGCGAAGAGTGGCGCGGACACCCGCGTCGTGATTGACGGGCCGCAGGTGCCGATCGGCGGCGACGCCGTCACCAACCTCGCCCTGATCTTGCACGAACTGGCGACCAACGCCGCAAAATATGGGGCCTTCTCGGTCGCCAGCGGCCAGGTGCGCATTTCGTGGACGGTCAAGAAGGGCCGCCTCGCCCTGGTGTGGGAAGAACGCGGCGGCCCCAAGGTGGCGGCTGCGCCGAAAAGCGAGGGATTCGGCAGCTTGCTGGCCCGGCGAAGCATCGGCGGCCGGCTCGAGGGGGAGCTGGCATTCGACTGGAAGCCGAAGGGTCTCATCGTCCACCTATCGGCGCCGACGGAACGTCTAACCCCTTGAGGAGTTGATGAGATTCAATCTCCCAAATCCTAGATCGGGGACACTTCGTTGCTGAATCAAGCGTCTGTTCTCGTCGCCGAGGATGAACCGTTCATCGCCTTGGATCTGGCGCTGGCGATCGAGGACGCCGGCGGCGAGGTCGTGGGGCCGGTGGCGAGTGTCAGGGAAGCGTTGGTTTTGCTCGAGAAGCGGCCGGTCATGGCCGCGATCCTCGACGTGGATCTATGCGACCAGGACATCTCGCCGGTCGTGGAGATTCTCGCAGGCCTCGGCATCCAGATCATTGTTCAGACCGGCCTGGGCCTGCCGCCCGACTTGGCGGCTCGATTCCCTGACCTGGTCGTGCGTGTCAAGCCGAGCGTGGCGGCTGACTTGATCGCGCAACTGGCGGCGTTGATCTCCGATCACCAGGCGGCTGCACCTGCCGCCGATGGTGACCTTGGAGGCCTGGCTTAAGGCGTTTTTCCAGGGCGCTTGGGTTTCGTCAGGTCAGTAAGCGACTGACCCGCGCATGGGATGAGACTCATACGGCCAACCCCTGGGGATGAACGCCGTCGTGGGTGACGCCGACCTTCAGCCCATACGTGGCGCAATGACGCTTCGCGGCCGTCTGCTATGAACACTGGCGCACTCGGGCGCCAGAGGTTCTCCATGCATTCGACGGATGTCGGCAAGATCAATCAGGAAGGCTGGGACCGGCGGGTCGACGAAGGCGATGTGTGGACACGTCCGGTGTCAGTGGAGCAAATCTCCCGCGCCCGGACGGGTGACTTGGCGGTTTTTCTGACGCCAAACAGGCCGGTGCCGCGCGATTGGTTCGGCGAAATCGCGGGCAGGTCAATTCTCTGCCTGGCATCGGGGGGCGGGCAGCAGGGACCGACGTTGGCCGCCGCAGGCGCCCACGTTGTCGTCTTCGACGCCTCTGCCAAGCAACTGGCTCAGGACCGGGCGGTCGCCGATCGCGACGGCTTGGCGCTCGTCACCCAGCAGGGGTTCATGCACGACCTGAGCGCCTTCGCCGATGGCCAATTCGACGTTGTCTTTCATCCCGTTTCCAATTCCTACGCGCCGGAGATCGAACCGGTGTGGCGCGAGTGTTTCCGCGTCCTTCGGCCGGGCGGCGCGCTGTTGGCGGGCTTCATGAACCCGATGGTCTATGCCTTCGATGAGAGCGGGCAGGAATCAGGCGAGCTGATTGTGCGCCACGCTTTGCCTTACGCCGACATCGTCGATCGCGCCCCGAAAGCTTTGCGAGACATCATCGCCACGGACCACACGGTGGAATTCAGCCATACCCTCGAAACTCAGATCGGCGGCCAACTTAAGGCTGGTTTCGTTCTCACCCATCTTTTCGAGGACACCGATCTGGAAGCGCAGAACACGCGGCGTTCCAGCTTTTTCCCCACGTGCCTGGCGACGAGGGCGGTGAAGCTGGGGCCAACCCCTTAAAGCCGGCGTCGCATGCTCTCTTGAAGTTGCGCCTTGGCGGGGCTCAAAGAGCGGCCGGCGCTGCGGCGTCCGCCGCGTCATCACGCCTACGGCGAAGCTCGATAAGGGCCACGCACCAGATGGAAATTTCGTAGAGCAGGCAAATCGGCAGGGCCAGGGAGATCATGCTGATCGGGTCCGGCGGCGTGACGATGGCGGCGACGACGAACACCCCGACGATGGCGTAGCGGCGTCCGCTGCGCAGCAGCTTGGCGTCGACGATGCCCGCCAGACCCAGAAGCGAAACGATCACCGGCAGCTGGAAACAGAGACCAAAAGCCAGCAGCAAAGTGGTCACCAGCGACAGGTAGTCGGAAACCTTCGGCAGCAGCTCGACCGAAATGCGCCCCGCATCGACGATCTGCTGATTGAGCGAGAACCACAGGACAAACGGCAGCATCAGGAAATACACGAAGGCTCCGCCAATGGTGAACAGCACCGGCGAGGCGATCAGGAACGGCAAAAAGGCGAAACGTTCACGGCGGTAGAGCCCGGGGGCGACGAAGCGATAGAGCTGATAGGCCAGGACCGGAAATGTAACCACGATCGCGCCGAACACCGCCAGCTTCACCTTGGTGAAAAAGAACTCAAGGGGCGCAGTGAACACCAGTTTCAAAGGCGCCGTGCTCGCCGGGATCGCCTTGAGGCCGACCAGCGCCATCAAGAGATCGATCGGCCCGTAATGGAGGCCGTGGCCCTTGCGGGCGGCCATGAGGCCCGCGCCGACCTCGAAGGGATGCAGCAGCAGGATGTAGATCTGCCTGGCGAACGCGAAGCAAAGCAGGAAACCGAGGGCCAGGGCGAAGGCGCAGATAATCAACCGTTTGCGAAGTTCGATCAGATGATCGAGCAGAGGCGCGCGCGAGGCTTCGATCTCGTTGTCGTCCTCAGGGCTGGCGCTCAATTCGCGCCAGCCTTGGCCTTGCGGGTCCGCGCCGGTCCGCCAGTGGGCTTTGCCTTTACCGACGCCGGTCGCCGCGGGGTTTTGGGCGGCGAATCGGGCCTTGCAGCGATCTCGGCGGCTGGCGGCTCAACGTTTTCCGATGGTTCGGCGGCCGACGGCAGCGTCCCTGCCGGTGGTGGAAACTGAACATCGCCCCCGCGCAGGCTGGCGTGAATGTCGTCGAATACGGCTTGGGTTTCACCCCCCGAAATCGCCGCCGTGGCTGCGCCGAGCGGCGTTGCTCGTCGCATGGCTTCGACTTCCTTGCGCAGTTCATCCAGTTCCGATTGCCTGGCGAGCTCGTCGAAGCTGGCGCGGAATTCGGCCGCCATACCGCGCATCTTGGCGACAAAGGCACCCAACTTGCGCATCAGAATCGGCAGATCCTTAGGCCCGACGACCATCAGCGCCAGGGCGCCGACGATCACAAGATCAAGGAGTCTCCCCTCAGGAAACATGGGTGACCGTCATGGCCTATGTTTCAAAAGGTTCGAAGATCAGCGGACGATGGGATCTTTTTCTGGCGCGGGCTGGGAGAGCGGCGGCTGAATGGCGGCAGGCGGGGCCGGTTCATCGCTCTTGAGGCCATCCCGAAAGGCCCGAATTCCTTTGGCCGCGTCGCCCATGAGCCCGGAAAGCTTGCCGCGACCGCCGAAGATCAACAACACGACGACCGCGATGATCACCCAGTGGATGGGGCTAAGGCCGCCCATGGCTAGTCTCCGTTTCCTTCAAGACGCCAGCTTACACGCCGGCGCCGATCACAATCCGTCGGGCCAATATAGGCTGTCCATCCCCCCGGCGCCACGCGAGATCGACACGAGATCGGTCCCACCCGCAGAGGCCGCGAGCAAGCGGCAAACTGCACGTCCGCGCGGATTGGCGGCGGGCGACCTGGCGCGTGTAAGAACCGTCAAGCTGCCTGCTTGCGCGGGGTGGCTTTCTTCACGCGAATCTCGACCTGTCGCCCTGCCCTAGCCAGCATCATTGCAAGGTGATCAAGTCCGAACAGGTTGAACTTACCGCGCACGAGATCGGAAATTCTTGGCTGCGTCACGCCCAGTCGCTTGGCCGCCTCAGCCTGAGTCCAGCCTTGCGCCTTTATGTGATCAGC
>JAYTRF010000345.1:0-2916 GCA_043746375.1 Caulobacteraceae bacterium | reverse complement strand
AGGCGCGTGGTTTCGTCCCCCTGACCCTGACCACGCTCGCCTTCACCCTGGGGCTGTTGGTGCTGGCTGTCGTGGTCATCATCGGCCTGGGCGCCGGACCTGCGATCGGCGCCTATCTAGGCCCCGGCGCCAGGGCGATCAGCGACCTGGCGCGATGGCCCATCCTGCTGATGGTTTTCGCCACATGGCTTTCCCTGCTCTATAGGTTCGGCCCAAGCCGACCGGTCAGGCGCTGGCGCTGGATCACGCCGGGCAGCGCCGCGGCGACGCTGCTCTGGGTGTTGATGTCCGCAGCACTTTCGATCTACCTCAGTCAGTTCGCCCATTATGCTCGCACCTATGGCTCGTTCGGCGCCCTTGTTGGCCTGATGATCTGGGCGTGGCTGTCTGCGGTCATCGTGCTCGCCGGAGCGGAGCTCAATTCCGAACTGGCCGGCTCCGCGGCGCCCTAGGCCGTACGCTGAACGTCGATCCAGGCCGGTGCATGATCACTGGGCCGGCGCCAGTTGCGTGCAAGTCTGCGCGACCAGACAAATCGTGATCGTAGGCGGCTTGAGCAGCCGCGATACATTTGGCCATCTCGGGAAAGCGGGGCGCTAAATGGGCGTGAATCCGTCGGCACTCCAGGATTCACTACCTACGCCATGGTGAACCGTGAACAGGCCGCTCGGGTCGTAGTGCTGCTTGATTTTAGCCAGCCTGGGGTAGTGATGGCCCCAAAATGCCCTCTGCCAATCTTGCTGGAAATAATCGCATTCGTTGAGGTAGGCCCCGGCGTCCGGCGCCGCTGCGCGCAAGGCCTTCATCGCCGCCTGCACCCGCGCCGCACGGCCGGCCGCTTGCCCACTTGGAGCAGGGCGGCTCGCGTACAAGGAGGGACCCGCATCGGCGATGATGGCCAGGGCGAAGGCGGAGAGCACGTCGGGGTTGATTGCGGTGTCGGAACTGGCGGCAATGGCGGTCGCCGGCGCGCCCGCCAGTCCTTTGTTGAAGTGAAACGCCACCGACCAATGGCGGCTGGCAGCAAACCACGCCTCGACCAGATGGTCCCTCCCGCGCCCAGTCAACAAGGAAGCGGGCATCCAGGCCGATGCGTAAGCGTGCCAGAAAGCACCCACCTGGTCGCCGTCCCCAGCCCAGTGGAAATCGGTCGGCGAGGCGCCGGGACGTGTGTCGGAGACGATGATCCCGGGCGCGCGGCGCAGGAGGTCGGCATTCCACATCAGTCGGGCCGGCAGGGCGTGAGCCGCGAAAGAATTTTGGCCCGTGTAGTCGGCGGGGTTGTCGTTGGCGAAAGCGATCAGCGGCTGCCAGGCTGCAACGGCCTGTTCCTGAGACAATCCCTGAAACGCCATTGAGACCTCAAGATTGTTGTCGGGACCCGCGTGCACCGTTTCGCCCCAATGCGGATTGAACAGGCGGGTCGCGTAAAGGTCCAGAAAACAGGCCAACAGGCGACGGTAGGCGGCGTCTGAATGGGCGCGGATGGAGAGGTTTACCGAGCCGAATGTCGTGGGGAGATCGTGGGTGGCGAGGGTCAACCGGGTAACGACGCCGAAGGAGCCGCCGCCGCCACCCTTCAAGGCCCAGAACAGGTCGGGCTCCTGGTTTCGATTGACGATCCTCGTCTTGCCGTCGGCGGTGACGATTTCCGCCTCCAGAAGACCGGCCGCCGCCATTCCGTACGCCTTTGACCAACTGCCAAAACCCCCGCCCTGGACCAGGCCCGCCACGCCGACCGTCGTGCATCCGCCGCCTTGAACATATCGTCCCGCGCCCACGGTTACGGCCTGGTAGGCGTGCAGCCACATAGCCCCGGCTTGGGTTGAAACGGCGGGCACGGGCGCCGCCGTCGACCCGGCGGGCGTGAATGCGTCGTGGACGGTGACTGCGTCCATCTTACGGGTCCAGACAAGCAGGGAGTCCGGCGCCTCGGACGCGCCGACGTAGCTGTGGCCCCGGCCCTTGATCACCAAACGCAGGTTGTGCGCGCTGGCGAACCGGACAGCGGAGACGACATCCGACACGGTCTCAGCGGCGACCACGTAGGCGCTGGGAGATGACCGCCAGGCGTCAAGCCAGCCTGAACTTTGGGTGAGAGCGGGCTGGTCCGCGACATAGAAGGGATTGCTGAGCAGATCGCGCACAGCAGGATCGCCGAAGTTGGGCAGGGTGACCGGCGACACGCGGCCACTCGTCGCCCGATTGAGCGCGCCCCAGTCAGCGGCTCCCGGCCAACCGACCATGCCGGGCCGCACGCGGCCGATTGGCGCGGACGACGCGGATCTGACACCCAAGGCGCTTGAGCTGGCGAGCGCGAGGCCGGCGCCGAGCAACTGCCGTCGTTGCATGATACGCTTCTTCCTTCGATGAGCGGTTAGCGAGCCAAGTCCTAGATAGCCCCAGCGCAGGCAATGAGCGACACCATCGGGGCTCGCAGCTTAGCCCTTTTCGGACGCGGGTTCAGCGGGCCGGCGGGTGTTTCGGGCGCAGGGGGCGGGCCGTTTCGGACGCTGCTGAGCCGACGAGGTGGCCCGCGAGTGGACCGGCTTCTCCTAAGCTTTGCCGTTGGTCCGACGATTGGCGGTCGCGTGGCCGTCGGACGAAGACTGCGCTCGAGTTTGAATTCCCCAAGGGCTGACCCAAGCCATGGTGGCCTTGCGCTTGCCCGCCGAACCCGCAAGATTGACCCCGGCAGCGGGGAGCCGGTCGTTGCTCACCTTCGGTTGGGGAGGATCGGATGGTAAGGGCCGCCTGTCACTGCGGGGCCGTGCGTATCACCATGGAGCCGCGCCGAGTTCGGTGTTGGACTGCAACTGCTCGATCTGTCGCCGTTACGGAACGCTGTGGGCCTACACCGGTGGTAAGCAGAACCTCAGCGCTACCCTCATTTCAGGCGCCGATGCGCTCGAAGCC
>JAYTRF010000344.1:0-4088 GCA_043746375.1 Caulobacteraceae bacterium | reverse complement strand
CCCGCGGTGGCGGGAGGCTCTTCGCCTCTTGACACCTCATCCGATGACCCGCGAGGCCCATAGGCGCCGTCGTGATGCGGCGCGTAGTTGGTCGCTGCGGGGCCTTCCAGCCTGGGGTGGGAGGCGCAGCCGGTGAAGGCGGCCGCCGCCAGAAGGGCGAGCACCAGTTGAACCGCGCTTCTGGTGGAGAACTTCATGGCTGGCTCCTCAAGCGAACAGACACACAGCAAAGACCTGAGAATTTGACCTTGGCAAGGCGCTCCCGTGCTGCGTGCCTGGCGGTCAATGAAGCAATGGCGACCATGCCGGATCTGAAGCCGACAAAGGATAAGGCGCGGCGCGCGTCACCTGACCAGAAACGTCCACGGTCCACAGCCGGGAATCCCCGCCTCGCGCCGTCCGCGAAAACATGATTACCCGGCTGTTGGGGGCCCAGGTCGGGCCCTCATCGAAATAGCTGTTCGTCAGCAACCGTTCCCCCGATCCGTCGGGGCGCATGACACCTATATGAAACTCGTTTCCATCCTGCTTGGTGAAGGCGATGAACTTGCCGTCGGGACTCCACACCGGCGTCGTATAACGACCCGAGCCAAACGAAATACGGTGAACGCCCGAGCCATCGGCAGCCATGACATAGAGCTGGGGCGATCCCCCCCGATCGGAATTGAACACCAGATGAGCGCCGTCAGGTGAAAACGATGGTGAGGTGTCGATGGCCGGATTGTTTGTGAGACGGGTCGTCCCGTGACTGATCAAGTCCATCACATAGATGTCGGTGTTGCCGTCTTTCTCGGCCGAGAACGCGACCTTGTGGCCGTCGGGCGAAAACCTTGGCGCGAACACCATGCCCGGATAGTGACCGAGGATCTCCTGGCGCCCCGTCGCGATGTTGAACAGGTAGATGCTGGCCCCCGTCGGCCGCAGGGCCATGAAGGTTATTTCCTGGCGGGTGGGCGAAAATCTCGGGGTGAAGACCATGTATGAGCCATCGGTGAGATAGCTTGGGTTGGCACCGTCCTGGTCCATGATCGCCAGGCGCCGAATGCGTTTGAGCTTGGGGCCGCTCTCGGCGACGAAAACCACCCTGGTATCGAAATAGCCCTGTTCTCCGGTCAGCTTCTCGTAGACGGCGTCGGCGATTTTGTGCGCGATCGGTCGCCAGTTCTCAGGGGCTGAAGTGAATTTCACGCCCAGCGGCTGGTCGCCCGCATAAACATCCCAGAGGCGGAAATCGACGCGCAGGCGGCCGTCCGTTTCGTTCATCACCTGCCCGACCAGCAACGCCGGGGCTCCAATCGACTTCCAGAGATCGAAGTGGGGCTGCAGGTTCACGTCGAGGGTGGATTCGGGGAAAGTATTGGGATCGATCGGGCGAAACAGTCCAGACCGCCGGAGGTCCGCGGCGACGACTTGCGATATCTGCGCGCCGACCGGCGAACCGCTGAAATTGGCGATGGCGATGGGCAGCGGCTGGCTTGCGCCCTGATCGACGTTGATCACGATGCTGGCCCGCGCCGGGGGGGTCGCCAGCCCAAGACCGAGAAAGGCGGCCACAAGGGCCCAAACCAGAGTCGAGCGCAAGATTGGCAAGCGATTCATTGGAGCGACGTTCCTCACGATCTTGAACAGGCTTTCTTGGCGTTGAAAGTCACCTCGAAATCCTGGCCGCGATAGGGCGCGGCATAGGGTTCCGCTTGGTGCACGGCGTCGATCGCCCGTCTGGCGTCCGCCAGGACCACGGGGTTGGATGAGGATTCCTCTCCGCCGCTCGTCACCCGGCCCTGAACGCGCCCATCGGCATTGACCCTGAAACGCACAGGAACCGAGACCGCCCCGCCACCCTCCACAGCGCAGTTGGGATTCCACAGCCGCTCGAGCAGGCCCTGCAGCCCTTGAAGATCGCTCTGCGACACCGCTGGACCCGCCGTAGACCGCGCAGGCGGAGCGGTTGCGAGGCGCGTGGGCCCGCGCGGCGCCGAGGCTTTATGCGGCAGGGCGCGCGAATCGCCGGCGATGCTGGCTTCCAGCGCATCGAGATTGAGGCTGTGCGTCATCGGCTTTGGCCGGGCGACCGGCAGCGGCTTGGCGATGGCCGCAACCGGCGTCGGCTTCGGCGTCCGCTTGGCGGGAACAGGGCTAGGCGTCGTGCGTGTGACCGGGACGAGCTTGGGCGGCGGCGCGGGCCGCGGCGGTCTTGCCTCGGGAGCCGGACTTTCGACGGCGGCCGCCTGCGCAATCGGAGCAGGCAGCGCCGCCGGCGTCTCGGCATGTGGCGGCCCTGCGACGAGCGTGATCGGCACCGCGTCCCCGAGAGGGGTTGGAGGCGGGGTGCTGACAGTCATGGCGATCAAGGCGAACGCGGCTAGGTGCAGGGCCGCCGCCGCGATCAGCGCCGGCGACAGATTTTCGCGGCGGCCAAGCGCGAGAGTTGTCATGGCGCGGCGCGCTCAGCGGGCATTTCCGGACGAGCGCCCGAAGAGGGCCCGCCGGTGTCGGTGATCAGGTTGATGCTCGAAAATCCTGAGGCCGACAGGCTGGCCATCACCTGGGCGACGATAGCATAGGCGGCGCGGCCATCGGCACGCACATAGATGGGTCGCGCTGGGGCCGACCCGGCCATCTGTCGCAAGGCCGGCGAAAGCGCCCCGAACGGCGTACGGATCTGGTTCAAGTAGATTGCACCGTCAGCGCGTATCGAAACGGTCAGTGGCTGAGCTTGGTCCTGTACCGCGCTGGCTTCGGTCTTGGGCAGTTGCACCGGCACCCCGACGGCCAGCAGCGGCGCGGAAATCATGAAGATGATCAGCAGCACCAGCATCACGTCGACGAGCGGCGTCACGTTGATTTCCGAAAGCGCGGCGCGCCGGCCGCGCCGACTGCGACCCCGGCGCCGGCCGGCCGCGAAGGCGTCGTGAACCGACAGCGCCATGCCCGGTCAGACCCGTTCGGCGAGACGGCGCTGGATCGCCGTCACTAGATCGTCGGCAAAGCCCTCAAGGCGCGCGGCGAACTTCCCGGCGTCGGTGGAGAACTTGTTGTAGGCGATGTAGGCCGGAATTGCCGCCGCGAGGCCAACGGCGGTGGCAAACAAGGCCTGGGCGATCGAAGGGGCGACGACCGAGAGATTGGTGTTCTTCTCAATGGCGATGGCCTGGAAAGCGTGCATGATTCCCCAGACCGTCCCGAAAAGGCCGATGAATGGCGAGGCGGTGGCGACAATGGCGAGGGCGCCGAGGCCCTCCTCGACCCGCTGGCTCTCGCGGGCCACGAATGAATCGAGCACCCTGTCGATACGCTGGACCAGAAAGGCGGCCTGAGACTCGCCATGGTCGCCGGCCAGCAAGCCCTTGGCCCGCGCCTCGCGCCATTCACGCAGCGCCGCCTGCAGCATTCGAGGCAGCGCATGGCGCGGCTGCGCCCCGGCCTCGGCGGCGATTTCCTCCAGGGGGCGGCCCGAACTGACGTCGGCTTCGAAACGGTCGGCCTGCCGGTTGAGCCCGCCGATCCGGAAGAGCTTGTCGATGATTACCGCCCACGACCATATCGACGCGAAGGCGAGGCCAACCAGCACCGCCTTCACTACCCAGTCGGCCCGCAGGAACAGATGGATCGCGGAAAAGCTTTCCGGCGTGATGGTGGTAGACGGATCCATTCAGAGCCTTTGAAAGCGGCCAACGCGCCATCGCGCGGCCGCATGGTGAAACTATGGCGTGTTCGCCGCCAGCAAGCGCGGCGCCAGCCTCTGCACCAGCTCCGGCGGCGGGCGTCTGGGGCGGCCGTCCGGGGTGATGCAAGCCGCTTCGACCGCGGCCTTCGCAATCACCATCCCGTTGCGGCGGATCGTCTGGCTGATATGCAGCCGCGGACCGGCGATCCGGTCATAGGCGGTGACCACCATCAGCGCATCGTCAATACGCGCGGCCTTGCGGAAATCGATCTGCATGCGGGTGATTACGAAGGCGCAGGGGTCCGGTCGATCCAGCAGGGAGGTGTGGTCGGTCCCGGCGAGGCGCAGGTAGTCCGAACGGCCGCGTTCGAGATAGCGCAGGTGATTGGCGTGGTAGACGATGCCGGTGAAGTCGGTATCC
>JAYTRF010000343.1:0-1759 GCA_043746375.1 Caulobacteraceae bacterium | reverse complement strand
TTGCCCAGAATTCACGGTCGCCTCCCAGCGGGGGTCGTGTAAAATTGCGCGCAACTTTGACCCCCTCAAAGCCCGCTCAGCGTTTCGCGTCCAACGGCGGGTCTGACTCAATCTCGATGACTTTCGCTGATGACTTGGTGATTTCCTTCGAAAGGAATCACCTTCCATGCCTGCCGATCTTCGGATTTCCGCCCTCATTCCCACCGGCCTGATCGTCGATAGCGTCATACAGAACGGCGGTACGATCACGGTGACTGCCCACGCAAGCGCCAAAATGGCGACGTGTCCTCTTTGCAGGTCGCCGTCGCCACGTGTCCATAGTCGATATGCGCGGCAGGTTTCGGATCTTCCCTGCTCGGGGCGAAGCGTCGTCCTTAACGTCGTGACACGGCGGTTTCGCTGCATGATGCCTCATTGCCGAAGACGGATTTTCGCCGAGCGTTTCGACGATTCTGTGCTCCCCGAGCGTTCACGCCGAACAGGTAGGCTCGATTGCGTGGTCCACCACTTGGGTCTCGCGCTTGGCGGCAGACCAGCGGCCAGCTTCGCTCGACGCCTAATGCTCCCCGTCAGCAATGATACTGTTCTGCGCGTCGTGCGGCGGCGCGCCCGCCCCCGGACGGACCTATTAAACGTGGTGGGCGTCGATGATTGGGCATTCCGTCGCAATCACCGCTACGGAACGATTATCTGCGATCTTGAGCGTCGGCGGGTCGTGACCCTGTTGCCGGATCGTGAGGTCGCGACGGTTCAAGCCTGGCTCGCCGGCCATTCCGCCATCAAAATCGTATCACGTGATCGAGGTGGCGGGTATGGGGAAGCTGCTTCGAAGGCGCTGCCGGGTGTAATCCAGGTCGCTGACCGCTGGCACCTCATGGAGAACGCCAGCGCGGCGTTCCTAATCGCCGTCCGTAAATCGATGCGGCCGATCCGAGCTACGATCGGAGCCACTACAATCAATCCAGAGCTCCTCACCAGCGCGGAACGGCTCCAATATGAAGGTTATCTGCGTCGGGAAGAAACCGCCGCCGCGATCCTTAGTCTCAGCAAGGGCGGCGCGGCTATCAAACGGATCGTTCGCTTGACAGGCCATAGCCGGCGGTTGGTTCGGCATGTGCTCCGAGGCTTACATGGCGACGTATTTCGGACGCGTCAAAGTTCGCTCGATACTTATCTGGCGCGCCTCGACGTTCATTGGGTTCATGGTTGTCACAACAGCGCGGAACTATGGCGGCGGCTCAAATTGGAAGGCTTCCAAGGCTCGCTACGGGTGGTCAGCGAATGGGCGACCCGGCGGCGGCGCGCCGAGAAAGCCAGCGATCAACAGCTACAGAAAGTCCCTTCCGCAAGAACGATCGCACGCCTGATGACTACGGCACGTGATCATTTAAGCAAAGCAGACACCGTGACGATCGCAGCCATCGAAGCCGGCGTGCCCATGCTCGTCGAAGCAAGAAGACTCATAGATCAATTCCACGCCATGATCCGCAAGCGGATCGCGTCCGAGCTCGATCCGTGGCTCGTCGCTGCAAGCAACAGCCTCGTAGCCTCGTTCGCATCCGGCGTATCGAACGATAGAGCCTCCGTTCACGCCGCAATGGTCCAGCCGTGGTCAAACGGGCAGACCGAAGGGCAGATCAACAAGCTCAAGATGGTGAAGCGTCAAATGTACGGTCGCGCAAAAATAGATCTCTTGCAGGCTCGATTGATCGGTGCCCCATGAATCCCGCAGATTACCATCGAGATTGCGTCAGACCCC
>JAYTRF010000342.1:0-4278 GCA_043746375.1 Caulobacteraceae bacterium | reverse complement strand
TCCGCCAGCCAGATCAGCGAACGGCTGCAGCGGATGGCCGCCGAGCCCAACCAGGTCGGCTCGCCGCATGATCGGGAAAATGCCGAATTCACCCTGGCTCAGTACAAAGCCTGGGGCTGGGACGCGCACATCGAGGTGTTCAGCGTTCTCTATCCCACCCCGAAGATTGAGACCCTCGAACTTCTCGGCCCCTCCCCGTTTACGGCTACCCTGACCGAGCCGCCGATCCCCGGCGACGCAACCTCGGCGCGCACGGCGGGCGAACTGCCCGGTTACAACGTCTACGGAGCGGATGGCGATGTCACCGCGCCCCTGGTTTACGTCAACTATGGCGGACCGGCGGACTATGCACAGCTGCAGCGGCTTGGCGTCGATGTGAAGGGCAAAATCGTCATCGCTCGCTATGGCGCGCTTTGGCGGGGGCTGAAGGTGAAGCTAGCCTACGAGCACGGAGCGATCGGCTGCATCATCTATTCCGACCCCGCCGACGACGGTTATGGCGTGGGCGATCCCTATCCCGCCGGTCCAGCGCGTCCTGAGCGCGGTATTCAGCGCGGCTCGGTCGAAGACATGCCGATGGAGGCCGGCGACCCTCTGACCCCGGACATCGGCGCGACCGAAAACGCTCCCCGAATCGACCGGGCCGACGCCAAAGTGATCATGAAGATCCCGGTGCTGCCGATCTCCTGGGGCGATGCCCAGCATTTCCTGGCGGCCCTTGGCGGCCAGGTGGCTCCCAAAGCCTGGCGCGGGGCGCTGCCGCTGACCTATCACGTCGGGCCTGGCGCCTCGGTGCATCTGGCCGTCCAGTCGAATTGGGATCAGCAGCCGGTTTACGACGTCATCGCCACCATCAAAGGCTCGGAGTTTCCCGACCAGTGGGTGATCCGCGGCAACCACCGGGACGGCTGGGTCTTCGGGGCTGAAGATCCTCTCGCCGGCCAGACCGCCGAAATGCAGGAGGCCAAGTCCATCGGCGCGCTGCTGAAGAGCGGCTGGCGCCCGAAGCGAACGATCGTCTACGCCAGCTGGGATGGGGAAGAGCCCGGTCTGCTTGGCTCGACCGAGTGGGCGGAAATGCACGCCAACACGCTTCAGGATAAGGCTGTCCTCTACGTCAACACCGACACCAACGATCGGGGCCTGATCTTCGCCCAGGCAAGCTATTCGCTGCGCCGACTGCTTGACCAGACCACCCGCGACATTCGCGACCCCGAGACCGGAGCTACCGTTCGCGATCGCGCCCTGGCCTCGGTTCAGGTGCGGGCGCTGGAGCCAGGCGCCACTGAGGAGCTCAAGGATCAAGCCAAGGGCGCGGCGACCGGGGGCGAAATCGTCATCGGAGACCTGGGGTCCGGATCGGACTTCAGCGCTTTCGTACAGCACCTCGGCATCGCCTCGATCGATTTCGGTTATGGCGGCGAGGGGCAGTCCGGGGGTGTCTACCATTCGGCCTATGACACCTTCGAGCATTACCAGAAGTTTGGTGACCCGGGCATGATCTACGGGGTTGTGCTGGCCCAGACTGCGGGGCGCCTGGTCCTGCGCACAGCCGACGCCGATCTGCTGCCGCTGTCCTTTTCCAATCTGGCGCGGACCGTCGGCGGGGAGGTTGAACAGCTGAAAAAGCTGGCGGTCGCCGAGCGGAGCCAGAGTGAAACCGTCGATCGCCTGCTCGACCAGAAAGCTTTTGCCCTGGCCGCCGACCCGACCAGACCGTGGGGCCCTCCCGATCGCGAAATCGCCGTGCCGAACATCGACTTTTCGCCATTGGACGATGCAGTGGCCAAGCTGACCGTAAGCGCCCAGGCCTATGATCGGGCCGCGAATGCTCCAAAAGCGCTGGATGCGAAGCAGCTCGCCTCCGTCAATGCCATTCTACAGGGGCTGGAGCAGGCGATGATCGATTCGCGCGGCCTGCCGGGCCGGCCCTGGTACCGCCATCTCATCTATGCGCCGGGAATGCTCACCGGCTATGGCGCGAAAACTCTGCCGGGCGTGCGCGAGGCGATCGAGGGTCGACGCTGGGCCGAGGCCGCTGAGTTCATTTCACGCACCGCTGAGGCGCTGAACACCGTCGCCACGCGCCTGGACATGGCCGCCACAATGATCGGGGGCTAGCCGCGCAGGCGGTCGATGGCTTCAGCCACGCTGGCGAACAGGTGGTCTTCGCCGATCAGCGCGCGCAGGCCCATCCGCGTGAACGCTCTCTGGGCTTCGACGGACTCCAGGCGCGCCACCGCAAAGGTCACCTTCGCCTTCCGGCAGACGGCAACGATGTCCTTGAAGACCTCAGCACCGGTGAAGTCGATGTCGAGAATGCCGGCCGCTTCGAGGATCATCAATGAGACATCGCCTTGTTCCAGGCGCGCGGCCGCCAGGACCTGACGGCGAAATCCATAGGCATTGAGAAACGAAAGGGGGGCCTGAAAACCGAGCACCGAAACGCCCGCCAGGGTCTCGCCCTTGAAGCCGCCGGTCGCCGGCCACCAAACCGTCGTCCCAGGCGTACGCTGCATCACGTAGACCCCCGGCCGCGCGCTCGACCAGACCCCGTGCAGCAAGGAAAGGCCGATGCCGATGGCGACGCCGTTCTCGATCGGCAACAGCACGATCGCGCCGGCGGTGGCGACGATCAGGGCGAACTCGACCAAGCTGCCGCGGAGCACCTCCCGCATCTGGCCAACGCGTATAATCCGTAGGGCGACAAAGAGCAGGACCCCGCTCAAGGCTGCCTGAGGGACGCTGGTAAGGAGCCGCGAGCCGGCCAACAGCAGCACAGTGACGATGGCCGCCGCCGTCAGGCCTGACAGCTGCGAGCGACCCCCGCTCTCGGCGACGATGGCCGTGCGCGGCGGACTGGCGTCGACCGCAAGCGTGCCGATCAAGCCCGCCAGCAGACTTCCCGCGCCAAGACCGATGTAGTCCCGATTGATATCCGGCGGCTCGCCGCCGTCGGGAGGGAAGCTGCGGGCTGTCGCCGCCGTCTGAACCATGGCGATCAGCGCCACCAGCAGGGCCAGCGGCAGCAGGTGCGCGTACTGGTCGGGGCTTGCGGCCGGCAAACCTATTCGCGGCAGACCGCCGGCCACGGCCCCGAGCACCGCGACGCCTTTGTCCTGCAGCCGAAGTCCGAGCACCGCCCAGGTGGCCAGGCCCATGGCGAGCAAGGGTCCAGGAATGCGCGCGCTGACCTTGTGAGCCCCGGCCGTCAGAGCCAAAACGCCTGCGGCGATCGCGGCTGCATAGAGGTTGATGTGCGGCGACCGGCCCCAGATCTCGGTCAGGCGATGAACGATGCTGCCTGAACCCGCCGCCAGCCCCAAGGCGCCCGGCAATTGCGAGACGATGATGTGGACGGCGATGGCCGCGAGAAACCCCGTCACCACGGGGACACTCAGCAGATCGGCTATCCACCCCATGCTCAGCGCGCCCGCGATGAGGATGATCGCGCCGACCATCAGGCTGAGCGCCGCGGCCATGGCGACGTAATGGGGCGAGCCGGCCGCCGCCAGGAGGAGAAGACCGCCCGCGATCACCGGGGTGATGGTCGAATCGGCCCCGACCGACATCCTGCGGCTCGAGCCGAGAAGAACGATCCCGAGGGTGCCGGCAATGAAGGCGAAGAAACCGAACTGCGGCGGCAGCCCGCCCAGCCGCGCGGTCGCCATCTGTTCCGGGATGGCGATCGCGGCCAGGGTCAGCCCGGCGATCACGTCCGGCACCACAAACGCCCCTTTGTAGCCGGCGAAGGAACGCAGAACGAGCCACGGCGGCGCGGGGCGGCGTGTTGCGTTTGTCGCAGGCGGCGTGGCGGCGTTCAAACCGGCATTCCCGCGGCTGTACGGAAGTCGCGCCTCACGCTCCACTCGGCGAGCCGCGCATTGCGGGAGACAAGCAGGTTCATGTTCATGCCGTCCATCATCAAAGACTAGCGGAGCCACCGCCGCGGCCATAGCGTCTGGAGAACAATAGTGTTCGCCGCGCGCGTGCGGCCTTGGTCTGGCGATGGCGGCCGAGTTCGGGAAGCGGGAGTGGAATGTGGTTGGCACGGTCCGGGGCGAGGTCAGGACCGAGCTGCACGATCTCGCCGACCGGCATCGGGGCCTGGTCGAGATCGAATCCCTCGACATCACGGAGCCCGACCAGATCGCCGCCTTGCGGAACCGTCTCTCGGCTCGCCGTTTCGATATTCTCTTCTGCAACGCAGGCATCGCCAACGCGAGGCCGCAAGACAAAGCCGGCGACGTGTCGACGGAAGAGTTCGTCCAGGTCATG
>JAYTRF010000341.1:0-2106 GCA_043746375.1 Caulobacteraceae bacterium | reverse complement strand
TACGCCCTCGCGACCTCGCAAAACGTGGCCGGAACGTTTGATCCGCGAGTAAACGACCCCACCTGCGCGCCCCTGACCATCACCGCAGCCAGCACGCCTGCGCATGGAACCGCCGCGGTCATCAACGGCGGCGCCGCGATCACCTACACGCCCTCCACAAATTATTATGGTTCCGACGCTTTCACCTACACCATATCCAACGGATCGGTGTCGACATCGGGCCCGGTGAATGTGACCGTAAACGCCGTGATCTTGCCGCCCATCGCCAACCCGTCCAGCCCGACTGTCTCGTTCGCTTCAAGCAACGACTCGCTCCCACTGAATATCACCGGCGGCGCCGCAGCCAGCGTCGCGATCACCGCCGGGCCCAGCCACGGAACCGCTGCGGTGAACGGCGTCAGCTCGATCACCTACAGCCCGACGACCAACTACTCCGGCGCCGACACCATCACCTATCAGGCGACCAATATCAGCGGCTCGTCTTCGGCGAACCTCTCGATCACGGTCAGCCCTCCGGCGGCGCTCGTGGTCTCGATCGCGGCGGGATCCTCCGCAAGCGGGACATCCTCCTCCCACACGTTCAGTGCTAACACCGCCTCGGTTAGCGGCGGGAGCGGCATGTACAGCTATAACTGGCAGGGGGTTGGTGACGCCAACGGCACCTGGAACACCGGCGGAACGGCGTCGAGCTTCACTCCGATGGTGACAGCCGCGGCCCAGTGCGCCGGAACCACCGTGGCAACCTACAAAGTGACCGTCACCGACACGACCACACACCAGACCCAGACATCGAACGTCGCGAATTACAGCTATCGTAACACTTCGACCCCGCGAGGCGGCTGCCCGTAAATAACCGCAGCGAGAACCCAGCGCCGCCGGCGCGGGGCAAATGCGGAAAGCGCCCCCTGATTGAATGAAATCGATTTCCGATAATGCCAATACGCCCTTCAAGGGCACCGGTATGAGCGGATGCGCAGCCGCAGCATCGCCGTGGGAATCGTGCCGATGGGTTCGATCTTCGGACTGCGCGCGCAAATACGCCGTGCCCGCAATGACATTGTCGGTGGGCGCAAAAGGCTCGGCGCCGAGTCTATAGACAGCGCGCAAGCGCGCATAGGTCGCCGGCTCACCCAGCTCATTCTCGCTCGTGGCTAAACGCTAGTTCCAGGCCAGAAAACCTGGTTGGACCCCGGCATATTCGACCCGTGTCTGGAGTCGCGTCGAAGGCGATATTCTCGCGCCACTGGGCGATAAACCGGCCGAACAGATAAGCTCAGACGACGTCCTGAAAGCGCTGCGAGCCATCGAAGCGCGCGGCGCAGCGCCGGGTCTGGCGCGCGCCGGAGCGTCGCGCCCACAATTTGCAGCGCTTCAGCGAGCCCGAGGCCGACGGCGGGCGCGATCGGGCTCGCGCCGCCGAAACCACCCATGGCGGCCCAGAAAAATCGGATCGCCTAGCGCAGACCATCCAGCCTTCGGTTGACTTGCGGTTAGCCCCTAGGATTCACTCCACGTCAGGTGACCAGCGCAATACCGTTACACGTGCACCTCGAGCTACGCAAAGCGCTCAGCGGACAAGGCGGAGAAGGGAGCCGTGCGAGACGGGTCGGGTCCAGAAGAGCGGGGGAGATCCCGGCTCGGACCCGAGGATCCTCCTATGACCACTTCCGATTTCCCGGCGCAGCGCCGGGCGCCTTGCATCACCGTAATTTTCTCCTCCCAAGCCACCCACCAGGCAGCGTCGAATCTCGCAAGATTCGCGCGCGACCAGTTCTGGGCGGCTCGGCACGCCGGCGATAGACTGGCGATGATTCATTGGTCAGCGAGGGAGAGCGAACTTCGGCGCATCGCCCATGGGTTGACGGCCCTGGCTCCCCTCCCCGCCGGCGCCAGAGCCGTGGCGTGATGCCCCTTCGCAACATCGTCCGCGCCCTGGGCGGTGAGCTCTACGCCGGCGGGCGCCGCGCCAACGTCCCCTACCCGGGCCACAGCCGCGCCGACCGCTCACTTTCCCTGTTGAGCGACAACGGACGCGTCGTGGTCAGCTGTTTCGGCGGCGGCGACTGGAAGGAGGCGCTCGGCCACCTGCGCGAGGCGGGCCTGATC
>JAYTRF010000340.1:0-1607 GCA_043746375.1 Caulobacteraceae bacterium | reverse complement strand
GCCGCCGCCTTGGCTGGCGCGAAGGCCGCCATGTCGGCTCGCTGTATGGCCATGCAGGCGGCCACCTGAGCCTGCGCCTGCAGGTCGGACCAGCCCAGCAGGGGCGCCATGGCCTCGGCGGCGGGTCGCAATGCTTCCATGCCGGCGTCGAGGTCGAACCACGCGCGCCCGCTGCGGCGCACCCAGTAATCCTCGAGAGTGAGCGCTCCTTCGGCGAGCACCGCATAGCGGGCCTCGGCAGCCGGTCCCGCGTCGCCGGCGATGACCTCGGCTGCCCGCGCGCCATAGAGGGCGACCAGCCGGTCCGCTGCCAGTGTGGCCAGGCCCTTGCCTTCAAGTGCCTGCCGCAAATTAGCCGGGTCGACGTCGCCCCCCGGCAACGGCTCGGCAGCGGTGCGGCAGGGGCTGTGCTTGCGGCCCAAGGCCTTTTCGATCTGGTCGACCACGCGCTCCGCCATTTGTCGATAGGCGGTGAGCTTGCCACCAGCGATGGAAAGCACGCCGGCGGGCCCGGTCCACAATTCGTCACGCCGCGAAATGTCCGATGCGGATTTGCCTTCTTCGCCGACCAGGGGTCGGACCCCGGCCCAGGCGGTGACTACGTCGCCGCGTGAGAGCGGCGGGCTCGAAAAGCGCGCCGTCGCGGCGGCGATCAGGTAGTCGGCGTCGTCGCCGGTGATCTCAGGCCAGGTCTCGGGCTGTGGATGGAAGGTATCGGTGGTGCCGATATAGGTCACCGCGCCGTGCGGCACGGTGAACACGCCGCGGCGGTCGGCGGCGGTCATGACAATGGTCCGCTCCACTGGCAAGGCCTGGCGGGGCACGACAATGTGGATGCCGCGGGTGAGTTTCAGCCTAGGGGCCGCGTCGGGCGATTCGAGCGCTCGCACCGCGTCGACCCAGGGCCCCGCTGCGTTGACAATGACCTTGGCGGCAAGGCGAGCACGCCGCTCAATCGCACCTGGCGCCATCTCGCGGACATCGAGGCCGACCGCGCGGTCGCCGTCACGGACGATGGTTTCCACGGAGGCATAGTTGACGATAACCGCCCCATTGGCGGCTGCGCTGGCGACATTGGCGAGGGTCAGGCGCGCGTCGTTGGTCAGGTACTCCGGGTAAACCACGGCGCCGGCCAGCTGGTCCGCGTTGAGCGCCGGCTCGCGTTCGCGCAGCTGCGCCTGCGACCACACTTCGTGCTTTCGACTTCGCGGCACGCCGCCCAGTTTCTCGAAAGCCCACAACCCCGCACGCAGCTTGGCGATAGCGGCGGCGTTCTTCGCGGGGATCACGAACGGCGTCTCCCGCGCCAGATGCGGGGCGATCGCCTGGACAATCTTGCGCTCTGACGCGGCTTCCCGGACCAGGCCGATATCCCCCTGGGCGAGGTATCGAAGTCCGCCGTGAATCATTTTCGATGAGCGGCTGCTGGTTCCCGAAGCAAAGTCGCGCGCCTCGATCAGCGCCACACTGAGCCCGCGCATGGCCGCATCGCGCGCCACACCGGCTCCGGTAATGCCGCCGCCGATTACCGCGACATCGAAGGACCGCGCCTCCAGAGCGTCGAACAGCGCGTCCCGACCCCGCATATCCAGTCGCCCGTCGCTCGT
>JAYTRF010000339.1:0-5636 GCA_043746375.1 Caulobacteraceae bacterium | reverse complement strand
TGAGCGGCGGCGCGCACTGGAATCTGTTCGTGATCCACGTCACGCAGGACTTCGAACTTGGTTAACTCCGAGTCGCTCATGATCCGCACCGGCATGAAGATCGTCTCCCGAAAGGCCAAACCCAGCCGGGGAGACTGACATGTCTAAGTTGCACGGCTGTCAGTGTTCGCATTCGATGCGAGTCGCGTTTTCAGGACTCGTTTTCGTTCGAATTGGTTGCGACTGACCCAAGGACTCTCCCGGCGGCGACGGTTCGGCTGACGGTGGCCTCGCTCACCTTATAAAGCCTTGCCATTTCGGCCGCGGACTTCCGGCCAGACAACACATTGTCGACGACGTCGGTCCGCTGGTCCGGCGTGAGCGTCGCCCGACGCCCACCGATGCGCCCGGCGGCGCGGGCCTCGGCCAGACCGGCGCTGGTGCGCTCGCGGATCATGGCGCGTTCGAACTCGGCGAAGCTGCCGACCATCTGCATCATCATCCGGCCCGCAGGCGTCGTGGTGTCGATGCTTTCGGTCAACGACCGGAAGCCGGCGCCGGCAGCCTCGAGCTTCTCAAGGATGTGCAGGAGGTCCTTCAGCGAGCGCGACAGCCGATCGAGCTTCCAAACGACGACAACGTCGTCGGGCCGCAACTGGTCCAGCATCCGATGCAGCTGAGGTCGATCCCAGCGTCCGCCGCTGGCGGCCTCCTCAAACACTCGGGCGCAGCCGGCATCCCTGAGAGCGCGTTTCTGCGCGGCCGTCGACTGGTCGTCGCCTTTCGAGACCCGGGCATAGCCGATCAGCATTTCCGCCCTTTCACAAACGCTCGTTTACGCAAGATCCGGCGTCAAATCCGCGGGCGGAGGCGATGGGTCTTTCATAAACCTCTTTCATAATGATCGCGAAAGGCAAGGGGTTTGTGCAAGACGCCGCTCCCGAGACCGGCCTCATCGGCCAATGCCGCGGCGGCGGCGGCGGCAATGGCCGGAGGAAGGCGCGGCAGGGCCGCCTCTAGTCGGGCTCTACCCTCGCCGCCGATGTGATCGACAAGGGTCCGATAAGGTCCCTTGGAGTCCGGCGCCCTGCGCCAGGCGAGGACCGCGGCGATCTCTCCTTCGAGCCGCGCCGGCCGGCTGAGCAGCGCGGCAAGGGCCGAAAGGACATTGCGGCGGGAGCGGAAGCCCTGCCCCCGGAGAGCTTCGAGCCCTTTAATCGGCTCGGAGGGCCAAAGGCTGAGGATAAAGGGTCCGCCAATGCGTTCGGGCTCGAACAGCCACGCAAACGGTACCTGACCACTCTCTTTATACAGCACTAAATCGATCAGGACCTCGCTCGCCCGCAGGAGGCTCTTGCCCGAGCGAACACGCCACCCCGGTCCAATGGGTAGGCCCGCCAGAGCGTGCGCGAGAGCTGTCTCAAGGGCGAGCGTGCTTTCACTCAGGACGCGCACGGTTCTTGAGGCGCCGAGAGCTCCGCCGTCCTGCCGGATCAGCTTGAGCACGTCGCCGATCGGCGTC
This sequence comes from Caulobacteraceae bacterium, assembly GCA_043746375.1. Lineage (GTDB taxonomy): Bacteria > Pseudomonadota > Alphaproteobacteria > Caulobacterales > Caulobacteraceae > Acaudatibacter. Next base: position 4,135 of record JAYTRF010000339.1, on the reverse strand, counting down.
AGCGCCAGGCCGCTAAGGTCCACGAGGGCGCAGCGATGGATAGGGCAGCTCACTGACATCACCATCGCACTCTGTGCCGGCCACCAGTGATCCAACCCCTCCGCAGCCGCCGCGCGGCAGCAGACCGAACAGGCGCCGCCGCGACGGCCATCCGAGTCCGGCGCCGCCGCCCACGCCGGACGGCGCAGTTCAGGTCGGGAGAGATTGACGATGCTTGAGGGCGGCAAGCTGCTGATCTCCGTCAACCGCTCAACCGTCGCTGGAGAGGGCCGCAGATCGTCGATCGGATCTATGCCCAACCAGGCCCAAAACGTGGGGAGATCGACGTAGTTGTGAGCCGCGAGCCGGGACGTCCACGACGACAGCCCCTCCCCGGTCATTGGCGGCGGGGCGTAAGGAAGCCTCATTCCGCCGCGGCCCGGGCCCGCGCGCCGCGGCGCATCGCCATGGCGGTCCGCACATGGCGAACCACCTCCTCGGCGTGCAAACCCTGCACGGTTATCTCTTCCCGGCCGCTATCGATGGCGGCGACGGCAGCGGCGTTGAGCAGGCGAAAGGTCTTGCCGGGACTGCCCCCGCTGATCTCATGGACGGCGCCGATGAAGGCGTCATCGACCAGGCTCTTCAGTCGCAGCGGAAAATGGCCGACCACGGCCGCCACGATAGCGGCGTAGGTCCCGTCCCTGGCCAGGCGCGCGAGCCGGAACGGCTGGGCGCGACCCTCGATCTGCGGATCGGACATCAGGGCGTTGAGCGCCTCCAGCGTGCCGAAATAGGCCATCGAAAGCGAAAGCATGTTGGAGAGCCGACGCAGGGCGGCCAACGTCCTTCGCTGGGCGGCGCCGGTGCCGATCATCAGGTTGTTGGTCTCGTCGATGACCAGCAGCCTGGTTTGCAGGCGTTGCAGCTGGCCGTGGACGGCGCGTTCCGCCTCCATCGCCCGCCTCGTCGGGACTGGCGCGCTGATCGCATCCAGAATGGCGCCGTAGAGCCGCAGCTCATCCGCTTCTGGCGGGGCCTCGATCGCCACCACTTCCATCCGCGAGCGTCCGGTCTCCGGGTCGAAGACCGGCGAGCGCCCACGCATGAACTTGCGCAGGATCGTCGTCTTGCCCATGTCGGGGTCGCCGACGATGAGCAGTGAGGGCATGCGCGTCCTCTGGGCGCCGCGAAGCAACTCCTCAAGCCGCTGCAAGGCCGCCTGTCCTTGCGGATAGGCGACCCAGCGATCGGAGAGCACCAAGTCGATGCGGGCCCGATCCGTCAGGCCCGAGGGCTCGGCCATCGCGCTCACCATGGCTCGATCTCCACGACAAACGCCGAGGTCGGATTTGTCGGCGCGCCCGTATCGACGGGCTCCGGTGAGGTCTCGCTCTCGACGGCCGTGGCGAACGTCACCTCGGCCCGGTGGCGATCACGCCTGACGGCCTCGCGTCGAACCCGCCGGGTCTCCCGCGCCGCGGTCGCCACCAATGCTCCGTTGGCTTCGCGGGCCGCGAACAACGCCGCCTCGTCGACCTGGGCCCGACCCTCGGCGCGGAGTCGGCGGCGGGCGGCGAGCAACTCCCAAAGGCTCATCGATGGCCGGGCGAGGTTGCGATAGCGAAGGGCCCGGACGCCCTGCGGGGTCTCCAACAGCAGTCGCGACAGGTCCCTGGGATCGTAGGCGAGTTCGACCTTGCGCAGGCCGCTGTCGAACAGCGGCCCCAGGAAAGGTTCATAGTAGCGGACGTGGTGAAAACTGATCCCCTGCCGGGTGATGGTGCGGGAAACGCGCGGCAGGAAAGCGGTCGCCAGACCTTCCGGGTCGAGGGGTTGGCGGGGGCTGACCGATTGCTCCGCGCAGAGGCGGCGCCAAGTCTCCAATGGCGGCGCCGATAGACTCGCATGGATCCGGCGATTGTAGTCGCCAGCGACAAACCGCCAGAGCCACACCTCAAACTCGTCGATCGTCATGACCGCGGCGGCGTCGCTATCGTAGTCGCCGCGGGCGGCGACGTTGGAGAAGGTGGCGCCCGGCAGCAGGCGCATCTCACTCATCACCGATCCTATCAGGCGCTCGATGTGGCCGCCGTAACGAGGCGCGCCGATGGGGCGCAGATCGGTCTCGATGCCGAGATTGCCGCAGGCGCGGGCGAATGATCGGCTCCGGAAATCTGAACCGTTGTCGGTATGAATCAGCTCAGGCAGGCCGAAGGCTGGCCAATCAGCCGCAATCCCCCGCTCGGCCAAGGCCTCGTCCTTGGACAGGATAGCGTGCCGCAGCGCCATGCCGACTGAGACCACGGACGGAGGATCGAGAGACACGTGGAGTCCCGCAACAACCCTAGAGGCCACATCGATGACCAGTGTCACCCATGGCCGGCCGATCGGCGCGCGCGAGTCCGCTTCCACCAGGATGACGTCGGCCGGCGAATGGTCGATCTGCCAAACCGCGTTCGGCCGGGTCACGGTGAGGCCCCCCGGTCGCATCGTCACGGCCTCCGCGGCCCCGGGGCCCTTGCGCCGGCGGGTGAGCTCCCGTCCGCCGATCCGATGCAGCCGCCGGCTGATCGCGGAACGGGATGGCGTCGGCAGGGCCTGCGACGCGCAGCGCCGGGCGATCTCGCGTTCGAGTTGAGCTTTGCTAATGGCTTGACGGTTGAGGAACAGCTGCTCGATCGCCAGGTCGATGATTTCGATGACCCGCGCCGGCAACCGCGGGCGTCCAGCCTTCCAACCCCCGATTCCGGTGACGACCGCCTGTGCCGTCTCCCCGACCGCGTACTGGGCGAGCAGCCGATAGACGGTCGAAGTGTGGACGTTCAGGAGCCGCGCGGCGGCCGCGACGTGGGCGCGGGTGCGGTCCGGATTGTCCAGGAGCGGGCGCAACACGCGCTGGCGGGCGACAGCAAGCGCCCAGCGCGGCTCTTCACCCTGCGGCTCGTGACTGGCCCTGCCCTTGGCCATCGACATGCGCTCCCGTCCGGCCTGCTCCACATGAAAGGTGGCACGATTCGCCGCCATGAGTGTGCGAGAGTCGCATTGATTGCGACCGGAACACGCCGGTTGAATGCGGACATTCGCAACGAATTCGAACCCACGATGTATTGGATTTCAGGGGGTTACGGATCTCGTCCAGTCGCATTCATTTCGAACGCTGACAATTATAGTTATTTTTTCAACGAGACTCGACAACGTTATGCGAAATCTACCGGCGGCCGCCAACTATCTGGGGGTTCGAATCCCGCTTCCTCCCGGTTCCGTGTTGTTTCCCTTTGCTAGGGTGGCCAGTCATCGCAAACGCCCGATGAGGCGTCAATGAACGCCGAGACGGGCGTCCGTTCATCTTGCGCTGGGACTTGCCGCAGGCCACACAACGATCGGGCTTTGGCACAACCACCGACCCCGGCGCTACGCTCGCCCACTACCGCCAGCATCGCGGCGGCGGGCACTGTCAAGGCAAACAAGTACAGGCTGCTTCTGCCCGGATTTCGCCGGATTCCGGCGCGGAAATCCCTTTGAAATTCAACGCCACTGGGTTTTGGAAATTGGCGAAATCCAAGTATGTCTATTTGCCTTGACAGTACCAAGGCGGGCGTTCATGTCGCATTCAGCAGTCGCCTGTTAACAGCCTATATTGGTCGGTGTCTGCGCCGGACCGGGATCTTTGTGCGTGAGCGAAAAATAAAGGAGACGAAACGTGAAGAAGGCACACTTCTGGATCGCCAGCGTTGGGGCGCTGGCCTTGGTCATTGCCGCCGGCGACGCTGCCGCGCAGCATGGCGGCGGTATGGGCATGCCCATGGGTGGCTCGATGGGCCACAGCCAAAGCTTTGGGCGCGGCGAGGCCGCATCGCACGGTCCGGGTTTTTCGTCATTGTCGAATCCGGGCGTCAGCAGCCGCTCCTCGACGAAGGCGCTTAGCAACAGTCATACCGTCATGGCCCTGACCAACGCGCTGCAAAAAGCGGGGATAACCCTGCCGGCCGGCGGCCTGGCCTCGGCCTGCGGCGGCTTCCACAACCTGGGCCAGTGCGTCGCAACGTTGCACGTGGCGAACAATCTCGGCGTCCCCTTCGCCTCCCTGAAGACCGACATGACTGGCTCGCCATCGCTCAGCCTCGGCAAGGCGATCCAGAAAGAGGATCCGAAC
>JAYTRF010000338.1:0-3624 GCA_043746375.1 Caulobacteraceae bacterium | reverse complement strand
GGCCGTGCGCTGTTGGAATTGGGCGGCAACAACGCGGCCATCGTCTGCCCGTCCGCCGACCTGGATCTAACCGTGCGCGCGGTCGCCTTTGCCGCCATGGGCACGGCCGGCCAACGCTGCACCACCCTCAGGCGGCTGATCGTCCATCGCGCCGTGCACGCGCCCCTGATGGCGCGGCTGAAAAGCGCCTACGGCCAGGTCAGCATCGGCGATCCGCGCGACGCCGGTACGCTGATCGGCCCTCTGATCGATGCGGCCGCGTTCGAAGCCATGCGCCGGGCTCTCGTGCAGGCGCGCGGCGAAGGCGGCGTGGTGACCGGCGGCGAGCGGGTGAGCGGGCCGGGCGCCGGCCTATACGTCTCCCCCGCCCTGGTGGAAATGCCGGCGCAAACGGAGATCGTGCGCCGCGAGACCTTCGCCCCGATCCTCTATTGCCTGGCCTACGACGGTTTCGAAGAAGCCATCGCGCTCAACAACGAAGTTTCCCAGGGCCTGTCATCGTCGATCTTCACCACCGACATGCGCGAGGCCGAGCGGTTTTGCGGCGACACCGGTTCTGATTGCGGCATCGCCAACGTCAACATCGGGCCGTCCGGCGCGGAGATCGGCGGCGCCTTTGGCGGCGAGAAGGAGACCGGAGGCGGGCGAGAGGCGGGTTCGGATGCCTGGAAGGCCTACATGCGCAGGGCGACCAACACCGTGAACTATGGGAACGCCCTGCCGCTGGCCCAGGGCGTCCGTTTCGATATCTGAGCTTCGCTCGCGCGCTGCGGAACTCCGCTTTGGCTGAGCCGTTTCCCCCAACGCAATCCTCCAGGGAGAAATCAGGATGAGCACTAATCGAGTGGAAGGCGCGGGCAAAAAGGCGGCCGGCGCGATCAAGGAAGCCGCCGGCAAAGCCGTCGGCAACCGCAAGCTGGAAGCCAAGGGCGCGGCGCAGAAAGCCGCCGGGTCCGTGCAGAACAAGGTCGGCAAGGCGCAGGACAAGGTGGGCAACGCCCTCAAGCGCTAAAGCGGATCTTTCAGACTTCAGAACAAGCGGCGTCGCCCGACAAAGGCGGCGCCGTTTTGCTGCGTGGTTCTATCGCGCCCGCACCGGGCCGATCGCCAGCGGCAGGTCGCCGAACAGCGCCGGCTCCTCGCCCACGGTAGCGCGCTCGATTTCGAGCAGCCTGATCTTCGTCGCCGCGCCGCCGTGGGCTGAAAAGCCGCCAAGCCGCCCGTCGGCGGCCACAACGCGGTGGCAGGGCACGATGATCGGAAAAGGGTTGCGCCCCATCGCCTGACCAACGGCGCGCGCTGCGCCGGGCTCGCCGACCGAGGTAGCGACCTGGCCGTAGGTCCGCGTCTGACCCCTCGGGATCGCGCGCGCCCCTGCATAGACCCGCGCCTCGAAAGCCGGCGTTTGGCTAAGATCGAGCTGCAGGCCGGAAAGGTCGGCCTCGTCTCCCTCCAGCAGAGCGACGATGGCGTCTATCGCCGCGGAAATCTCCGGCGGCGCCTCGCCCTTGCTGGCGCCCGGAAACCGGCGCGCCATCCTGGCGCTTGCCGAGACAACGTCACCTTCGGGCAGCTGCACGCCCACGATGCCGTAAACGTTCCAGGCGACGGCGCAGTCGCCGATGGCTGTCTCGAAAAGCGCGTAGTCGTCCGCCTTCATGGGCGCCATCCTAGCAGCAATGGCCGGCGGCTGGGCTTTTGCCTAAAAGCGGGGCTACGGCTGTTTACCGCCGGTAACCCCGCATCGCCGCGCCCACGCGCCGGCCTCCGCGACACTGAGGGCGCCTTGCTTGATAGCGCAGACGGCGCCAGAGGGCTCGAGCGCCACGCTGACCGGCAGCGCCCCGCTGTCGCCGGCAAGAGTGCGCAGCAGACGGTAGGCGCCGCTGGGTACGTAGCGAATCCGCGCCGGATCGATCCCGGCAAGCAAGGCGACGGTCGTCCGGCTCTCGTCCATCGGAATGACGATAACGGGCGTTGGACTGGCCGCGGCGGCGAGCGGGTCCAGCATCTCCAGCTCGACCCGGCACGGCGCGCACCACGAGGCCCAGAAAAGAACGATCGCTGGGGCTGGAAGGGGTCGCGGCGCGCCATCGCCATCGACAAGTCGGTCTGGCGCCTGAGCGGCCCCGGCGCTGGCGCCGGCGGCGAGAGTGACCAGCACCGCCAGGACGCGTGAAAGCCGCGGAGAGTTCATCCTCTGCTCCCGCGCTTCGACCACGACGCGCTTGCGCCTGTGAGCCATATGCCGTTCTCTGGCGCAAGGCTAAGGGGGACAGACGCGATGATGGCCATGGCGCTGGCGGCGGTGCTGGCGACCCAGGTCGCCCCTGCGCCGGCGCCCCCTTCACCACAGGCCCTGTTCGACCAGGCGACCGCGGAGGCTGATGCGGGGCGGTGCGCAGAGGCGATCACGCGCTTTGGCGCTCTTGAGGCCGATCCACGCCTGGCCCACAGCCCCAATACCCTGGCGGTCATTCGCATGCGCACCGGAGACTGCCTGCTTACGCTGGGGCGCCCTGACGAGGCCCAGTTGGCTCTCTCCCGCGGGCTCGCCAGCCTGGACAGCGACGCCCCTGCGTATGGCGGAGATATCGCCCGCGCGCGCATGGACTTGGGCCGGATTGCCTATCAGCGCCTCGACTACCCCGTGGCGGAGCGCGAATTTACCTTGGCAGCCCCGGGCGCCGACCCCACCGCGCGCTTGAACAGGCTGCTTTGGCTCGCCCGCGCCACGATGTTCGATCCGGACGCCCAGGCTCAGACTTACGCCGACGAGGCGCTGGCGCTGGCCGCAGCCACCCCACACACGCCCAAGGAGACGCTGGCGGAACTGCATACCATCCACGCACGCGTGTTGCTCAATCACGGCCACGCTGCAAAAGCGTACCAGGAACTGATCCGGGCCCTGCGTGACCAGGGGGGATTGACCAAGCGGGTCAGCGTGTCGGATGTCGTCACCCGCTCGGACCTGGCGATTGCCGCACTGCTCAATAAAGACCAGGAGGGGGCCCGCAAGTACCTGGTCTATTCAGGCTCCGGACGTTTCAAAAAAGGGCCATTCGGCATTGCCGCGTCGATGGACTTGCCGCCGTGCGGGGGGCCCGCCGACTTGAGGCCCGACGATGTCGCCATCGTCGAATTTGGCATCGGAGACGATGGCGCGGTTTCTTATGCCGATCCGATTTATGTCTCGCGCACCGGACCAGCGGCGGTCGCCTTTGCGCGGGCCGTCGAGGGCTGGTCGTGGCGACCCGAAGACATCAAGGTGGTGCCGCCGTTTTTTCGTCAGCTCAATCGCGTAGAACTGCGCTGCTCGACCGTCGGCGAACATCCTGCCGTTAGCGACCTTCTGCGACCCGATTTCGATGCATGGCTGGTCAGCGAAGGCGTCCCGCCGTTCACCGCGCCGTCGCCTGCCGCCTCGGCGGTTGAGCCCGAACGGGCAGAGCTGGCCCGGCGGGAGGCGGCCGCAGGCGGCGGCCCGCCGTCGATCCCGGTTTTAATGGCGCTGGCCGCCAACCCGGTGATCGAGGACGCCGACCAACGCGACTTTCTAATCCGCGCGCGCGATATCGCCGCCCAGGCCGGCGCGCCCCCCGCTGCGCGCGTCTTTGTCGAGAT
>JAYTRF010000337.1:0-3127 GCA_043746375.1 Caulobacteraceae bacterium | reverse complement strand
ATCGGCGCAGGTGCAACGATTGGCCGGGGGACGCGGTTGTCGCCTGGCGTGGTCATCGGCCCTGGGGTGGCCATTGGCCGGGATGGAGATGTCGGCGCCAACGCCAGCATCGCCTTCGCCCTGATCGGCGACCGGGTGCGCATCTGCGCCGGTGCGCTGATCGGCGAACCGGGGTTCGGGGCCACTGTCGGTCCGAGGGGCGTGATCGACGTTCCGCAACTGGGCAGAGTGATCATTCAGGATGGCGTGACCGTTGGCGCGGGCGCCTGCATCGACCGTGGCGCGTGGGAAGACACCGTCATCGGCGAGAACACCAAGATCGATAATTTGGTGCAGATCGCCCACAACGTGATCGTCGGCCGAAACTGCGTGCTGGCCGCACATACTGGGGTTTCTGGCAGCGTGACGATCGGCGATGGCGTACAGCTTGGCGGACGCGTCGGCATTGCCGACCACATCGCCATCGGCGCAGGGGCCAGACTCGCGGCGGCCTCGGGAACCATGCGAGATGTTCCCGCTGGAGAAACCTGGGGCGGGATGCCGGCGCGACCAATCCGCCGGTGGATGCGCGAAACCGCGCTTCTGGCCCGCTTGGCCGATCGCCCGAAGAGAGGGGAGGGCCAACCATGACCGCCAAAACCGCCGCCGTAGTCGCGGCAGATGGTGCAATCGACGTGCAGGAGATCATGCGGCGCATTCCGCATCGGCCGCCGTTTCTGATGGTCGATCGAGCGCAGGACTATCGTCCAAGCCAGTCGCTGGTCGGCATCAAGTGCGTGACCGTGAACGAGCCGTTCTTTATCGGCCACTTTCCCGGCAACCCTGTCATGCCGGGGGTTTTGATCATCGAGGCGCTGGCCCAGACGGGGGGGTTGCTGATGTCTAAATCCTGGGATGTCGATCCCGAAGGAAAAATCATCCTGTTCATGTCGGTCGACAATTGCCGTTTTCGCCACCCCGTGCGGCCGGGGGATGTTCTGCGAATGGAGGTCGACGTCGTGCGGGCCAGGGGCGATGTGGTGAAATTCCGCGGCCGGGGCCTGGTCGGCGACAAGCTCGCTGCTGAAGCCGAATTTGCGGCCATGCTCGTCGACACGCGCGAATGAGCCTGATCCATCCCACCGCGCAGGTGGATCCAAAAGCAAGGATCGCGGCCGGCGTTGCAATCGGCCCCTACACGATCGTCGGACCCGGGGTCAGCCTGGGCGCGGACGTTGAGCTTCGCTCGCACGTCGTCATCGACGGCCAGACTGAGATCGGCGAGGGCTCGGTGATCTATCCCTTCGCGAGCCTGGGCGCGCCGCCCCAGCATGCCGGCCACAAGGGCGAGCCCACCCGCCTGACCGTTGGCGCAAGGAACATCATTCGCGAACAGGTGACCATGCACTGCGGCACGGCCATGGGGCGAGGTGTGACCACCGTCGGCTCCGACGGTTTTTTCATGGTCGGCGTCCACATCGGCCACGATTGCGTCGTGGGCGACCAAGTGGTGATGGCCAACAACGCCACCCTCGGCGGCCATGTGGTGCTTGGCGATCACGTCATCGTCGGCGGCCTGGCGGCCGCGCACCAAAATACCCGGATCGGTCGTCACGCATTCGTGGGCGGCATGGCCGGGGTCAACCACGACGTCATTCCGTTTGGCAATGTATGGGGCAACCACGCGCACCTGGAAGGACTCAACCTGGTCGGGCTCAAGCGCCGGGGCTTTTCGCGCGAGGCGATCAACACTTTGCGCGCGGCCTATCGCATGCTGTTCGCCGAAGAGGGGACATTCCAGGAGCGACTCGACGACACCGCCCTGGCCTATCAGGCCTCGTCGGAAGTGATGGAGATCGTCGAGTTCATCCGCTCGGACGCCAGTCGCCCTTTGACAACGCCGCAGCGGGAGATCTGACGCCCGCCGTGCAAAAGCTGGGGCTGATCGCCGGGGGCGGCGAATTGCCGATCGACCTGGCTCGGCATTGCCGCTCGGCCGGCCGGCCGCTCTTCGTAGTGCGATTGCGGGGTCACGCGGGCCAGGGCCTGGCCGAGTTTCCCGGGACGCAAGCGGGCCTTGGCGAACTCGGCAAGGCGATCGCTGCCCTGCACGCATCGGGCTGCAGAGCGGTCTGTCTGGCAGGGACCGTCGCCCGACCCGATTTTAGCGATCTCAAGCTCGATGCCCGCGGCATGGCGGCCCTCCCGGGGGTTATCAAGGCCGCGAGGCTGGGCGACAGCGGCTTGCTTAGCTTTCTGCTTGGGCAATTCGAAGCCGAAGGTTTCGCCGTCGAAGGCGCCCACCAAGTCATGGCTGAGTTATGCCTGCCGCGTGGCTCCCTTGGGTTGCTGGACGCCGCGCCTCACCAGATCGATGACGCACGCCGCGCCCTGAAAGCGGCCGAAGACATCGGCCGCCTGGACATCGGACAGGCCGTCGTCTGCTGTGACGGCTTGATCCTCGCCGTCGAGGCACAGGAAGGCACAGCCGAAATGCTCCGCAGGGTCGCGTCGCTGCCCCAGGCCATCCGTGGCCAGGCGACCTCCCGCCGGGGCGTGCTGGCGAAGGCTTGCAAGCCGCAGCAGGATCTGCGGGTCGATCTGCCGACCATCGGTCCAGAGACGGTGCGCGCCGCCGCGGCCGCCGGCCTTGCCGGTATCGTCGGCGAAGCGGGCCGCCTCCTGGTGATCGACCGAACGGCGGTGGCTGCGCTGGCCGATGAGCTTGGCCTTTTCGTGGTCGGCTTGAGGGACCTACCTTGAAACCCGTCCGCATCATGCTGGTCGCCGGAGAGGCATCAGGGGATGCCTTGGGCGCCGCTCTGGCGCGCCGCTTGCGCCAACGCCTGGGTAACGAAGGCGTGCGGTTCATCGGCGTCGGCGGAGCGCTAATGGCCGCCGAAGGGGTCGGCGGCGATGTCGACATCACCGGCCTTTCGATACTGGGGGTATTCGACGCGCTCGCCGCCTATCCCAGAGTGCTTCGGGTGGCCGGAAGGGCCGCCGTCATGGCTGCGCGAGATCGGCCAGACGCGGCCGTGTTGATCGATTCGTGGGGCTTTACCCTGCGCGTGGCGCGTCGGCTGGCCAAGCTGGAGCCGGCGCCCGTGCTGATCAAATACGTCGCGCCCCAGGTATGGGCGACGCG
>JAYTRF010000336.1:0-18910 GCA_043746375.1 Caulobacteraceae bacterium | reverse complement strand
CTGATCCACGCCTTCGTCACCTCTGACTTTTCGCTGCTCCTCGCCTACGAGCATTCGCACTCGCTGCAGCCGCTGATCTACAAGGTGACCAGCGTCTGGGGCAGCCATGAAGGCTCGATGGTGCTGTGGATTTCGATCCTTGTGGCCTTCGGGGCGGCGGTCGCCGTGTTTGGGCGCCAATTGCCGGGCGACCTGCTGACGCTGGTGCTCGCCATGCAGTCGCTGCTGGTCTCAGCCTTCACCGGCTTTACTCTCTTCACCTCGAACCCTTTTGCCCGCCTCAACCCGGCCCCGCTCGAGGGCCAAGACCTCAATCCGGTGCTGCAGGATATCGGCCTGGCCATCCACCCACCGCTGCTTTACACCGGCTATGTCGGCTTCTCGATCTGCTTCTCCTTTGCTATCGCAGCTTTGATTTCGGGCCGTATCGACGCTGCGTGGGCCCGCTGGGTTCGACCGTGGACGCTGCTCTCCTGGTGCTTTCTGACCCTTGGCATCGCCATGGGCTCGTACTGGGCCTATTACGAATTGGGCTGGGGCGGCTGGTGGTTCTGGGACCCGGTCGAGAACGCCAGCCTGATGCCGTGGTTGATCGGAACCGCCCTCCTGCACTCCGCAGTCGTCACCGAAAAGCGTGGCGCCTTGGCCTCGTGGACCGCTTTTCTTGCCATCTGCGCCTTCACCCTTTCGATGCTCGGGGCGTTTCTAGTCCGCTCCGGCGTGCTGACCTCGGTTCATTCCTTCGCCATCGACCCCAAGCGCGGTATCCTGCTTCTGGGCATACTCGGGCTGGCCGCCGGCAGCGGATTTTGCCTCTTCGCATGGCGGGCGCCGCGACTTCGCGACGCGGCGGTGTTCGCGCCGATCAGCCGCGAGAGCGCCCTTGTGATCAACAACATCGTGCTGGCGGCGGTGACCACGGCGGTGCTGGCCGGAACACTGTGGCCGCTGGTGCTCGAAGCGTTCGGCCGCCAGGGCGGAGTCGGCGCGCCCTACTTCAACCTCGTGGTCGGGCCCTTGATGGCGGTAGCCTTCCTGGTGATGCCGGCCGGACCGCTGCTGGCGTGGAAGCGGGCCGACGGCCCAGGGGTAATCCAGCGCCTGTCGTTTGCCGCCATGGCTGCGGCGGGGGCGGGCCTGCTGGTCTTCGCCTTCGCCGCCCCCCGCAAGGCGCTAGCGGCCGGGGAAGTCGCTGTCGGGGTGTGGCTGATCGCGGGCGCCGTCGACGAGGCGATCGGACGGATTCGCCTCTTTCACGCCGCCCCAGGCGAGGTGCTTCGACGCACCCTTTCGCTCCCCCGTGGCGCCTGGGGGATGACCCTGGCGCACGTGGGTCTCGGAGTCTTCCTGATGGGCGCGGCGTTCGAGACCAGCTGGCGAATCGAGGGCGCGCAGGTACTCGCCCCAGGAGGCGGGATGGATCTGGGCGCCTATCACCTTTCCCTGCAGGATGTCGTTCAGGTCCCTGGCCCTAACTTCGACGCTGAACGGGGCGACGTGCGGGTCACCGGTTCAGGCGGCCGGCTGGTTTGCGAGGGCCGACCGGAACGGCGTACCTACGATACTGGCGGCCAGACGACGTCGCGGGTGGCGCTGTGCCTTAAGCCGCTGGACGACATCTACATAGTCCTGGGCGAGCGTCGCGCTATGGCGGGCGGCGAGGGCTCGGCATGGCTGATCCGCGCCTATTGGAACCCGTGGGTGCGGCTGATCTTTCTTGGGCCCCTGCTGATGGCCCTGGGCGGCGGCCTGTCGCTATCGGACCGGCGGCTCCGGCTGGCCTCCGGCCGATCGCGGGCGCCGGCTTCAGTATTGGCGGCGGCGCAGTGAAACGGCGCATGGCGGCGGCAATTGGCGCGGCCCTGTGCCTGGGCGGCGCTGCCGATCCAGCCGACCGCCTGACCAATCCGGCCAGCGAGGCGCGGGCGCGTTCCATTTTCCGCGAGACTCGCTGCCTGGTCTGCCAAGGCGAGTCCATCGACGACTCCGACGCGCCACTGGCGGCCGATCTTCGCAGTGTTGTGCGTCAGAAGGTGGCCGCGGGGGCGACGGACGCGCGGGTTCGCGCCTTCCTCGTCGCCCGCTATGGCGAGTTCGTGCTCCTACGGCCGCGTCTTTCGGTGTCCAATGCCTTGCTTTGGGGTGCGCCTTTCGCGGTCTTCGGGATCGGCGCTGGCGTGCTGATCCGTCGTCGCCGTCGGCAACCGCCGACGCCGCCGCTTTCACCTGAAGAGGAGGCCTTGATCGCCACGCTCGGCAAGAACGGTGGGGTTTGACATCTTGCGGCCAGAAAGGCGCTGCAAGATGGCCTTTCCAATGGTCCAATGATTGCTTGCGAGCCCTCGCGCTTAGGGTCATCCGACACTAGATAGGCGGAGACCCGGCCGCTCCTCTTCACCGGGACTTAGGGAACAGACACATGGCCGTCAGTAAATCTCAGGTTGTTGTTGGCGCCCTCGCGGGGGCCGGTATCGCCGTGGCCGCGATGGCCGGGGTCGGCATGCGCCCCGCCTTCGACGCGTCGCAGGGTCACCTGATCCACGTGTCCACCCCCCCTGGATTTGGTCCGGCGCCCGGCGCCCCGCAATCTTTCGCGGACATCTTCGAACGGGTCTCGCCGGCCGTGGTCTCCATCAACGTGACATCCAAGGTCGACGTGTCCGCGCTTCACACAATTCCGGGGTTTGAAAATTTTCCCTTCAACATCGTGCCAAAGGGACAAGCGCCGGGCTCGGAAGGCGACGATCAGCCCGCAACTCGCACGCAGGAGTCATCCGGCTCGGGTTTCTTCATTTCCGCCAATGGGTACATCGTCACCAACAATCACGTTGTCGACAAGGCCGAAGACATCAAGGTGGTGCTCAAGGATGGCAAGGAGCTCAAGGCGACGGTCGTAGGGCGCGACGCCGGCACCGATCTGGCGGTGCTGAAGGTAGAAGGCGACAACTATCCCTATGTCGACTTCGAGAACGCCGCCCGCCCGCGCGTGGGCGACTGGGTGCTGGCGGTTGGCAATCCGTTCAGCCTAGGCAATACGGCCACCGCCGGCATCGTCTCAGCCTATAACCGCAACATCGGCGAGACCTTCGTCGACTACATTCAGATCGATGCGCCAATCAACCGCGGGAATTCCGGCGGCCCGACCTTCGACGTCTACGGCCGGGTCATCGGTGTCAACACGGCGATATTCTCCCCTTCAGGCGGCTCGGTGGGCATCGGCTTCGACATCCCCGCCAACATTGCCGAGTCGATCACCAAGCAACTTATCAGCAACGGAAAGATCACCCGGGGCTACCTGGGCGCCACTATTCAGAACCTCAGCGATGAGATGGCCGACTCGTGGGGCCTATCCGGTCGCAAGGGAGCCGTGGTCGCTAATCTGGTGGCCGGCGGCCCCGCCGAACGGGCCGGGGTCATGCCCGGGGATGTGGTAGTGGCGGTCAATGGCCATCCTGTGGACAGCTCCTCGGCGATGACGCGTGAGGTCGCCAAGGCCAGCGCCGGAGAAGTCCTGCACCTCGACGTGTTCCGCGACGGCAAGGAGCGCACCGTCGATGTCCGTTCCGGCACGCGCCCGGAGGAGGATCAACTGGCTCTGAATGGCGGGACCGGTGGAGACGAAGGCGATGGGGGCGCTCCTGGCTCTCCGCACGCCGCCCCGCAATCGCAGATCCTCGGCATGTCGCTGGCCCCGATCGACCCCGCTTCCCGGCGCCAGTTCAGCATTGGCGACGGCGTGCGGGGGGTCCTCGTCGACGGAGTCAAAGACTCATCTGATGCCGGCGAAAAAGGTCTCCGCAGGGGCGATGTCATCGTCAGGGCCGGCGACCGGCAGGTGGTCAGCACGAGCGACATCTACGCGGCCGTCGGCGAGTGGCGCAAAACGGGCCGAACGAGCATCCCGCTTGAGATCAGCCGTGGCGGGACGGCGCTTTTCGTGCCGATAAAGCTCGCCGGCTGACGGTCAAGTCTGGCGCAAAGCTTCGCGCCGGCTTGCGGCGGCCCGCGATGGTCTGGGGGTAGGGTGCATGCGGGTTCTGATCGTCGAGGACGACATCGAAGCCGCCAGCGCCATGGCCCTGGGGCTGAACGAGGCCGGGCACGAGACCCGGACGGCCGCCGATGGCGAGGCAGGGGTGGTCGCCGCTATGGCCGAGCGCTTCGACGTGATGATCGTCGACCGGATGATGCCGCGTCTGCATGGCGTCGCCATGGTCGAAATGCTGCGCCGCCAGGGCGACCAGACGCCGGTGCTGTTTCTCTCCGCGCTCGGCGAAGTCGCCGACCGCGTCACCGGACTGAACGCGGGCGGCGACGACTATCTGGTTAAACCCTACGCGTTCGCCGAACTGATCGCCCGAGTCGAAGCTCTGGCCCGCCGCCGGGAAACGGGTTCAGTGCAGACCGTGCTGCGCGTTGGCGACCTGGAAATGAATCTGATCGGTCGCGAGGTCCATAGAGCCGGCCGGGAGATCGACCTGCAGCCCCGCGAGTTCCAGCTGCTCGAATACCTGATGCGCAACGCCGGTCAGTCGGTGACACGCACTATGTTGCTTGAAAAGGTCTGGGAGTACCACTTTGATCCCCAGACCAATGTAATCGACGTCCACATCTCGCGCCTTCGTTCCAAGATCGACAAGGGTTTCGACAGGCCCATGCTGCAGACCGTCCGCGGCTCAGGCTACCGCCTGGAGGCCTGAGGGCGGGACGCCAGACATGCGCCTGCCGCGCCTTTTGCGAACCACTCCGTTCCGGTTGACGCTGCTGTTCCTGGCGGTTTTCGCCGCTGCGGCGAGCGCGTTCCTGGCGTACATCTACCTGGCGACGGCCGGCGAGGTATCGCGGCGCGCCGACGCTTCGGTCAGCCGCGAAATGACTTCTCTCGCGGCCCTGGACCGGGCATCGGGGGCGATGGCGCTCAGACGGGCGGTGGCGGAGCGCTCGTCCGGCGGCGGGGCCTTTCTCTATCTGTTGATGAACCCGGACGGACGGCCGCTTCGCGGCTCGCTGGCCGCGTCCCCGATCAGGCGCTTCGATGGCGACTCGGACTGGGTCAGTTTTCGACTTACCGTGATCGGTCGAGACGGCGGGGTAACGACGCGACCGGCCCGCGGCCTGGAACGGCGCATGAGCACAGGTGAGTTGCTGTTCGTAGCCGCCGACGTCGGGGAAGCCGAATCCTATGTCGTGAGAATACTGCGCGCGCTCTGGGGGGCGGGGGCCATGGTCATCGTGCTTGGCATGGCGGGCGGAGTGCTGGTCAGCCGAGGAGTCAGTCGCAACATTGCCAGCCTGAGCGAGGTTATCGACACGGTCCGCAGGGGCAACCTCAGCGCGCGCGCACCGATCAAGGGCTCGGGGGACGAATACGATGAACTTGCGGCCGGATTGAATGAGATGCTCGAGCGTCTCGAGCGATCAATCGGCGGCCTGAGGCACGCAGGGGACGCGATCGCTCACGACTTGCGTTCGCCCCTGACACGCCTGCGAACCCGCCTCGAGGCGGCGATGATCGAAGCGGACGCCGGTCGCGGCGACCCACGTGCGGCCCTGCACCAGACCCTTGATGATACCGATGGGGTGCTGCGAACCTTCTCAGCCGTGCTTGCCATTGCGCGGCTCGAAGCCGTCCGAGATGCGCCCGATCAGGTCCTGTTCGATCCCGGGGTTCTGGCGGCCGGCGTTGCCGAACTCTACGAACCCGTGTGTGAGGAGAAATCACTCGATTTCAAAGTCGAGATAACCCCCTTCCTGACGCTCAAGGGCAATCGGGAGTTCATCGCCCAGGCGTTCGCGAACATCCTCGACAACGCGGTCAAATACACCCCCGCCGGCGGCGCGGTCATGCTCCGGGTGCGCCGGCGTTCCGCCGGCGATATCGAGATGTCGGTTACAGATACCGGCCCCGGAGTTCCGCCAGCGGAGCGAGAGCGCATCGTTCAGCGGTTTGTGCGTTTGGAGAGCAGCCGAACTCAGCCTGGCGCCGGCCTTGGCCTGTCTCTGGTGGCAGCCGTGGCAGGGGCGCATCGCGGCCGCCTCGAGATCGACGAGGGTCCAGGCACGCTGGATGGCAGTGGTCCGGGCCTGCGCGTGGCGCTGGTGATGGCCGCCCAATGAGGCCCCACGCCCTCTATCAAATCATCGCCCCCTGCGGGCCGATTCTCGACGCCGGGGCCGCGCGTCGCGTTCTCGACGCGTTGCAGGGCCCATCCCTGGACGAAGGCTGGTCGCAGGCGTTGAAAACCGCCTGGCCCGCGCTGGCGCCGGTGTTCGCCGCCTCGCCCTATCTTGCTGGCCTAAGTCGTCGCGCCCCGGCGCGACTGGCGCGGGTGCTGACTAACGATCCCGCCTCAGGTCTCAGCGACATCCTCAAGGCGACCAAGGCTTGCGCCGCGGAGCCTGGCGGCGAGGGTCGCCTTCGGCAGTTGAAGGGCGATGTCCACCTGCTCACCGCCCTGGCCGATCTTGGCGGGGTATGGAACCTGGACACAGTGACCTTGAGTCTCACCCGATTCGCGGACGCGGCGCTTTCCGCCGCCCTTGCCATCGCCGCGCGCGAAGCGGTCAGCGGGGGTCGAATGGTCCAGCCGCCCTTCGCCGATGGGGGACCGGCGCCTGGGCTCTTCTGCCTAGCGATGGGCAAGCAGGGCGCGTTCGAACTCAACTATTCCAGCGATATCGACATCATCGTTTTCTATGACGGCGCGGTCCTGCCAGCCGCTCCTGGGATCGAGAGCTCTGGGCTGGCGATCAGCATCGCCGAACGCATAATCGACATTCTGCAGACCCGCACCGCGGACGGTTATGTGTTTCGGGTGGATCTGCGCCTCAGGCCCGATCCCGCCTCAACCGCCCTGGCCGTGCCGCTGGCCGAAGCCTTCAACTACTACGAGAGCGTCGGCCAGAACTGGGAGCGCGCGGCGTTCATCAAGGCACGGCCAGCCGCGGGCGACCTGCCTCAAGCCCGCCTCTTCCTCGATGAACTTGCGCCGTTCATCTGGAGGCGCAACCTCGATTTCGCGGCCATCGCCGACATCCACGCCATCAAGCGTCAAATCCACGTCCACAAGGTCGACGAGCGCCTGTCGGTCAAAGGTGCGGACCTCAAGCTGGGCGCGGGAGGCATCCGTGAAATCGAATTCTTCGTCCAGACCCAGCAGCTGATCTTGGGCGGACGCCAGCGTGACCTTCGCTCGCCGCGCACCCTGGACGCCCTTGCCGCCCTGCGGGCAGCCGGCCATGTCGCAGATGACGTCGCGGCGGACCTGGCGGGGGCCTATACGACGCTGCGGGGGCTCGAGCACCGCATCCAAATGATCGAGGATGAACAGACCCACAGGCTGCCAATTTCGGATCCCGAGCGAAGGCGCATCGCCGTGCTGGCCGGATTTGGGCGCCTGGCCCGGTTCGACGCCATGGTCGACAAGACTCTCAGGCGCGTGAACCGTCGTTACGGGGAACTTTTCGCTGGCGAAGAAGCGTTGTCGTCGGCCTTCGGGAGCCTGGTATTCACCGGGGTCGACGACGATCCCGAAACCCTGACCACTCTGCGATCAATGGGGTTCAGCGATCCACTCGCGGTATCGCGGGCCATCCGCGGATGGCACCACGGCCACCTCGGAGCCACGCGCTCCGCGCGCGGGCGGGAACTGTTCACCCGCCTGGCGCCCCGCGTGCTCGAAGCCGCCAGCGCCACTGGGGCGCCGGACGAGGCATTCCAGCGGTTCGCCGAATTCTTTGGCGGCCTCACGCTGGGCGTTCAGGTGCAGTCGATGTTCCTGGCCAAGCCCCGGCTGTTGGAACTGGTGGTGCGGATCATGGCTCACGCGCCACAGTTTGCCCGCACGCTCGCCCGGCGTCCCGCCGCCCTCGACGCCCTGCTGGATCCGGCTTTCTTCGCGCCGCTCGATTCGGTCGACGGCCCCGGCGAAACCCTCGCCGGTGAAGACGATCTCGAAGGGGCGATGAACCTGGCAAGGCGGGCGCACCGCGAGCGGGTCTTTCAGATTGGCGTGCAGCTCTTGGCCGGCGCGGCCGATGCGCGGGCGGTCGGCGGGGCCCTGGCCGATCTCGCCGAGGACCTCATTAAGGGTCTGGCGCGGGTCAGCCTGATCACTGTCGAAGCTGCAGCCGGAGCTTTCGCCGGCGATGTCGCGGTCGTCGCCCTTGGCAAATGCGGTTCGCGGGAAATGACCGTGACGTCGGACCTGGACCTGATGACCGTCTATCGCCCGGTGTCGACCTCCTCCGCCTCCGCGATCAAGGGCTGGAGCGCCGACACCTTCTACGCCCGCTTCACCCAGCGTCTGATATCGGCGCTCTCCGCACCGACCGCCGAAGGGGGCCTGTATGAGGTCGATCTGCGACTTCGCCCGTCCGGGGCCAAGGGCCCCGTCGCGGTGAGCCTCGCCGCGCTCGAAAGCTACTATGCCAGTGAGGCGGAAGCGTGGGAGCTGCTGGCGTTGACGCGCGCCCGCGTGGTGTGGGCGAGTTCGCCGGCCTTCGGCGCCCTGGCTGCGCGCACTGTTGAGCGCGCCCTGCGCCGGCCTCGGGACAGAAACCGGACCGCCAAGGCCGTGCGTGAAATGCGCGCGCTGATGGCGCAGGAACGTCCCCACAGCGGATTTTGGGACATGAAGCTCTCACCCGGGGGGCTCGTCGACATCGAATTCGCCGCCCAGCACCTGCAGATCGTCGCCGCCAGCGAAGGGGGTCCGCTGCGCCAGAACACCGGTGATGCGCTGGCCGCACTGTCCTCGGCGCGGCGTGGACCGCAGCGTGCGCTGGACTGTCTCGCCGATGCATGGCGCCTTCAGCAGGACCTCTCGCAGCTGCTCAACATCGCGCTCGACGGCGGGGCGGATCCGTCCCACGAGCCGCGGGCCTTGCGCAGCCTCCTGGCCAGGGCCGGGGGCGTACGCGATTTTCGGAGCCTCAAGACCAAGCTTACCAGGATGCGCAAGGCGGCGCGCTTGGCGTTCGACGACATTGTCGCGGCGTAGAAACGACGGATCGCACCAAACGTTGCGTTCAACGGCCCGACAAACCATGCAGACGAAAGCGCGAGGTGGGCGAGGTGCGGCTTGACCCGACAAGGCGAGGATGCGGACGACGAACTGGTCCGCCGGGCGGGTCAGGGCGACGCCGGGGCGATTCGCGCCCTGGTGACGGCCAAACTTCCGCGTATTTTCGCCTTGGCCAGGCGAATGCTGGGCGACCTTGGCGAAGCCGAAGACGTCGCGCAGGAGACCTTCGTCAGGGCTTGGCGCCACGCGCGGCACTGGCGGCCCGGCGAGGCGCGGTTCGACACCTGGCTCTACAAAGTGACGCTCAACCTTTGTTACGATGCTATTCGCCGTCGGCGCGGCTCGCGCCTGGTCGAACCGCCGGAGCTGGAAGACCCCGGGCCCGCCCCCGATCGCAATCTTCACGCCAGGGATGTTGGCCGGCGCGTGGAAGCGGCTCTCCAGGCGCTGGCGCCGCGGCAGAGAGAAGCGATTGTGCTCTGTCATCATCAGGAGCTGGGCAATATCGAAGCCGCCGCCCTGATGGGGGTGAGCGTGGAAGCCCTGGAGAGTTTGCTCGGCCGCGGTCGCCGCGCGCTGCGCCTGGCTTTGGCGGATCTTGCCGATGAACGCTGAGGTGTCCTTGGAGCGCTTTGAGGCCCTGGCCAACGCCTTTGGTGGCGACGTCGTCCGCTGGCCCATCGGTGAACGCGCAGGGGCGATGGCCACGATGGCTGCCCGCCCCGGGGAAACCGCTCGGTTGCTCGAAACGGCGCGAACATTCGATGCGATTTTGAGCGCGGCGTCCATCGAGGCGCCCAGTCCCACGCTGCTCGGAGCGATAATCCGCAACGCGACGATCAGACCGGCGCCATCTCCGCTTTGGCGATGGCTGATCGGGCTTGGCGTGGCCGCCGGCTTGGCTGGCGCGGCCGCGGCAGGGATCGCTGCCGGCCTGGTCATCGCGCCGGTGTCGGTTGCGCCCCGGCCGCAGCCCGCCAGCGCCGATCCCATCGCCCAGGCTTCGGCCCTGCTGGGGGACGCTCCAGACTTGGCGGACGGCTAATGAGCTCGCGCTGGCGCATCGCCGCCCTGATCGCCTCTCTGGCGCTCAATGTCTTTTTGATCGGCGCGGGCGCTGGGATGCTCGCGCTTGGCGGGCGGACGGCCCATGACCGGCCAGCAGCCCCGCTTCGCCGCGCGGCGATGACTTTTTCGCCGGCCTATCGCAAAGCTTTTTTCGGGCTGCTTCGCGGTGAGGCGCGAAGCGTGCGCGCTGCTGTGCTCCGGGCTCGCAGCCTGCGACGCGCCGCCTGGGAGAGCTTGGCGTCCGCCGACTTCAATCCAACGTCCGCCGCCGCGAGCCTGCGCCAAGCTCGGCTGATGGACGCGCGGTCCCGCGGCCAGCTGGAAGACGCCGTCATCGCCTTCGCCGCCGCCATCCCGCCCGCCCAGAGGGCCGGCTTTGGCCTGGTTATGAGTCGGGCGGTCCGGCCCGTCTCGACTCATGGGCCGTCCCCTGCCCCGCCAATTCAGGCAAACAGGACGACAAAACGGAACTGACCAATCTGTGTCGGCCGACTGCAGGCGGTTGACCGCTGGCCCGCTTAAGCAGCCACCGAGCCGCCGGAGGTCAGCATCACCTGGCGCACGGGCAGCATGAAACTCGCTATCGTGCCTTGGCCAGGCAAGCTTTCCAAGGTCAAGGCGCCGCCGTGAAGTTCAATCAGCGACTTGCTGAGAGCCAGACCAAGGCCGGTGCCTTGGCGCGTCATGGCGTGCTGGTTTTCAACCTGTTCGAACGGCCGTGCAATTCGGGGCATGTCCTCGGGGGCGATGCCGATACCGGTGTCGACGACCGACAGCCGCACCCTAGGGCCCTGAGCGTCGGCGCCCAGCTGCGCGCGGACGGTGACTGAACCGCCGCTCGGGGTGAACTTGATGGCGTTGGATAACAGGTTCAGGAGCACCTGCTTGATGGCCCGGTAATCACCGTCGATCTCGGGCAGAGCCGGCAACTCGATGAGGAGCGCAAGCCCCGCCGCCTCGGCGCGGTGTCGCACCAGCCGGACGGCGTCTTCGACCAATTCATCGACGCACACCGGCTCAAAGCGCAGGTTCATCTTGCCGGCTTCAATCTTCGACATGTCGAGTATGTCGTTGATCAGCGCCAGCAGATGGCCGCCGGAGGTCAGGATGTCGCTGGCGTAATCGCGGTAACGGCGGTCGCCCAACGGCCCGTACATCTCGGCCAGCATGATCTCGGAAAAGCCGTTGATGGCATTAAGCGGCGTTCTCAGTTCGTGGCTCATATTGGCCAGGAACTCGCTTTTCGCCCTGTTGGCCGTCTCGGCTCGCATCTTTTCGAGACCGTACTTTTCAGCCAGTTCTGCCGATTCAGCTTGGCTGCGTTCCAGCTTGACCACTGCGGCGCGCAACTTCTCCTCGTTCAGTCTCCTGGTTTCCTGCTGGGCCCTGGCGGCGGAGATGTCGGCGGCGGTGAGCACCCGTCCGCCGTCGGATGTGTGGCGCTCGGCGATGTGAATCCACCGCCCGTCGTTCAACTGGGCTTCCATCGCGCCGGTTTCGCCCTCCGCCGCCGCTTCTTCGCGGCGGATGGCCAAACGCATGAGCGGCTCGAGCCGCTCACGGGGCGTCCCGGGCCGAAGGATCGCGGGGTCGAGGGCGTAGAACTCCCGAAAGTTTCGATTGCAAAGGACCAGTCGTCCGGCCCTGTCCCAGAGGGCGAAGGCCTCTGGCACGCTTTCGATGGCATCCCGCAGTCGCCGTTCAGCCGCCTGCGCGCGCGTCTGGGCCAGGCGTTCGTCGGAAACATCGAGGGCCACGCCGGTGATTCGCGAAAAGCCTCCGTCGCTACGCGGGCCAAATCCCTGGCCCCGAGCATCGACCCACACGGCCGGGGCGCCGCCGTCGGTCACGGCGCGGAAGTTCACGTCGAAGGCCCCCCACTGGGCGGCGCTGGTCAGGGCCGCCTTCACCCTGGAACGATCCTCGGGCGCTACGCGTGCGATGACCGCGGCGCTAGGCGCAACTCCGCCCCCGCCCCAACCGAGCATCACCCCGGTGACATCCGACATGAGGAATTCGTCGGCGGCGACGTCCCATTCCCAAATTCCACACCGCGCCGCCTCGACCGCCAATCGAAAGCGCTCCTGGCTGTCGGCGAAGGCGCGTTTGGCGCTGCGGGCCGCGCGATCCTGAATTATCAGGAGCAGGCTGAGCGCACAGGCTATGGCCAGGGGCACCAACAGGGAGACCAGGTCGTCGCGCAATTCGCTGGCCCGGGAGCCAAGGCCGCCGCCTGTCATCTGAAGGCGATGCACGGCGAACGCGACATAGACAGCCAGCAGCAACAGCGCCGCCAGAATCGCGACCCTGATCGGCATGACGCCGTCTGGCGCCTGGCGGTCGGCCACCCGCGCCGTCCTGCCAAAACGAGGGCCGCCGCTGGCCAAGCGCTGAGTTGCTCCCTTTCCGACCCGATTTCGAGTCGGCGCCAGGGTGGAATCTACGCGCCGGAACCCGGTGCGTCACCCACCGTTTGGCAACGACATCGCGCTCAGGCGATCGCCTTGGCCGCCAGTTCGAGGACATTCTTGGAAAGCCCTTCGGTCTCGACGATCCGCTCGAGTTGCGCGCGCATCAAGGCGGCGCGGCCGGGTTCGTACCGGGACCAGCTCCCCAGGGGCTCAACCAGCCGCGACGCCGCCCCGGGATTGAACGCATCGGCGGCGAGAATCTGGTCGGCCAGAAAAACGTAGGCCGCGCCGCTCGGGTCATGAAAGCGGTTCGGGTTCTGGGCCGCGAAGGTATGCACCAGGGCACGCAGGCGGTTGGGGTTGCGTGGCTCGAATGCGGCATGGCGCGTCAGCGCCTTCACGCGATCTAGCGCCTCTTTGGAAGGGTCCCGAGCCTGCAGGGCGAACCATTTGTCAATGACCAGCGGATCGTCTTTCCAATGCTCGTAAAAGCCGGCCAGGGCTTTTTCGAAAGCGTCGCCGCCGATCAGCATCAGGGCGGTCAGGCCGCCTATGGCGTCGGTCATGTTGCCGGCGGCCAGGAAGTGACCGCCAGCGCGCTCGACATTGAGCGGATGCGGGTCGGCCGCAAGCAGTTCGATGGCGGCGTTGCGCAGCGCCCTGCGCCCAGCCGATGCTGCGTCCGGCGAAAAGGCGCCCGGCTCCTGCAGGCCGCCGTGAAGGCGGCGCAGATCCGGGCCCAAATGCACGGCCATGCGAAGGCGAAGCGCCTGCCGCGCCTCGTGAATGGCGGCCGGGTCGGCGCGCTCGGCGACCACCGCCAAGTCCGATTCGCCAGGCAAGCCGATGAGCAGCGCCTTGAGGGCGGGATCCGCCGATTGATCAGCCAAAGCCCGTCCCATGGCCTCGGCGAAACGTTCTTCGCCAACCTCGTCGATCCGTCCGGCCACGCGCCCCAGGATCAGGTTGCGGGCCAAGGTCTGGCCGGCCTCCCATCGGTTGAAGAGGTCGTCATCGGCGGCCAACAGTACGTAGGCGTCCTTGGCGGGCGCGTCGCTGGTGAGGTTCACCGGAGCGGAAAATCCTCGCAGGGGGGAAACCACGGGGGCTGAAGCCACCCCCTCAAGCCGAAGCCGATGCTCCGGGGTGTCGAAGACGATCACCTGCGTGTCGCGCATGGTGCGGCCATCTTCATCGAGCAGGCCGAGCGCGACAGGGATCGGCAAGGCGCGTTTCTCAGCCTGACCTGGCGTCGGATCGGTTACCTGCCTGAGGACAAGATCCAGCGCCTTGGCGTCGGGGTCGTAACGACTTTCCAGCGCCACCCGCGGCGTGCCGGCCTGTTCATACCAGCCGAAGAAGGCCGTCAGGTCGCGGCCCGAGACCTCGGCGAAGCACGCGATGAATGCCTCCATGGTCGTCGCATGGCCATCCCAGCGCTCGAAATAGAGATCCATGCCCGCCCGGAAGGGCGCATCGCCGCTCAGGGTCTTCAGCATCCGGATGACTTCGGCGCCCTTTTCATAGATTGTCGCGGTGTAGAAGTTATCGATCTTCACATAGCTCGACGGGCGCACCGGATGAGAAAGCGGTCCGGCGTCCTCCGAGAACTGCCTGGCGCGCAACATCTTGACGTCCTTGATTCGCTGCACCGCCGAGCCGCGCTGATC
Source organism: Caulobacteraceae bacterium (assembly GCA_043746375.1). GTDB lineage: Bacteria > Pseudomonadota > Alphaproteobacteria > Caulobacterales > Caulobacteraceae > Acaudatibacter. Next base: position 4,735 of record JAYTRF010000336.1, on the reverse strand, counting down.
GGCCGAGAAACTCTGGTCGCGGAACACTGTCAGGCCTTCCTTGAGGCACAGCTGAAACCAGTCGCGGCAGGTGATCCGGTCGCCGGTCCAGTTGTGGAAATATTCGTGCGCCACCACGCTTTCGATGCGCTCGTAGTCCTGGTCGGTCGCCGTCTGAGGGTCTGCCAGAAGCAGTGAGGAGTTGAAGATATTGAGACCCTTGTTCTCCATCGCCCCAAAGTTGAAGTCGCGCACCGCGACAATCATGAACAGATCGAGATCGTATTCCCGGCCGAAGGCCTCCTCGTCCCAACGCATGGCGCGCTTCAGACAATCCATGGCGTAGGCGGCGCGAGGGGCCATGCCCGGATCGACATAGATGCGCAGGGCGACGAGGCGCCCGCTTTCGGTGACGAACGAGTCTTCCAGGACGTCCAGTTCGCCCGCGACCAGAGCGAACAGATAACAGGGCTTGGGGAAGGGGTCGTTCCAGATTGCAAAGTGGCGTCCGCCCGCCGTTTCCCCCGCTTCAAGCAAATTGCCGTTGGAGAGCAGGCGCTGGAAGCTTCGATCGGCTTCGATGCGAACCGTGAACCGCGCCAACACATCGGGGCGGTCGGCGAACCAGGTGATCTTGCGGAACCCCTCCGCCTCGCATTGGGTGCAGAACCGCCCGGCCGACATGTAGAGTCCGTCCAGGGCCGTGTTGCCCTGCGGGTCGATCTCGACTTCCGTTTCCAACTCGAAACGATCTGGCACACCTGGGATGGTCAGCCATTCGGCGTCGACCTGGTAATCGGCCGCGGGTAACCGCCGGCCATCGATGGTCACCGAAATCGCCTTCAGGCGCTCCCCGTTAAGCTTCAGCGCCTCCCCACGCTCGCCATTGCGGCGGATGACCAGCCTTGCCTTCACCCGCGTTGCGGCGGGCTGCAGATCAAAGTCCAGGCGGACTTCGTCGATCAGGAAAGCGGGCGGCCGATAGTCGGCCAGGGCGATGGGCTGGGAAGTGTCGGTGCGCATGGCCGACCCTCTACCACCTCCACGCCGGTGATGGGGAGGCCCAGCGGCGGGATTGTCAGGCTACTCGGCTGCGTGCGCGGCCGTTGCCCTGGCGGCGGCGGCGCTCGGGATTTCCTCAAGGTAGTTTTCGATCTTCACCGCTCGCCTGGCCAGATCACGCAAGGCAGGCGGCGCATCATCGGGCGCCTCGGCGACCACCTTCAACAGGTCGCGCATCAGCGAGCGCAGGGCCGGGGCCGAAACGATCAGCCGCGCCTGGGCTTCGATTGTGCGGGGGTCACGATCGTATTCCGCCCCCGGCACCCGCCACCCACCCCAGTCGCCGATGTCGGTCACCACAACGGGAAACGTGCCAGGAAAAGGGTGGTGCGCGCAGTCCTCGGAGGTCTGCCATTTGTTGCGCGCACGCAAGAGCCGCCAGGTGTCGCCTTCGGCCATCGCCTCGGCGACGTTCTCCTCGCCCTTCAGCTCGTGGCCGAGAAACGGACGCCCAAGGCCGACGTCGTAGGTGATCCGCACCGGCTCATCGAACCCCTTGGCCCAGATCGGCATGATCTTTTCGACGACCGCCCATACATCGACGCTTTCCACCCAGACCTTCTGGTGGCGCTGGAAAATCGCCTTGGCCATGGTCTTTCCTTGTCGACGAGAAAATCCGGCCAAATCGGCCCAGCCCTATAGAAACCTGAAAACCTTGACGCGCGGTCAATCTTTCCCAGACGCGAAAGAGGGCTATCCTCCGTTCGCTCCGGCAGACCCGCTTTTCCTGAGGCCCCCATGAATTTCGATTTCTCCGACGACCAGAAGTTCCTCAAGACCGAGGCGCGCAAGTTCCTGGAAGCGCGCTGCACGCCCGCTGTGGTCCGCGGCGTTCTCGATGACCCTGCCCGCTCGTATGACCAGGACCTCTGGAAGGCCATCGCCGCCCAGGGGTGGCTTGGGGCCGCGATCGACGAGGCGTATGGGGGTCTTGGATTGGGCCGCATCGAACTTTGCGCCATAGCGGAGGAACTGGGCCGCTCGCTGGCCCCCGTCCCGTTCGCCTCGACGGTCTATTTCGTCGCGGAGGCGCTGATGCTGGCAGGCTCAGACGCTCAGAAAACGCGCTGGTTGCCCAAGATCGCCACCGGTGAACTCATTGGCTGCTTCGCCACCGTCGAGAGGCCGGGAGTTCTGACCGAGGCGTCCGTTCAGGCCAGGGTCGAAGGCGGCCGTTTGACCGGCGTCAAGCTGCCGGTCACCGACGGCGACATCGCTGATCTGGCAGTCGTGCTGGCCAAGTCGGGCGGCTCCAGCGGCCTTTACCTCGTTGAGTTGGCGGCGGCCGGCGTGGAGCGCGAAACCTTGCAGACCCTCGATCCGACGCGGAGCGCGGCCAGGTTGACGTTCTCCGGGGCCGCGGCCGAGCCTTTGGGCGAAGCGGGCGATGGGATGAACCTCGCAGAGACGCTTCTCAACCGCGCCGCCGTGCTTCTGGCGTTCGAACAGGTCGGCGGGGCCGACAAAGCCCTCGACATGGCCAAGGCCTACGCCCTCGAGCGCTACGCCTTTGGCCGCCCGATTGGCAGCTACCAAGCCATCAAGCACAAACTGGCCGACATGTATGTGAAGAACGAACTCGCCCGCTCCAACGCCTATTACGGCGCCTGGGCGCTCAATGCTGGCACAGCGGAGCTGCCCGTAGCCGCCGCCGCCGCGCGGGTCGCGGCCTGCGACGCCTTCTGGTACGCAGCAAAGGAAAATCTGCAGACCCATGGCGGCATGGGCTACACTTGGGACGTCGATTGCCACCTGTACTATCGACGCGCCCAGCAGCTAGGCCTCGTCGCCGGCGGCGCAAAGGCCTGGAAAGAGCGTCTGGTCAGCAGCCTCGAACGCCGCAACGTCGCTTAACCGAACCGCCAAGGAAACCCGCCATGGATTTCAACGATACTGCCGAAGAAGCGGCCTATCGCACTACCGCCCGCGCTTGGCTCGAGGCCAACGCGCCAAGGCGCGCGGGCGGCCGCTCCCAAAGCGATCTGGACGATCCGTCCAGCATGGACGCATCGCGCGCGTGGCAGCGCAAGAAGGCCGAGGCAGGCTATGCATGCATTACCTGGCCCAAGGAATGGGGCGGCGGGGGCGGGGCTCAGTGGCAGGCGGTGATCTTCGGCCAGGAGGAAAGCGGCTTCGACGCGCCCGCCAACCCGTTCACCATTGGCCTTGGCATGTGCGTACCAACCGTGATGGCGGTGGGCAATCAGGCCGACAAGGAACGCTTTGTGCGCCCCGCCGTGCGCGGCGATGAGATCTGGTGCCAACTTTTCAGCGAACCTTCGGGGGGCTCTGACGTCGCGGCAGCGCGCACTCGGGCCGTGAGGGATGGCGATCATTGGGTGATCAACGGCCAGAAGGTCTGGACCAGCGGCGCCCACTATTCGGACTTCGGCCTGCTCTTGGCCCGCACGGACCCCGATGTGCCAAAGCACAAGGGCCTGACCATGTTCTGGATCGACATGCACGCGCCTGGCGTGGAGGTGCGGCCGATCCATCAGATGTCGGGCGCGTCGAACTTCAACGAGGTCTACTTCACGGACCTTCGGATCAGCGATTCCCAGCGTGTCGGCGAAGTTGGCGCGGGCTGGGGGACGAGCCTCGTCACGTTGATGAACGAACGCCTGGCTATCGGCGGGGGCGGGGGAGCCAGCCATCGGCAGGTGCTCAAGCTCGCGCGCGAGATTTCGACGCTTACCGGCCTTGCGGCCAAGGATAACGGCCTTCGGGAAAAGATCGCCGACTGGTTCATCCAGGCAGAAGGGATAAAGTACACACGCTATCGCACCCTAACCGCGCTCTCGCGGGGCCAGACGCCGGGACCGGAAAGCTCGATCGGCAAGGTTGTCGGCGCGGCGCTGATGCAGGACATGGCCAACACCGCCCTTGAACTGGAAGATCAGTTCGGAATCATCACCGACCCGGCGAGCGCCCCACTGGCCGGCGCGTTCCAGTCGGCGCTGATGGCCGCCCCCGGCCTGCGGATCGCCGGCGGCACGGACGAAATCCTGCGCAATATCATCGCTGAACGTGTTCTGGGCCTGCCTCAGGACGTGCGCCTCGACAAGAACGTGGCCTTCAAGGACATCCCGACCGGGCGCTGATGGCGTAGCTTAACCTCTTCTAAAAAACCGTCGGCGCATGGTGATCAAGGTTTAGACATCCGCGAAGGTCGATGGACACCTTGGGCCTCACTACCCACCAGCGAGAACGGGCCGCCGCGCTGATTGCGAGCATTTGCGAGGAATTTCGCGGTCCGTTCGAAACCATCGTGGCGGCTGCCGACCGCCTCGAACGCCTTCGCCTGCCGCCGGAGGCGGCCGACGATCTGCGGGCGATCAGGGCAGCGGGCAGCGGTGTCGCCACGCTCCTGGAAACCGCAGCCCAACTCCAGCGTGCGGAACTTGGGCAATTGGTCCTGTGCCCGGAACCGCGGTTGGTCATCGAGTTGCTCGACGAAATTGAAACACGTTGGCGCGAGCGGGCGGTAGCCGCCGGCGTCTGTCTGATCGTCGCCTATGATGGCGACCACGCCTGCGCCGTTCGGCTCGACGGCGGGCGCGTAGCGCAGGTGGTCGACGCTCTGATCGGCCACGCTCTGGCCCATGTGCGCGCGGGGGTCATCGAAATCAGCGTGAGGGCCCGCGCCGAGGGCGATGTGGTTAGCCTTCACTTCGCCGTGCGCGACAACAACACA
>JAYTRF010000335.1:0-1689 GCA_043746375.1 Caulobacteraceae bacterium | reverse complement strand
AAAACGTCCAGGGGATCGCGACGCCAACTCAGGGGTCGGCCATTGGCGGTGATAATCAGGCCCGCTAGCTTGTCGATCGGCCCGGTCGGCGAATGATTTCCCGGCAACCACTTGGCATAAAGCAAGGTGAAGGGTCCTGGTCCTGTCACCGGCAAAATCTCGTGAACGCTGAAGATGCCCCGCGCCAGATCCGTGGCGTCCACCGCCAGGCGCACCACGCCGGGGTAGGGAACGTCGCGGGGAGAGGCGATGGCCGGCGCCGCGGGGGCCGGCTGCGGCGGGATCTGACCCCAGGCGGCGCCGCAGGCGCCGGCGCTAACCCAGACGCCGGCGGTTGCTATCAACGAGACCAGCTTCATTTCAGTGGCTCCAAGTTTGGGAAGGCGCGGCTTCCATTCTCGCGCGAAGCGCTCTAGCAGGCTGTTGAAGAAGTCGGCCACCGACGCGCGATGAACCCAATATCGTCGCCATTGTGGAAATTGATTTCGCCTGCGAGCGAGTTGTCGGGCTGAAGTTCGACCCATCCGCCACTGCGGACCTCGTCCATTTCGTCATTGCCTTCCCAGTCGAACTCGATGGCGTCGTGGCCGCCGCCGCCAGCGAAGGACCCGGTAACGCAACCGAAGGCGAACTCGCCGCCGGTGGGTTCGAAGAGGATGTAGGCGGGTCCGCACAAGTCCCGGTAATCGGCTTCGTAGCCCGGCAACTCGACAATCCGCCATTTACCCTGAAAGCTCACGCCGCCACCGCCAGGAGCTTGGGCAGGCGGATCAAGTTGTAGGCCGCAGCCGCAAAGGTGAAGGCCCACCCAACGCGCTTGCGGCCCCGGAAGCGGGTCTGGCGCTGGCCGGCCACGGTCTTGATCCAGCCGAAGCCCTCCTCAATGCGCTTGCGGATCCTCTGGCTCATACCGTAGCCGGCGTGGCGGGTGGTCCGCTTATCGATCGCCGAGCGGCGGCCGTTGGTGTTCTGGGCGACATGGGCGCGCGCGTTCATCGCGCGCAGTTCGTTGACGAAGTCCTCGGTGTCATAGGCCTTGTCCGCCCCCACGGAGATGGCCCGCGCCCGATCGGCGCGCGGCTCGACCATCGACAGGGCCGCGATGCGCTCGGCATGGCCGTCGGCGCCGGTCAGGCAGGCGTCCACCAGCAGGCCCGAGCGGTTCTCCATCAGGGTATGGCCGAGGAAGCAGAGCCTGGCCTCCATGCCGCGACCCTTGCGATACAGTCTGGCCTCCGGGTCGGTGGCGCTCTGGTGGGTCTCGTTGGACCGCTTCTCGCCCTTGAAGTCGACCTCCGCGTTACGCCCGCCAAAGGACGGAGCGGGCTCCCCGCCGGTCGGCGGCGTCTTCGGCTTGAAGCTCTTCATCGACGCCCAGGCCTGGATCAGCGTGCCGTCGACGCTGAAGTGATCGGTCGACAGCAGCCGCTTCACCCGCGGCTGAGCCAGTACCGCGTTCAGGAACTTCGCCGCGATCTCTCCTTCCAGCAGCCGGTCCCGATTCTTCGAAAACGTCGAATGGTCCCAAGCTGGGTCGTCCACGCCCAGGCCCACGAACCAGCGGAACAGCAGGTCGAACTCCAGGCGCTCCATCAGCTGACGCTCCGAGCGGATCGAATAGAACGCTTGCAGCAGCATCGCCCGCAACAGCCGCTCCGGCGGGATCGAAGGTCGACCCATGCCGGAATA
>JAYTRF010000334.1:0-2883 GCA_043746375.1 Caulobacteraceae bacterium | reverse complement strand
AGCACCGCCGCCGCCGCCTGGCCGAGGGCGCAGGCCTTCACCTCCTGGGCGAAGTCGGCGACCTTGCCGTCCTCCAGCACGACGTCGGCGACGATCCGGCTGCCGCACAGCCTGGCCACCTTCTCGGCCGAGCCGTCCGGGTGAGGTAGGCGCCCGGCGCGCGGCATGTTCGCCGCCAGGCGCAGGACATTGGCGGAATAGAGATCGTCGATCATGGACCGATAGGTAGGCGTTCCGGCGGCCGGACGCCACGGCCCTTCGGACCGGGCGGCGACCGTTGATCACCGTAGATACGGTCGCCGGCCGCAACGGGGATGGGGCGACGGCGCCGGTTGCGCCGGGCAGGTTTTGGCAGGTCCGCGGCAGGAGTCTGGGTTCTTGCGGCAGGATCCTGACGTCTCGGCCGCAGGCGGTGGGAAGGGTTCGGGCAGGCGCCGGGTGGCATTTGGCAGGTTCCAGGCAGGTTGTTGGCAGGCGCCTGGCAGGTGTTCAGGGCCCAAATGCGGTGGGCGATAGGTCCGATGCCCCACAACCTACTGATATTCCAACGTTTATTCTTCGTCATTGTCTCTCCGTGAACGACCGAGGGACACTTGGGATGCAGCGGCCCCCTAGATTCAGACAAGCACGCCGCGGATCAACCCCCACCGCGCTTCGGCCGCGAAGGGGCATTGCAAAATCGGCGCCGCCGCGCGCAGCCCCGACGATCCAACGATGAGAAAGAACTGACGCCAAATATATCACACTGCAATCTTTCGCGTCAATAGCCGACGGAAGGCAGCGACGGATCAGCACTAGGCCTTGGTCGACATCATGAAGAACTACATGGCCAACAAGAGCTTCTCGCGTGGCGTCGAAACGCTGGGCGCCGAGGCCTCGATGGTGTTCGTCGGCAACACCCAGCACACCGTGCCCTATATGTTAAAACACTCCGACCTGTTCGATGAACTTCCTGAAAAGTATTACGACTCGGCATTCATCGATCGGATCCATGCCTATCTGCCTGGCTGGGAGATCGAAACGATCAGAACGGAAATGTACTCGTCAGGGTACGGATTCGTCGTCGACTAGCTGGCCGAAATCCTGCGACACATGCGCAACGAGGATTTCTCCGGCCGATACAGGGATCACTTCACACTGTCGTCGGAAATCTCGACCCGCGACCAGGACGGCGTGAACAAGACCTTCTCCGGGCTGATGAAGCTCTTGTTTCCAGCCGGCGGCGCCACCCAGGACGAAACCGCGGAGATGCTGACCCTGGCGATCGAAGGCCGCAAGCGCGTCAAGGACCAGCTGCGGCGGATCGACAGCACCTATCCCGAGACGGATTTCTCGTTCGCCCCCACCGGCGGCGCCCGCGTCGCGGTGGCGACCTTGGAAGAGTGCGAGTATCCGGAGTTCTATAACCAACGGCGCAAGACCGAGGCCGATGCCCACGGCGCGCCCGACGAGCAATCGTCACTCGATCTCAGGGCCGCACCGCCGCCGGCGGCCGCCAAGGCCTCGGCGCCACAACCGGGACAACGAGTGTTCGCCGAGAATCAGAAAGGGGCCTGCTTCGATTCGCTGTTCTGGGCGTGGCTGGAGGGCGCGGCGCGCATCGTGGTCACCGACCCCTATATCCGGATGTACCACCAGGCGCGCAACCTGATGGAACTGGTGGAGATCACGGGCCGCGACGAGGTCTATCGTTCGAGGTCACGTATCTTCGTGTGCCCGCGATCGGTAACGCGGCTCAGAGTTAATGGGGTGGTGCGCTCCTGGCAGCTTCCGACGTGGCCGAGGCCTTGTTCGGTTGCCTAATCAAGAAGGCCAAGTCTTGGATTTCGAGGGAGATCAACACCTAAAAGAGAAACGCCGCCTCGCCAAGCTTGCCACAACACTGTGTCGTGTGGCGCTATGAGTAAGCCCGCCTCGTCTTCGATATCCTCTTCGGTGAAACCGCGATCCTTGGCACGCTCGGCTAGGTACTGGCGCGGCGCGACCATCTCCGCGGCGAAAGCCCGGCTAGCCTGCTGCCGTCGGGTGAAGGCATACGTGCCAGCCCGTACGTCGCCTGGGTCCGAGCACCAAGCGATAAAGGCAGCGGCGCAAGCGCGGAATCGGCGTTGCCGCGCGGAGCGGGCCACGGTGCCGAGGTGCGCGACGCCGTTCGTACGATGCACCAGCCCCATGAGAGACGTGGGGCCAATCTCCGAAAGCACCGCGAGTTTGGACACGCCAGCTCCCACAAATTCATCCACCGCCTCAACTGGCCTGTTGATGTCCAAGCCAAGCCTCTTGCGAAGCGTGACAGCCGATCGGTATCCGAGTTCGCCGGCCGGCATCCGCAGGTCATCCTTGGGCGCCGCGCCGAAGGCGTCGACATCGAGAGTTGGACACCCGTCGAGAGCGGCCTGAGCGTCGCGAGTCCAACGGCTCGCGTCCTGCAAGTTTGAAATATCGGTGGCGTCGCTCAGATCGTTAAACAGGTCCTCCGAGAGATCGTCGGCAAACATTCCGATATCCGGCGAGTCAGGGTCGTAAGGGTCAAGACCCAGCCGGCCCGCTGACATACAATAGGCCAACTGTCCGGGGCTCTCCAGGCTTTCGCGGACCCGTGACCAATTGTCCGCGAGGTCGGAATGCGCAAGCGACCTACTCGTTAGTCGCGCGAGTGTGCTCTCAACCAAGTCCATGAGCGCTGGCTCAAGACTATCCCGCGCTATCTGCAGCGGCTCGACGGGCGCGGAGGTCAAGAACTTAAGCGGCGAGTATTCGCTCTCAAGCGGAGCCCAGTCCAGCCTCATGAATCCCCTCATTTTTGATGGCGCCAGCGACCAAACAGCGGTAGAGTTCAGATATGTAAATGATCCGATTGGGAAGCAAATGACTGCCGTTCGC
>JAYTRF010000333.1:0-9970 GCA_043746375.1 Caulobacteraceae bacterium | reverse complement strand
GACGAGACCGTGTCGGTGACCGACGCAGCCTCCCTCATCGAATTGGTCGGGGTTTCCAAGTCGTACGGCGCCCATCGCGCCGTCGGGCCGCTCAGCCTTTCGATCGCCAAGGGCGAGTTTGTCGCGCTGTTGGGCGGTTCCGGGTGCGGCAAGACGACCACGCTGAAGCTGATCAACGCCCTCAATCTGCCGGACTCCGGCGAAGTGCGCATTGAGGGGCGTCCGATCGGGGCTGAGCCGCCGCATCTCCTGCGCCGGCGGATAGGGTACGTGTTTCAGGAGGTCGGGCTCTTTCCCCACATGAGCGTCGCCGAGAACATTGCCGTCGGCCCCAGGCTCGCGGCCTGGGATGAGGCCAGGATTGCGGCGCGAACCGCTGAGCTGCTGACCCTGATCGGGCTACCTCCCGAAATCGGCGCGCGCCTGCCAGCCGAACTGTCCGGAGGCCAGAGGCAGCGGGTCGGGGTCGCGCGGGCCTTGGCCGCCGGCCCGTCGATCATGCTGATGGACGAGCCGTTCGGGGCCCTGGATCCCGTCACCCGCGATGGCCTCGGCCGCGAATACCGGGCGTTGCATGAGCAGCTGGAGCTGACCACGGTCATGGTCACCCATGACGTGATGGAGGCTTTGCTGCTCGCCGATCGCATCATCGTCCTCGACCAGGGACGGATCATCGCCGACGGCCCGCCGCGCGACCTCCTGGCCGACCATCCCCACGCCGCCGTGCGGGCGCTGATGGAGACGCCCCGTCGGCAGGCTGAACGGGTGAGCGCCCTGGCCGCCGCCGATGGGTGACCGCATAGCCGCCGCCTGGGCGCTGCTCCCCAATTACCTCTCCCAGCACGTGCTGCTCAGCCTCTGCGCGCTTCTTTTGGGCTTCGCCATCAGCCTGCCGCTGGCTGTGCTGGCCAGCCGCAGCGCCGCGGTGCGCTGGCCCTCGCTGCTCATCGCCAGCCTGATCCAGACGATCCCGAGCCTCGCCCTTCTGGCCCTTTTCTACCCGCTGCTCCTGGCCATTTCCTCGTTGAGCAAAGCCTGGTTCGGGCACGGTTTCGCGGCGCTGGGTTTTGCGCCGTCGCTGATCGCGCTGACGCTCTATTCGATGCTGCCGATCCTGAGGAACGGGGTCGCCGGCATCATGGGCGTCGATCCGGCCGCGGTCGAGGCTGCCAGGGGCATGGGCATGACGGACGGCCAGCGCCTCGTCCGGGTCGAACTGCCGCTGGCCGCGCCATTCATCATGGCCGGCGTTCGGACAGCGGCGGTGTGGACCATCGGCGCGGCGACCCTGGCGACGCCGGTGGGCCAGACCTCGCTCGGCAATTATATCTTTTCGGGCCTTCAGACTGAAAACTGGATCTACGTGCTCTTCGGTTGCGCGGCGGCCGCGGTGCTGGCGCTCTCCACCGACCAATTGCTGGGATTGATCGAGTCGGGCCTGCTCCGGCGCCAGCGTTGGCGGATCTGGGTTGGCGCGGTGGGCCTGATCGTGGGCACCGGCATCGCACTGACGCCGCTGGCCGCGACGCCGGGCCACTCGACCTACGTCGTCGGGGCCAAGAACTTTTCCGAGCAGTACATTCTCGCTGAGCTGATCGCCCGCCGGCTGGAGGCGACCGGCGCAAAGGTCGCGCGCAAGGAAGATCTGGGCTCCGCCACGGCCTACCAGGCCCTCGCCGCCAACGAGATCGACGTCTATGTCGACTATTCAGGCACTCTGTGGACCAATGTGCTGGGCCGCAAGGACAACCCTGGCCGCGCCGGCGTGCTGGCGCAGTTGACCAGCCTGCTGAAGGCGCGCGACGGCGTTGTCGTCCTGGGCCCCCTGGGTTTCGAGAACGCCTATGCATTGGCCATGCGCGCCGACCGGGCCAAAGCCCTGGGTATCGGTTCGATCAGCGATCTGGCTGCGCACGCCGGCGACCTTGTTCTGGGCTCCGACCTTGAGTTTCTGTCGCGCCCCGAATGGGCGGCGATCCGGGACGCCTACGGGCTCAAGTTCCGCAAGGAGACCTCATACCAACCGACGTTCATGTACCGCGCCCTGGAGGACGGCGAGGCCGACGTGATCTCAGCCTTCTCCAGCGACGGCAGAATTGCCGCCGATCACCTGGTAGTGCTCGCCGATCCGCGCCGGGCCATTCCCCCCTACGACGCAGTGATCCTGATCTCGCCCCGCCGCGCGGCGGACCGGCGCCTGATCGCTGCGCTGAAGCCCCTGATCGGCGCGATCCCCGTGACCGCCATGCGCGCCGCCAACTACAGTGTCGACCGCGACAACGCCAAACGCTCCCCCGCCCAGGCCGCCAGCGCCCTGGCCACGGCGGTGATCCGCCATGGCGCGCGCGAGCAGTGACTTAGCGGTTATCATCGACCGTTGATTCGCCGGTCATCGGCAGGGAGCGCAGGCATGGCGCAGACGAAGCGAGGCGATCCCCGGCGGTTCCTCGATCCGTTGACCACGGCCGCTGCGGTGTTCTTCTTGATCGCCGTGTGCCTCGCGGCCGCTCCAGCGTTTCGCGCCGGTCCCGCGAACCTCGCCGGCTTGCTGCTGCTGGCGGGGCTTGCCGGCGTTGCCTTCATCGGCCTCATCGCGTTCCGGGGCGGCGCCCGGGAGCTGGCCCCGGCCGCGGAAGCGGGCCTCACCACATGGCTTGGCGCGCTTGGCGAGCCGTCGGCCGTCTGCCTCGCGGACGGGTCGATCGAAGCCGCCAACGCGGCCTGGAGCCAAACCGTCGGCGCGGCTGCCCGGCTGCCCCGCACCGGCGATGGCCTGTTTGCAGCGCTGACGCAGGCCCGGCGTGGCGCGGCGAGTGTCGGACGTCTGCGGCTCCCAAACGGCGAGAAAAGCGTCGCGGTCAGCGCTTTTGGGCCAGAGCGTTTTCTTCTGCGTCTTGTCGAGACCGCGCCGGTTGCTGCGCCGGCGCCTCCCGCGCTCGCGCCCGAGCCCAGGGCGGAGCGGTCGACGCCGCCCCAGGGCGGCCTGGACCCCTTCACCGCAGCATCGCCCTTCGGGGCCGCCCTGATCGACGGGCGCGACCCGTTTTCCGCGCCCATCGTCGCGGTGAATTCAGCGCTGGCGACAATTGCCGGCGATGGCGCGATCAGGGGCGCGAACCTGGGAGCCCTGATGGCGCCGCAGGCCCTGGCGGAAGCCTCCGCCCTCCACGCCGAGGGGCGGCCCGGTCCTTTCGAAGTCTCGCTCGCCGCCGATCCTGCGCGAACTGTGCAAATCTACATCACGTCGGCGGGGGAGGCGCGCTGGGTCGCCTATCTTCTGGACGTCACCGGTCAGAAAAAGATGCAGCTGCAGCTGGCCCAGCGCAACAAGATGGAGGCCATCGGCCAGCTCGCCGGCGGCGTCGCGCACGATTTCAACAACCTTCTGACCGCGATCCAGCTTCGCCTCGACGAACTGCTGCTGCGCCATCCTCTCGGTGATCCGTCGTACGAGGGCCTGTCGGAAATCCGTCAGACCGGCGTGCGCGCCGCCGACCTGGTCCGCCAGCTGCTGACCTTTTCGCGCAAGGCGACGGTACAGCGCGAGACCCTCGATCTTGGCGAACTGATCAGCAACTTCGAGGTGTTGTTGCGCCGCCTGCTGCGCGAGGACGTGCGCCTGGTCACCGACTACGGCCGCGACCTGCCGCTGGTGCGGGCCGACAAGGCGCAACTCGAGACGGCGGTGATGAATCTGGTGGTCAACGCGCGCGATGCCGTGCACGCAGCCGGTGGCGGCGCCGTGCGCCTTCGCACCGCGCGGGTGACGGAGGCGCAAGCGGTTGCGCTTGGGTTCCTCGGCCAAGCCAAGGGCGATCTGGCGCTGATCGAGGTCGCGGACGATGGTCCTGGTATGTCAGCCGAAGTGCTGGCCAATGTCTTCGAGCCATTCTTCACCACCAAGGCGGTAGGGGAGGGTACGGGCCTTGGCTTGGCGACCGTCTACGGAATCGTAAAGCAGTCCGACGGCTGGATCTCGGTCGTTTCTACGCCGGGAGAGGGCGCCAGCTTTCGCATTTTCCTGCCCGTGCACATCCCTCCCCTGGCGGTGGAAACCCACCGGCCTTCGCTCCGGCGACCCCAGGCCCCGCGCGACCTGTCCGGCGCCGGACGTATCCTGTTCGTTGAGGACGAGGATGCGGTTCGCGGCATAGCGGCGCGTCTGTTGCGCGCGCGCGGCTACGAGGTGATCGAAGCGGCCGACGGCGAAGAGGCCCTGGCCCTGGCTGAAAAGCACGCGGGGGCCATCGACCTGATGATATCGGACGTGATCATGCCGGGTATCGACGGGCCGACCTTGCTCAAACGCGCCAGGGCGTTCCTCGGAAACGCGCCGGTGATGTTCATCTCCGGCTATGCCGAGGCTGAGTTTTCAGAGCTGCTCGAGGGCGAGAGCGGCGTGTCGTTCCTTGCCAAGCCGATCGACATCAAGACCCTGGCCGAGAAGGTCAAACAGCAGCTGCAGGCAGCCTGAACCCGGAACCGGCCATGCGTGAGCGCCGCACGGCCCGCGTACTGCTGTTCGATCCAGCCGGGCGAATCCTGCTGATGAAAGGGAGGTTGCCGAGTACGCCCCTGGCGCCCGGCGCGTGGTTCACCATCGGTGGGGGCATCGAGCCCGGCGAGAGCGTCGGCGAGGCTGCGGCCAGGGAGATCGTCGAGGAGACCGGCTTCACTGACGCCACGCTCGGGCAGCAGGTCTGGTACGGCGAGATCGTGCTCAGCGATCGAGAGGGCCCGCTGTTGTTCAAGGATCACTACCTTCTTGCCCGTTGCCGCGGCGGGGAGATCTCGCGGCTGGGTTGGCAGGCCGTCGAGCGGGAATTTATCGATGACATGCGCTGGTGGACATTGGCGGAACTCAAGGCTTGCCAGGATCCTGTCTATCCAGACGGCCTGGCGAGGCTTTTGGAAGAACTGCTCGCAGCGGGGGCGCCCGTTCCGGCTCGCGTCCTTGGCCTACACCCCGCCCTCGCTCGCCCATGCTAGCTGGCGCGCCGCCTCGGGTGATGTTGGTTCTGGGATCCTTGAGCGGCGGCGGAGCCGAGCGGGTGGCGGTGAATCTCGTCAACCGCTGCGACCCGTCGGCGGTCGATATGCGGCTTGGGCTGCTCGCTCGAACCGGCCAATTGCTTGGCGAGGTCGATCCCCGCCGCGTCACCGCGCCACCTTTGGTCAGACGGGGTCTGGTCGGCGGCTTGGGCACGCCTGGCGACATCGCGCGCATGATCCGCCAAGTGCGTCCCCAGGTGCTGATGAGTTTCGGGATGGGCGTCAACATGCTTACCTATCTCGCTCTCCGCCTGATCTGGCGGGGCCGGCCGCGCTGGATTTGCCGCGACGATTGCAACTCGGTGGCCGAGATCGCCAACTTGCGGACCAATGCCGTCGGTCGCGCCACGGTCAGGGCGGGCATGCGGATAGTCTATCCCTCGGCCGATGGCCTGGTCGGAGTGTCAACCGATATGGCCCGGGTGCTGGAACGTCAGCTTGCTCTTACGCCCGGCCGCGTGCGGGTGATCCACAACCCTATCGACATTGGCGGAATCGCGCTTTTGGCGGCCGAACCCCTGGCCGTGGCGCCCAAACGGCCCTTCATGGTTACCGCCGGGCGCCTGACGCACCAGAAGGGTCAGGATCTACTGATCGATGCGTTCGCCGCCAGCACCGCGGCGCGCGAGATGGATCTGGTCATTCTCGGTCAGGGTCCCTTGGAAAGCGTCTTGCGCGAACGCGCCAAGAATCTGGGCGTCGGCGACCGGGTGAAGTTTGCCGGCTTCCAGGTCAATCCATGGGCCTGGTTTTCCAAAGCGCGCCTATTTGTCATGCCTTCGCGTTGGGAGGGTTTCGGCAATGTCGTCGCCGAAGCGCTCGCCTGCGGCGTCCCGACCCTGGTCACTGATTGCGACTTCGGTCCGCGCGAGCAAGTGGTCCACGGGCAGAGCGGCTGGATTGTCCCCGCCAACGACGCCGCGGCCCTGACCCACGGGCTCGACACCGTGTTGGGCAACCAGATGCTGGCCCGCCGATTGGCGCTCGGCGGCACGGCGCGGGCTGGGGATTTCGACCTCGGGGCGATCGCCGGGGTTTACACCGGCCTGTTTCTCGCCCAAGCGACGGGCCGCCAAGGATCGATAGCGCCCCAACACGGTTTGGCTGACTGCCCATTTTCGGAAGAACACGTCGCCCGTGTCTTGGTCCCGAATGAGACGCTGCCGCTTCACGACTAGAGTGAACATGCGCCAGAAAAGAGAAGCCTCGGACCTCCAAGGTAGGGCTCATCCAGTCTTCCACGCGCATCCAATGCGCCGCTGGCGCGTTTCCCTTGCTGGGATCGGGAGAAATTCGTTCGATCAACCCAAGGAGCTACACGTCTCATGCGAAAGCACATCCTGGTCGCCGGCTTTGCCGCTGCGGCCCTTCTGCCGTCCCTGGCCATGGCCCAGGACTGCAGCCAGCAACGACATAACAACCGGGTCGCCGGCACCGTGGTCGGCGCCGGCCTTGGCGCCCTGCTGGGCAGCGCCATCGCAGGTCATGATGACCGCACCGGAGGAGCGATCATCGGTGGCGTCGGGGGCGCGGTCGCAGGCAACGCCATAGGCAGCGCTTCGACCGACTGCCGCGCCTACGGCTATTACGACAGCAACGGCGTCTGGCATGCGGAGGCCACCGCCGCTTCGAATGCGACCGGCTATTACGACCGCGACGGGCGCTGGGTGGCGGGCACCCCGAACGGTTATTATGACGCCAACGGCCGCTGGATCGCGAGTGTCGGCGACACGAACGCCAGCGGCTATTACGATCACTATGGACGCTGGGTTCCCGTGGCCGCCAGCGGCTACTATGACGCCAATGGCCATTGGGTCGCCGGCTCGGTGAGCGGCTACTATGACCGCAACGGCCGCTGGGTCCGTGGCGCGGTCATCGGCCACTACGATACGTACGGCCGGTGGATTGCAGGCCGCGCGAGCGGTCACTACGATCAGGCTCACCGGTGGATCGCCGACGCACAGCCTGGCTATTACGACAGCAACGGACGCTGGCGGCCCGGCAGGGCCTATGGCTATTACGACGCTAACGGCCGCTGGATTTCCACTGCGGCCAGCGCCAGCGGGTATGGAGCCGATGTCGCCTACGAACACCGCGATATTTGGGAGCGCGCTCCCATGGACGTTGGCGGCAGAATTGACTGGCTCGATCACCGCATCGATCACGCTATCGACGATGGCAAGATCGACCGCGATGACGGCCACGCCGCCATCCACAAACTGGATCTCCTCCGTCGCGAGAATGCCGACGAGATGCGGGATAACGGTGGCTCGCTGTCAGCCGAAGACCAGACGGACATTCAGGCCAAGCTCGATCGGATCGCTGGCTCCCTTCATTGGCGCCAGGGTGACTACAACGCCGCCGACTGATTTTGACCTTGGGCCCGCTTCGCCTCTTGCGAAGCGGGCCGCTGGCCTGTCTGCCAAGTAGCGGCCCTCGAACTAGTTTTCCCGCTTAACCGATTGGTTAGAGATTGGCGTGAGAGAATCGCCTAAGGGCCGCTTTTGCGGTTCGAAAGGCGGTTCGTATGACGCTGATGGCGAACGAAATCTCCGGTCCGGCCCCTGGGCTGACCCGCCAGCGCGCGTCACGCGGGCCCAGTCGGTCCGAACCGCCGATGATGGCTTCACTGGCCCGCATGGCTGAGCAGAGTGGAGCACCCCCCACCCGCCTCCTGGGGGAGTTCGCAGCCCTGGCGCTTGGCCCTGGGCGCCTGACATTCACCGACTACGTCCGCCTGCGACTCTACGACGACGCTTTCTGGAGCGGGGCCGACAAGAAGACGGTGATTGGCGAACGCCGCAATCGCGACGTTTGCCAGGCCATCAATCAGCACCGCGGCGGCGGCATGATCGCCAATCGCCTCGCCGCCCAAGCGTACCTCGGCGCCTTCGGCTTTCCCGTGCCCGGCGTCAGCGCCATTTTCGCCAAGGGTGTAGCGTCCCCAGGCCCCGGCCTGCTGCGCGGACGCGGCGAGTTGCGCCAGTTTCTGAGCGCCGGTGGCGTCTACCCCCTCATCGCCGGTCCCATCGACGGCGTTGCGGATCGCCAGAAGACCATTATCGGGTTTGACCAAGTCTCGCAGATGCTCGAATTCGAGGGGGGCGGGCGCCTGGCTCTCGACAGCTACATCGACGATGTCTGCGAGTGCGAGCGCTTCCTGTTCCAGCATGCGCCTGCGCCTCACCCATCGCTGGGTGGGTTCGCCGGCGCGCGACTTGCCCCAGTCAGCTTGGTGACCCTGACCACCGATGACGAACCGCGCCTGCTCCGCGCCGCCTGGCGCATACCGGTGGACGACGGGGCCGGGCGCAGGACGCGGCGTGGCGATCTGTGCGCGCGCCTGGACATCCGGTCGGGGGCCGTGTTGCGGGTGACCCGCGGCGTTGGCCTCGATCTGGAGGAGGTCATCCGCCACCCGACGACAGGCGCGCGCCTGATCGGGGCGACCGTTCCAGGCTGGCAATCGCTCCGCGCCACTGCGATCGAGGCGGCGAGGGCCACGCGTCCGCTGGCGTTGATCGGCTGGGAGATCGCGCCCTGCGCCGCTGGCCCGATGATCATCGTCGCGTGCGAGACTCCGGACCTCTCCCTAGGCCAGCTCGTCGACAGAAGGGGCCTGCTCGACGCGGAATTCTGCGCTGTTCTCGCCGACCGTCGCCACAGCGCCGCCGACGGGACGTTTGCATAGGTTCAGGAGCGCCTTACGGTCGCGGGTGGGTTCGCTCTTGGAGCCTCGCCGGTCAGCGAAGTTTGCGCCGACTCTCACCCTTGGCGCCCACCGCGCGCGCCGTTTCTGCCCGCCCTGCGCCGTCCGGTTCCCATCGGTTGGCCGAGGCAGAAGGGGGGGCCGGTCGGCCGTATTCGCGAAGAAACTGAGCGCCCAGGGGTGTGACGGCAATCAGGGGGGCCGATCCGTCACGGCGCGCACGTTCCACAAACCGGCGGTCGAGAGCGTCTTCCCAAACCGTCAGTCGCGGGCACGACGTTCGCCAGGCCTCCATGACCTCCCCGTACGGCCGCGGAGTGGCGACCAGCCACTCGAGCAGATCGAGAATCAGTGGATCGAGCGGGTCGGACATGGGGTTTCCCGGCGTGATCGCGGCCGTTTCTATAGCATCCGGAGGAGGGCCAAAAGGCGTCTTGCCATTGCGGAACAAAACAGGTACACGAAGTTCGTCCCGGACGGCGCGTTCGGAAAAGACTGCTGCAATAGCGGTCGGCGGCTGATGGAATCTGGTTTAAGAAGGGCTGGCGGAAAATGAGCAACACGGCGGCGTTGAGGCTGGTGGGACGAGATGAAGGCGACAAGCAACGGGCGCTTGAGGCGGCGCTGACCCAGATCGACCGGGCCTTCGGCAAGGGCTCGGTGATGAAGCTGGGCGACAAGGGCAAAATCGTCGAGATCGAGTCCGTGCATACCGGTTCGCTGGGGCTGGATCTGGCGCTCGGCATCGGCGGCCTACCCAAAGGCCGCGTTGTCGAAATTTACGGTCCGGAAAGCTCGGGCAAAACCACCTTGGCGCTGCACGTAGTGGCCGAGGTGCAGAAGGCAGGGGGAACCGCCGCTTTCATCGACGCCGAGCACGCGCTCGATCCCTCCTACGCTC
This sequence comes from Caulobacteraceae bacterium, assembly GCA_043746375.1. Classification (GTDB taxonomy): domain Bacteria; phylum Pseudomonadota; class Alphaproteobacteria; order Caulobacterales; family Caulobacteraceae; genus Acaudatibacter. Next base: position 308 of record JAYTRF010000333.1, on the reverse strand, counting down.
ACAAACTGGGGGTCAATCTCGACGACCTGCTGGTTTCCCAGCCCGATACCGGTGAGCAGGCGCTGGAAATTACCGACGCGCTGGTGCGCTCGGGTGGGGTCGACCTGATCGTGATCGATTCGGTGGCCGCACTGACGCCGCGTGCCGAAATTGAAGGCGATATGGGCGACTCGCTGCCGGGTTTGCAAGCCCGTCTTATGTCGCAAGCCCTGCGTAAATTGACCGGCTCAATCAACCGCACCAATACCCTCGTGATTTTCATTAACCAGATTCGCATGAAGATCGGCGTAATGTTCGGCAATCCCGAG
>JAYTRF010000332.1:0-2038 GCA_043746375.1 Caulobacteraceae bacterium | reverse complement strand
TGCGCGGCGCTGGAGCCGTCGGCGGGCTCGAAGGCGTCGAAACCGCAGCGGACCATGAACTTCGTCTGCTCGAGCAGCACTTCGCCGACCGCCCGCACTTCGCCCCGATAGCCCAGGCGCTCGCGCAGGATGAGGGCGGCGCTGAACCCCCGTCCATCGCGGAACTTGGGAAATTCCAGCGCCACGACCGCCAACCTCGGCAGGTCGTGGGCCAAGCTCTCGACCGCCTCGTGCGGGGCCACCCTGACCCCGATATGGCGGCATTCGCCGAGCAGCCGCTCGCCCTCGCTCTGGAAGCGCCCGAGGGAGATGATCACGTCGCCGCGGGGGACGGTCTGGTCATCGGCAACGGCGGTGAAGGGATCGTCAGCGGCCACGGCGTCGTCCGCGCGCCATCTAAGCAGCGTCGGCATAGATCGCCTCCTTGAAGGCGGCGATGCCGGCGCGGCGGAAGGTATCGATGAAACGCTCGCCCTCGCGGCGTTCGCGCAGATAGACCCCGACCAGTTGGTCGACCGCGCCGGTCACCTTGTCGGCCGGCAGGGCCGGGCCCAGGATCTGGCCGAGCGACGCGTCCTCGGCCCCAGAGCCGCCGATGGTCAGCTGATAGTATTCCTCGCCCTTCTTATCGATGCCGAGGATGCCGATGTGGCCGACGTGATGATGGCCGCAATCGTTGATGCAGCCGCTGATCTTGACCTTCAGCTCGCCGATTTTCTCGGCCAGATCGGGGTCCTGGAACTTGAGCGCGATGGACTGCGCCACCGGAATCGCCCGCGCATTGGCCAGGGCGCAGTAGTCGAGCCCCGGGCAGGCGATGATGTCGCTGATCAAGCCGACGTTGGGACTGGCCAGGCCCGCGGTCGCGAGAACTCGCCAGACCTCCGGCAGATCGTCCAGCCTGACGTGCGGCAGGATCAGGTTCTGCTCATAGGAGACCCGCACCTCGTCGAGCGAATAGCGCTGCGCCAGATCGGCCAAGACCTCCATTTGCCGGTCTGAACAATCGCCCGGCGTCTCGCCAGGCGATTTCAGCGACACGTCGACGATGGCGTAGCCGGGCTGCTTGTGGGCCTTCGTATTATTGCGCGCAAAGCGGGCGAAGGCGCGGTCCTTCGCTTTCGCCGCCTCGAAAACCTTGGAGACCGGCGGCAGCGTCTCAAACCCCCGCGGCGCGAAGTCGGCGCGGATGCGGGCCAGTTCGCCGTCCGGCAGGTCGATCGCGGCCTTGTCGCTGGCCTCCCATTCCTCGCCCACCTGGCGGGCGAACTCCGCTGCGCCGAGGGTGGCGACAAGCACCTTGATCCGCGCCTTCCAGATGTTGTCACGGCGGCCATGGCGGTTGAAGACCCGCAGGATCGCCTGGAGATACGAAAGCAGGTGCCGCGCAGGCAGGCGCTCGGCGATCACCGGGCCAAGATAGGGCGTGCGCCCAAGGCCGCCGCCGACCAGAACCTCGAAGCTGAGCGCGCCATCGTCACCGCGATGCAGGCGAAGACCGATGTCGTAGACCTTGATTGCCGCCCGATCGGTCTTGGCTGCGGTGACCGCGATCTTGAACTTGCGCGGCAGGAACGAAAACTCCGGATGGAAGGTCGCCCATTGGCGGATCGCTTCGGCCCAGATGCGCGGATCGTCGACCTCTTCCGCGCTCGCACCGGCGTGCGGATCGGCGGTCAGGTTGCGGATGCAGTTGCCGGACGTCTGGATCGAGTGCAGGTCGACTTTGGCAAGTTCGTCAAGAATATCTGGTGCATCGCGCAATTTTATCCAGTGAAGCTGCAGGTTGGTGCGGGTGGTGAAGTGGCCGTAGCCGCGGTCATAGGTCCGCGCCACATGGGCCAGCATGCGCAGCTTGGCCGAATTGAGCGTTCCGTAAGGGATTGAGATGCGCAGCATGTAGGCGTGCAGCTGCAGGTAAAGGCCGTTCAGCAGCCGGATCGGCTTGAACTGATCCTCGGTGATCTCTCCGGCCACGCGCCGCTGGCACTGGGCGCGGAACTCCGCCGCCCGGTCGGCCAGCATCTCGCGATCGATC
>JAYTRF010000331.1:0-2516 GCA_043746375.1 Caulobacteraceae bacterium | reverse complement strand
CCCGCGCCCACACCGCGAGACGGTGACGCCGCCGGGCACGTGTTCTTCGTCGGATTTCCCCGCTCGGGAACCACGCTGCTGGAGAATGTCCTCGGCAGCCACCCCAAGATCGCCACCCTCGACGAGCGGGAGGTGCTTATCGATGCGTCCCGGGAGCTGTTCGCCGATCCGGCCACCCTGGAGCGCCTCGCCCATCTAGACGACGCCACCGCTGATCGATGGCGCGCGGACTACTGGGAAAAGGCGCGGGCTTACCGCCCCGACCTCGCCGGCAAGATCTTCATCGATAAGATGCCGCTCAACACGGTCATCCTTGGACTGATCGCCAAGCTGTTTCCGGGCGCCAAGGTGCTCTTTGCCGTGCGCGATCCGCGCGACGTGGTGCTCAGCTGCTTTCGCCGGCTGTTCGGCATGAACCCGGCCACGTTTCAGCTGCTCACCCTTGACGGCGCGGCGCGCTATTACGATGCGGTCATGCGCCTGGCGACGATCTACCGTGACCTGCTGCCGCTGCCGGTTCATGTCGTCCGCTACGAAGGCTTGGTCGCCGACTTGAAGGCGGAGGTCGAGGCTGTCTGCGCCTTCATCGGCGTCGATTGGGATGATTCGATGTGGGACTTCGCCGAACATTCGCGCGCGCGCCCGATCCGCACCCCGAGCGCCAAGCAGGTTCGCCGGGGCCTCTATGCCGATGGCGTCGATCAGTGGAAACCGTACACGGAGCAACTCGCCCCCGTGCTGCCCTTGCTGGCGCCCTGGATCGAGAAGTTCGGCTATGCGGCGGACTGAGGCGGCGCGCTGACCCTTCTCCCCTTGCGGGAGAAGGTGGCCCAAAGGGCCGGATGAGGGGTCGCGCGACGGCTCAGGAATTGCCATGCTTGCCCATGACTCCGACCCGCGAAAAATTGCGAAGCTTCGCACGCGCTATGCGTCGGGAGCCGGCGTTCAACGAGACATTCCTGTGGCGGCTGCTGCGCGACCGCCGCCTCGGAGGGCTGAAGTTTCGCAGACAGTTCCCGGTCGGGCGTTACATTGCGGACTTCATCTGCCTGCGGCATCGGCTGATCGTCGAGGCCGATGGGCCGAGCCATGAAGAAGGTGCGGGAGACCTTGAGCGGGATGCGTGGCTTCGCGGACAGGGGTTTCGGGTGCTGAGATTCAAGAACTCCTTGATTCAGGAAAGGCCGGGAGAGGTCCTCACGGCGATTCTGAAGGCCGTGTCTTGCCGATGATTGGCAAAGGCCCGGCGACCCCTCATCCGGCGCTATGCGCCACCTTCTCCCGCAAGGGGAGAAGGATCGGTTCCTCGCGCCGCGAAGTCGCGTTGGGTCTGACCATGCTCGGCGCGGCCAGATGTGTGGGCGTGCCGCCGCGCCGACAGGTGGTCGTGGACCTGGCCGGCGAGGGTCCTAGGCCGCAACCGCCGGCCCCCGGCGTCAATGGGGCGGCCGCGCCGGCGGTAGTCAGGACCTCCGTCGACCCATCACGCCGGATGACCGCACCGGTCTACATCGACGGGCGCGGGCCTTTCACCTTCGTCGTCGACACAGGGGCGAACCGCTCGGTGATGTCGGCCGAGCTGGCCGCGAGCCTCGGTTTTTCGCCGGGTCCCACGGCCATGGTCCACGGGATCGCGGGGGTCGAGCCAGCCGCGACGGTGCGGGTCGGGCGACTTTCGGTCGGCCAGGTTTCGAGTGCGCGGCTGGACATGCTGCTCTTGAATGCAGAGGTGCTCGGCGCCGACGGCCTCCTCGGCGTCGATGTCCTGAAGGACCGACTGGTACAGCTCGATTTTCAGAACAAGCGGCTGTTCATCGGCCCGTCCCGCCCATCGCCCGGGCGCCTCGACAATCAGGCGACCCTTATGGCCAGGCCGGGCGCGGATGAGACCTCGCTGATCGTGCCGGCCCGGTATCGCTTTGGCCAGCTGACGGTCGTCGACGCCGACGCGGGGGGCCTGCCGATCACCGCCTTCCTCGACTCCGGATCGGAAACCACCGTCGGCAACCTGGCCCTGCGCGACGGCGACGCGCGCCGACAGCCGTCGCTCGCGGAGCATCTCCAGACCGTTGAGCTCTTGAGCGCCACCGGGCAGACGGCCAAGGGCGAGATCGGACCGCTGCCGCTGCTGCGCCTGGGGGGCCTGAAGATGGGCAATCTGGGGGCGGTTTTTTCCGACCTCCACGCCTTCGAGATCTGGGGCCTGTCCGAACGGCCGGCGATCCTCATCGGCATGGACATCCTGCACCATTTCAACATGGTCGAACTCGATTTCGGCCGCCGCCAGGTCCGCTTCCACATCCCCAAGGAAAATCTGCTGGCGTGAGGGCGCTCATCCCGAGCTCCCTTGCTGCGGACTCCGGCTGGACTTCCAATACTCTTGGCGACAGGTGCTCAAGAGGGTTAAACGAACCGCCTTCGTTGCCGCGTGCATGATCATTTCCTCGTCGCGACGAAGTGGCACGTCCGCACTTCCTTTAATCGTAGGGCCAGCAGAACACCTTGAGCCGCAGCCC
>JAYTRF010000330.1:0-1734 GCA_043746375.1 Caulobacteraceae bacterium | reverse complement strand
ACCCAGAACCGCTATGCCGTCGGCGTGGCGGCCAAGAGCGATGTCCTGTCGGCACGGAGCCAGCTGGCGACGACGCAGGCCGGCGATGTCGATCTTGTCCAGCAGCGCGCGCGGATGGAGCACGCCATCGCCATCCTCACCGGCCAGCCGCCGGCCGCCCTCACCCTCGCCGCCGCGCCGTGGAGCCTGCGCCGGCCGGACATTCCGACCGCCCTGCCCTCGGAGGTCCTGCAACGGCGTCCGGACATCGCCACGGCCGAGCGAAGCGTCGCCGCCGCCAACGCCCAGATCGGCGTTCAGACCGCCGCCTATTTCCCTGCCGTGACCTTGTCGGCGTCCGGTGACAGCGCCGCCAGCGCGCTGGCGCGCCTTTTCAGCGTCTCGAGCAACGTCTGGTCGTTGGGCGCGGCGTTCGCCGAGACTTTGCTGGACTTCGGCGCCCGCCATGCCCGCGTCGCCCAGGCCCGGGCGAACTATGACCAGGCGGTCGCCAACTATCGCCAGACCGTGCTGACGGCCTTTGGCCAGGTCGAGGACAATCTGGCCGCCCAGCGCGTGCTCACCGACGAGCAGGTGTTCAAGAAGAGCGCGTCCGACGCCGCCGCGGCCAACGAGGTCATTATCCGCAATCAATACCTGGCCGACCAGGTCGACTACACCGCCGTCGTTGTGGCCCAGGCCAACGCGCTCTCGGCCCGCAACGCTGAGTTGCAGATCGAGGCGACCCGACTGTCGACCGCCGTTGACCTTATAGCGGCGCTCGGCGGCGGCTGGCGCGCGAGCGATATTGCTTCGCGCCGCTAAAGCGTCAGCGATGACGGCGATGCGCTCGCCCGTGATAACGCGATCCGCCGTGGCCGCCGCGGTAGTGACGGCCGGCCACCGCGCCGCCGACGCCGCCGACCACCAGGCCCACTGGCCCGGCCACGACCGCGCCGGCGACCGCGCCGCCAACGGCGCCCTTGGTGGTGTTGCTGACCGCGAACGCCGGATCGGCGGCGGCGAGAAGGGTCAGGGCGGTCGTGGCGATGAGGAACAATTTCATTTGGGTCTCCAGGAGAAAAATCGTCGAAGGAAGGGCATGATAGTGTCAAGACCCACTCGCCCCAATGGTTCCCGCAGTGTTGGCGGATCGCGGGGTCGGGCCCGCGCCGCCCTGGGCGTCAGACTATTGAGTGGCGACATGGCTGCCGCCTTCAAGACGGCCGCCGCTTGGTGCAGCGAACATCCCACTTTCGCGGGCCGATGGTGATGGCTCACCGCCCGGGTCTGCTCGGCGCAGGCGCCTAAGGAGTTGAAAGACTTGGAGCGGCCGGCGGGAATCGAACCCGCGACATTCAGCTTGGGAAGCTGACGTTCTACCTCTGAACTACGGCCGCGCGAGAGGGGCGCACCATAGCGAAACGCGCCTTCCGGGCAAGACGCGCGTTGACCTTGCGCCCGCACGGTCGCAGGATGGCGCTTCATTCAACCACGGGAGAGCGCCATGGCCGACGGTACGGCAATGCCGAAAGCGAACTTTCACGCCATGACCGAGGGCACGGCGCAGGACTGGCAGGCCGCTATGGCCGCCGCCGCGCCGTTCAATCAGGCGCATGCCGACCGCCTGATCGCCAGCCTCAAGCAGCTGGACGAGGAAGACAGCTTCGCGGTGTCGCGGCTGGAGCACTCCCTGCAGACCGCGACGCGCGCCCATCGCGACGGGCGGGACGAGGAATACGTGGTGTGCGCCCT
>JAYTRF010000329.1:0-6521 GCA_043746375.1 Caulobacteraceae bacterium | reverse complement strand
GCTCACACCCAGGGCTTTACGGATCGGGACAAGGTCCACAACACGCGCTACGGCATCGCTCCAAGCTTTGCCTATGGCCTGGGCACGAACACCCGACTCTTTTTCAGCTACTTTCACCAGTCCGAGGACGACATCCCCGACTATGGCCTGCCATATTTCCGCGGTCGGCCGGCGCCGGTGGCGCGCAACAACTTCTATGGCTTCCAGAGCGACTACCTGCACACCCAGGCAAACGTCGGCACTTTGCGTTTCGAGCACGACTTCTCATCGGACATCACCCTTCGCGACCAGATCCGCTATGCGAGTTATGGGCGTCAATGGCGCGATATGGAGCCGCAGGTCGTCACAACCGGTGTGACGGCGGCAACGCCCCTGTCGGCGATCAACGTCAACCGGGCCCTCCAGGGCGGTCACAGCCAGGAAACCTTCCTGCAAAACCAAATGGACCTGGTCGCCAAGTTCAACACCGGCTTCATCGAGCATACTCTCGCGGCTGGCTGGGAGATCGGACCGGAGTCTTCAAAGCCGACCTACGACAACGGACTTGATATTCCGGCGACCTCCTTGCTCTCCCCGAACGAGAACCTGCCGTTCTCCGCAGCCGTGTTCCCGCGGGTGGCTGTCACCACCACAGCCTTCACCGTCGGCGCCTATGTGATCGATACATTGAAGTTTGGCCCGCACTGGGAGGTGGCGGGAGGCGTGCGTTGGGACGATTTCCAATCCCACTATGTAGCTCAGTTCTACTCGACGATGCCCGCGACGCTGGGGCAGCCCACGACAAGGCAGGACGTAAATCAGACCGACGAAAAGCCGAGTTGGCGTGGCAGCGTTGTCTATAAGCCGGTCCCCAACGGATCGATCTATTTCGACTATTCAACCTCATTTGACCCATCGGCCGAAGCCCTGTCTCAGATTGTCGCGGTGCGCTCGCTCAACACCGGCAACATCGGCTTGGCCCCCGAGGAGAACCAAACCTTCGAGTTCGGAACCAAGTGGAATCTCCTTGCCAACACACTACAGGTGCAGAGCGCCATATTCCGGGAGGAGAAGGAAAACGCTCGCGTCCCGGACCCCACCAACACACAAGTCAACATCCTCGCGGGCGCCCAGCGCGTCGATGGCTTCGAGATTGAGGTCGTCGGGCAGATCACGCCGCAGTGGCAGGTCTCGGGCGGCTATACTTATCTCAACGGAAAGACGGTGAAGACTGTTCCGGGGGGTCCGCCGCTCAATTCTCCTTTGTTCAATGCGCCAGAGGATAGCGTCGCACTGTGGACCAGCTATAAGCTTCCTTATCGCCTCGAGGTCGGCGGCGGCTTGAACTATCTGTCACGTCGCTACGCCTCGCTGACGACCAAACCGTTCACCTACGCGCCGGGCTACACGACGCTGGACCTGATGGCGAAATGGCAGGCCACGGATCACATTCGCCTGCAGGTAAACCTCAACAACGTCACCGACGCATACTACTTCGACCAGATACATCCGTTTCATATCATCCCTGGCGAAGGCCGCACGGCGCTGTTCACGATCGCCTACAGCCAGTAAAGCTCAGGTCGTCCGCGCCGAACCAGACCGCTTGGCATAATGCTGCACATTCCAGGAGTCCTTAGCACCCAGGAAGCTGCGCACATTTGTCAGGCGCTCGCGGGGGCCAACTGGGTGGACGGTCGCGGCACCGCTGGCCACCTCTCTGCGCCGGTGAAACAGAACCAGCAGTTGCACTGGCAGGACCCGCTGGCGATTCGAATGCGCGGCCTCATACGGCTGAGCCTCGAGACGGGGCTGGGGCCCTCTTTTGACGCAGCGGTCGCCCTCTACCTAAAGCGCGGCTTTTGCCGTGGAGAAGCGTTCGGGGAGTACGCTCCAAGCGCCTTCAACCAGTTCTTCCACCTGCCGTTGTGAACGGTAGTTACTTTCGCTTCCCCAGGCACGCTCAGCGAACGCGTTCGCAGCCAGGGCGGGAGGTTTGCGTCCGCCCCCCGCCCGCGTTAGTGAACGCCCGCCATGACCACCATCACCGAACCCACCGACGCGCTTTACACGCTTGTTCCCGACAAGAAGGTCTCGATCCGCGAGACCTTTGGCGTCGACTCCGACATGATGGTTCCGGCGTTTTCGACCCGTGACAGTCACGTGCCGGATTTCGACGACGCGTATCAGTTCGATCCGCAGACTACCCTGGCGATCTGCGCAGGCTTGGCCTTCAACCGCCGGGTGATGATCCAGGGCTATCACGGGACCGGCAAATCGACCCACATCGAGCAGGTCGCGGCCCGTCTCAACTGGCCGATGATCCGGGTCAATCTCGACAGCCACGTCAGCCGCATCGATCTGGTCGGAAAGGACGCGATCGTCCTTCGTGACGGCAAGCAGGTGACCGAGTTTCGCGAAGGCATGCTGCCATGGTGCCTGCAGCGGCCGATGGCGCTGGTCTTCGACGAGTACGACGCCGGCCGGCCGGACGTGATGTTCGTCATTCAGCGGGTGCTTGAGGCCCAGGGCAAGCTGACCCTGCTCGACCAGAACCGGGTGATCCGACCCAACCCGTATTTCCGGCTGTTTTCGACCACCAACACCATCGGTCTTGGCGACACCACCGGCCTCTATCACGGCACCCAGCAGATCAATCAGGGCCAGATGGACCGCTGGTCGATCGTCACCACGCTCAACTATCTGGCCCATGACGTTGAAGCCGAAATCGTGCTGGCCAAGGCCCCCAACTACGCCACGACGGCGGAGGGCAAGCGCCAGGTCGCGGCCATGGTTCGGGTCGCCGACATGACCCGCAATGCGTTCATGAATGGCGACATCTCGACGGTAATGAGTCCCCGCACGGTGATCACCTGGGCGCAGAATGCCGAGATTTTCGCCGGTGATCTGGCGCTCGGTTTTCGGATGACGTTCCTCAACAAATGCGACGAGCTCGAGCGCCCAACGGTGGCTGAATTCTATCAGCGGGCGTTCGGCAGCGATCTGCCCGAGAGCGCCGCGCGGGTGAAAGTCGCCTAGGCGGATCGAATCTACAACGAAAGCGTGGCGGCCCAGGCCCTCGCCGGGGGTCAAATGATCGGGCGCAGGCGGAGTGGCGCCGGCGCCACGCTGCGGCGTTCGCGGCCAGTGCTGGGAACCTGCGGGGGGTGGCCCGGATTATGCTTTCGAGGGATGCGCGGAGTGTAGCCGCGACCGCGAAGAAAGTAAGAACCAATGTCCAATATGCATCTGGCTGTTGTCGAAAACGCCCCACGTTCAGAACGGACCGTGGAGCCCTTGAGTCAGCGCGTACGCCGACTGCAGGTCGAGGCGCGCGCTCTGGCCAAGGAACATGTCGAGTCCCTCCGCGAAGCGCTCGCCGATGTTTCGCGTCTGGCTTCGGAAATTTCCGAAGGCGGAGAGGCCTACCCGGTCGGGGCGCGGGAAGTGGCCCGCCGTCTGGCTGAAGACGCCAAGTTCCAGTCCCTGACCCTGGGCGCAATCACCGAGCGCCGACCATCGGCCTGAACGGGTGACCGCGCCGGCGCCGCGGATTTTGCCTGTCGGCGCCAGCGGGGATAGACTTCGCCTCGGGGTAAGGCGAACGACGATGTACGCAGCCTCTATCGGGGTCGCCGTCTTGGCTGCCGCCATGGCGTCCCCGGCGCCCCGGCCATCGCTTTCCGCGACCCTGGGCGCCTGGCGCCTCAGCGAGGTCGGGGGAAAGGTCAGCTGCACGCTCAACCTGACCGCGCAGCCCGGTATCGGCGGCCTGGAGGTCAGGGTCCCCATCGCCTGCCGCCGCGCCTTCCCGGCGCTGAAGGAGGTCTCAACCTGGAGTTTCGATGCGGACGGGACGATCGTGCTGTCCGATCCGTTGCAGCGCCGAATTCTCGCCTTCCGGGCTGGCCCCTTGCGGAGTTATGAGGCCAGGGCGCCGGATGGAAAGGTCTGGCGCATCGAGCCGGCGGTGCTCGCGCCCAGTGCGGCGGCGACCCTGGGCCCTGGCCTCAGGTTTTCTCACCCGGGCGCGACAGGGGTTGGGATGCGTTCCATGCGCGGCTGAAAGCCATTCTCGTCGCCACTGTGGGCGACGGGTCGAAAACGCCGATGAAACTATTGTGCGCCCGGGCGATCGGCTATCACCCCTCTCATGTCCCAGAGGGAGACCCCGGCGGAGATCTTCAAGCGAGCGCTGGCCAATGCCGCTCGGTCTCTCGCGGAACAGCCGGATCTTGAGGTGGTGTTTTCCGGCGACGGCCCGTCGCTGGTGGGCCATCGCGCCGTCCTGCCGCACCCGCCGCGCGAACTCTCCGGCCCGGAAACCACGCGCATTCGGGGCCTTGCCGACCAGCTCGCCCTGCGCGTGGCGCACCATAATGAAACGGTGCATGCCAAGACCAAACCCAAGACCTTGGACGGCGGGCAGGTCTACGACGCCCTTGAACAGGCGCGGATCGAGGCTATTGGGGCCAATGCCCTGGCCGGCGTGCGACAGAACCTCGCTGCGGTCCTCGAACAGGCGGTCCAGCGCAAGGGGCTGAACCATTTGGGCGATCGCGCCGCAGCGCCGATCGCCGACATCCTGGCGATGATGGTGCGCGAGCGGCTGACCGGCGAGCCCCCGCCAGAGGCCGCGCGGGCCGTGGTCGATTCCTTCCGCGCCGAGCTGGAAGCCAAGGCCGGTCCCGATCTGGATCGCCTGACCGGCGCCATCGAAGATCAGAAGAGCTTTGCGCGCATCGCTCGGGCTGTGGTGCGCGATCTTTCGATGGGCGACGACCTATCGGATGCACCCGATCAGGACGTCGAGGATGACGGGAGCGAGGACGGCGAGGCCGATTCCTCCAGCGATGGCGAAGGCGAAGGCGAGGAAGATGCCCAAGAGAGCGCCTCGATGGACGATCGCGAAAAGAGCCATCGCGAATCCGAATCGGCGGAAACCGAGCTGACCGAAACCGAGTCCGACGACGACGCCGAGCCGTCCGACGACGAACTGGACATGACCGACGGCGACAAGCCCGCCCGGCCCAACATCAAGGATCCCGGCCGTCCCGAGCCGCCGTACAAGCTGTTCACCGCCCAGCACGATGAGACGGTTTCCGCCGAGGAGCTTTGCGAGCCCGAGGAGCTGACGCGCCTGCGCGCCTATCTCGACCAGCAGCTGGCCAATCTCTCGAACGTCGTTTCACGGCTGGCCAACCGGCTGCAGCGCAAGCTGCTGGCGCAGCAGAATCGTTCGTGGAGCTTCGATCTCGAGGAAGGCATGCTCGACGTCGCGCGGTTGACCCGGGTGATCATCGATCCGACCGCCCCGCTGTCGTTCAAGCAGGAAGAGGATACCGAGTTCCGAGACACCGTCGTCTCGCTGCTCATCGACAATTCCGGCTCGATGCGCGGCAGGCCGATCATGGTGGCCGCCGTTTGCGCCGACATTCTCGCCCGCACGCTCGAGCGTTGCGCGGTCAAGGTGGAGATTCTCGGCTTTACGACCCGGGCCTGGAAAGGCGGCGCTTCGCGGGACGATTGGCTGAAGGCGGGCAAGCCGGCCGCGCCCGGGCGCCTGAACGACCTTCGTCACATTGTCTACAAGTCGGCAGACACGCCGTGGCGGCGCGCCCGGAAGAACCTCGGCCTGATGATGCGCGAGGGGCTGCTCAAGGAAAACATCGACGGCGAAGCGCTGATGTGGGCGCACCAGCGTCTCATCGCGCGCACCGAACAGCGCCGCATCCTGATGGTCATTTCGGACGGCGCCCCGGTTGACGATTCAACCCTTTCGGTCAATTCCGGCCACTACCTTGAGCGTCACCTCCGCCGCGTTATCGGCGAGATCGAGGCGAAATCGCCGGTGGAGCTGATCGCCATCGGCATCGGCCATGACGTCACCCGCTATTACCGCCGCGCCGTGACCATCGTCGATGTCGAGCAGCTGGGCGGTGTGATCACCGAGCAGCTGGCCGCCTTGTTCGAAGAGGAACCGCGCGTCGTCGCCGGATTGAGAGGCGCCGTGCTCGCGCCGCTGCCGACCGTGCAGGGCCCGCCCGCGCTTAAGAGCGCCACCCTGCGGCAGGTGCGGGAGGCGGCCGGGTGACGCCGGCCTGCGTCGCCGACTATCGCGACGCCGCGCGACGCCGCCTGCCCCGGGTGCTCTTCGACTACATCGACGGCGGCTCGTATGCGGAGACCACCCTAGCGGCCAACGTCGCCGACCTGGCCGCCATCAAGCTGCGCCAGCGCGTTCTCAAGGACGTCTCCAAACTCTCGATGACGACCGAGCTCTTCGGCCAGTCGCTATCGATGCCGGTGATCCTGTCGCCCATCGGTCTTGGCGGACTTTACGCACGTCGAGGAGAGACGCAGGCCGCCCGCGCCGCCGCATCGGCCGGCGTTCCCTTCTGCCTCTCCACCGTTGGGGTTTGTTCCGTCGAAGAGGTCGCGGCTGCGGCCCCGCCTCCCTGGTTTCAGCTCTATATGATCCGCGACCGCGGCTTCATGGCCGAGATCCTTGGGCGGGTCGCCGCCGCAAAAAGCCCGGTCCTGGT
>JAYTRF010000328.1:0-1753 GCA_043746375.1 Caulobacteraceae bacterium | reverse complement strand
CTCCTGACCTTTCCGCTGGCCAACAAGGGCTACGAGATGGGCGTGAAAATGAAGAAAATTCAGCCCGAATTGCAGGCCATGCAGAAGCGCCTGAAGGACGATCCCCCCGCGCAGCAGAAGGAAATGATGGCTCTCTATGCGCGGGAAAAAGTCAATCCGGTCACCGGCTGCCTGCCGATCTTCCTGCAAATCCCCGTTTTCTATTCCCTGACCAAGTTGTTCACGGTCACCATCGAAATGCGGCACGCGCCGTTTTTCGGCTGGATCCACGACCTGTCGGCGCGCGACCCGACGACCATTTTCAACCTCTTTGGACTGATCCCGTGGGACCCCTCGACGGCGCCGCTGATCGGCGGCATCCTGGCGGGGATGCTCCATGTCGGGGTCTGGCCGCTGGCTTACGGCGTGACCATGTGGCTCAGCACGTCGATGACCCCGCAGACCGGCATCGACCCGACCCAGCAGATGCTCTTCAAGCTGATGCCGATCATGTTCACCTTCGTCCTGGCCCAATACTCCGTCGGCCTGTTGATTTACTGGACGTGGAGCAGCCTGATCACCATCGTGCAGCAATATGTGATGATGCGCCGCTTCAAGGTCGAAAATCCAATCGATAATTTTCTGGCCAGGTTCGCCGCCAAACCCGAACCGGCCGGGTGATCGAGGGCGGCCCAGGGGCGGCAATGGCGCCGTTCGACGATGCGCAAATCGAGGCCGCCCGGGTATTGTTCGCCAGGCAGGCCGAGTTTTTAATGGGCGCGGTTTCCATTGAGGGGCTGCCGCCCCCGAACCTGCCTGAGGTCGCCTTCGCCGGGCGCTCCAACGTCGGCAAGTCATCGCTGCTTAACGCCCTGGTCAGCCGCCATCGCCTCGCGCGAGCCTCGACCGAGCCGGGGCGGACGCGGGAGATCAATTTCTTCGTGCTGGATGAACGTCTGCGCCTGGTCGATCTGCCGGGCTACGGCTTCGCCAAGGTCTCGCGGCGCGCCGCTCTCGCCTTCCAGGATCTCGGCCGGGCCTATCTGCGCGGCAGGCCGAACCTCAAGCGGGTGTACATGCTCATTGACGGGCGCCACGGGCTGAAGCCGTCGGACGGCGCGGCCCTCGATGCGCTGGACAAGGCTGCGGTGTCCTACCAGATCGTGCTGACCAAGACGGACAAACTCAAGCGCGGCGAGGGCGCGGCGAAGGTGATCGCGACGCTTGGCGCTATCGCCAGGAGACCGGCGGCCTTCCCGCGCATCGTCGCAACCTCAACCGAGACCGGCGAAGGCCTGGCGTTGCTCCGCGCCGAGATCGCCGCGGCGGCCCTTGGGTGACAAGGCGCGCGCTGTTCGCTATTGGGCCCCTAGCCATCGCAAGGGGGCCATTCTTTCGTGAGCGAAGCGCTTGAGGAACCGGGGTGGGCGACGGCCAAGACCCTCGCCGAGGCTCTGCCGTTCATCCAGATCTACGATCGCCAGACGGTTGTCATCAAGTATGGCGGCCACGCCATGGGCGAAGAGGCCCTGGCCAAATCCTTCGCCTCCGACGCCGTACTGCTGAAGCTCCTGGGCTTGCATCCGGTGGTCGTCCACGGCGGCGGGCCGCAGATCTCCCGCATGCTGGAAAAGGCGGGTGTGAAGTCGACCTTCGTCGATGGGCTGCGGGTCACTGACGCGGCCACCATGGAGGTGGCCGAGATGGTCCTGTCCGGCTCGATCAACAAGGAGATCGCCAGCTGGATCACCCAGGCCGGGGCCACCGCCGACGT
>JAYTRF010000327.1:0-2494 GCA_043746375.1 Caulobacteraceae bacterium | reverse complement strand
GGTGGTCGGACGTCCCCAGAGCTCGCCGTTGATGAAGTTGGCGATCCGCCCGAAAAAGAGACCGATGGGCGCACAGGCGGCGACGATATCGGCCAGGCGCAGTATGTCGATCCGCTGCCGGCGCGCGAAGCCGATCAGGGCCAGGACGACCCCGATAGCGCCGCCGTGGAAGCTCATGCCCCCTTGCCAGATCTTGAACACCTCGAGGGGGTCCGCGGCCAAGGCTGCACGCTGATCCGCCAAGGGCAGCATGTAGAACAAGACATAGCCGATCCGCCCGCCCGCGATGATGCCGACGGTAAGCCACAGGATCATGTCGTCGATTTGCAGCGGCGTCGCGGTTGGCGTCGTCCCGCGCCAAAGCTTGACATTCGTCACCAAGCCGACCGCGTAGCGCCAGCCCAGGAGGATGCCGGCGATGTAGGCCATCGCGTACCAGCGGATCGAAATCGGGCCAATGGACCAGGCGCCAAGCTTCACCGCCGGCACGGTGAAAATCTCCGGGCGGATATCGGGGAACATCAGCGCCATGGGTGGCTCATAGCCCGGTGGCAAGCTCAAGTGTAGCCGCCATCTCCTTCAAGATATCGCTTTTGCTCCGCCAGTGGACTAATGAAGAGCCATGCAGACTCAAAATCCGTTCCTCGACGAAATGGCCAAGCTGACCCAGGCCGCCATGGGCCTCGCGCAGGCTGCGGGAGAGGAGGCCAAGAGCGCTTTTCGCGCCCAATCGGACAAATGGGCGGCGGACCTTGACCTGATCCGCCGCGAGGAGTTCGAAGCGCTGAAGGCGGAGGTCGGGGTCCTGCGCGCCGAGATCGCCGCTGCGAAGGGCGCAAAGGCCGGCTGAGCCTCACGCGCTGCGTCTCACCAATTTGGAGACGGGCGGCGCCGAGCCTATTAGACTCTCAGGACAACGATTCATTGGCGCGGCCCGGTGCGGCGCCCGACCAAAAGGACCGAAGAGGGCCGATGGATAGTCCCAGACCGGAAGAAGACGATACCCTGATCGCCCTGGATCCGCTCGATGTTGTCGAGCGCGTGCTGGCGGCGGAGAATCTCGCCTTCGACCGCACGGACGATGGCGATCTGGCCTTTTCCCTGGCCGGCGATTGGAAGGAATATGAGCTGTGGTTCGCTTGGCGCCCCGAAGCGGACTGTCTGCAGCTGTGCCTGTCGATCGACCAGAAAGCCACCTTGGCCCTGCGCGGACCGGCCCACGAGCTGATCAACCTGATCAACCAGCGGGTGTGGATGGGGCATTTCGAAATCTGGGCCGAACAGGGGGAGGTGGTCTTTCGCCACGCCATGGCGCTTCCTGACGGCGACCGGCCGAGCATGGCGCAGACCGCCTCGATGATCGATTCGGCCATGGAATCGGCTGACCGCTTCTATCCGGCCTTCGATTTTCTGATCAGCGGCGGCAAGACTCCCGATGAAGCCATGGCCGCCTGCATGTTTGAAACCGTCGGTCAGGCCTGACCGTTGTCCGGGTCGGCCGGCCCGATTCTCATCGTCGGCGCCGGGGCGATGGGGGGAGCCCTGATCGCCGGCTGGCTCGAATCCGGCGCGTTCCCCGCCTCTGATCTGATGATCCGCGACCCCGCGCCGGGTGCGCGGGCGCTGGCGTCGCAAGCGGCCGGTGCGCGGCTCAATCCCCCCGACGCAATGCTGTCGATGGCCAGAACCCTGCTGCTGGCCGTGAAGCCAGCCAGGTGGCGCGAAGTCGCCGTGGCCGTCGCGCCGCACTTAGCGCCGGACGCAGTGGTCGTTTCCATCGTCGCCGGCGTACCCGCCGACCCTATTTCGAAAGCTTTTGGCGGACGCCGCGTCGCCCGCGCCATGCCGACAACCGCAGCGGCCATCGGCAAGGGAACGGCCAGCCTTTATGCATCGGACGCCGAGGCGCTTCGGCGGGCCCATTGCCTGTTCGAGCCGCTCGGCGACATCGTCGAGCTTGCGGCCGAAGATCAGTTGCACGCCGCGACGGCGGCCAGCGGCTCAGCGCCCGCCTATTTCTATGCGTTCGCCGAAGCGCTTGCGGACGCCGGTGTCGCCGCCGGTCTGGGCCGGCCGCTGGCCGAGCAGCTGGCGCGATCGACGCTGACCGGCGCGGCGGCTTTGATGGGCCGTTCGGATGAAAGCCCCGCCAAGCTCCGGGCTGCTGTCACCTCGCCGGGGGGGACGACACAAGCCGCACTCGAGGTGTTGAATGGCGAACGCGGCCTTGGCCCCCTCTTGGCGCGCGCCGTGGCCGCAGCCGTGGCGCGCTCGCGAGAGCTTGGCGCACAGGCGACCCAATGAGCGGGGACGAGCGGCTGGACCAGGCTACGGCCGCGCTCCTGGCTCTCGTGGGGGAGCGTCGGTGGCCGGAAATTTCGCTGCGCGACGTGGCGGAAAAGGCAGGGCTGCCCTTAGCCGACCTCTACGATCTGGCCGACGGCAAGGCGGCGCTGCTGGCGTATCTGTCGGCGCGATTCGACCGCGCGGCCCT
>JAYTRF010000326.1:0-15500 GCA_043746375.1 Caulobacteraceae bacterium | reverse complement strand
CCGACGCAATCAAGACCGGTATGCTGGGAACCATCGCCGCTGTCGAGGCGGTCGCGAGACTGATCGACCGGGCGCTTGGCGTGCCCACCGTCGTCGATCCGGTGATGGCGGCGAAGGGCGGCCGCGATCTGCTCGACCCCACCGCAGTCGATACAGTGCGAGCGCTGCTGATCCCCGGCTGCGCCCTGCTGACACCGAACGCGCCCGAAGCGCAGGCCCTGACCGGTCTGACCATCGCCGTCACCGACGACCTGCGCCGAGCGGGGGAGGCGCTGCTCGGGATGGGCGCGCGGGCGGTGTTGATGAAGGGCGGCCACGTTGCCGGCGAAACGGTTGTCGACCTGTTGATGACACCGAACGGCGAAACGACGTTCTCCGGGCCCCGCATCGATTCCCGCCATACTCATGGCACCGGCTGCACTCTCGCATCCGCTTGCGCCCACGGTCTGGCTCAGGGGCTGGGGCTGCAGGCGGCAGTGGCCCGCGCCTGGGGCTATACGGCGCAGGCCATTCGCCGAGCTCCGGGATTTGGCGTTGGTCATGGGCCGATCGATCACGGATGGACGTTCAGGGAGAGGTGAGCATGCGGCAGTGGACCATCGACGCTTTCGCGGCAGAGCCGTTCAAGGGCAATCCGGCCTGCGTGGTCGAGCCGTTCGATGCGTGGCCCGCCGACGCCTGGATGCAGGCATTGGCGGCGGAAAACAATCAGGCCGAGACCGCGTTCCTGCTGAAAACGGGCGATCCGAGCCGCTTCGGGCTGCGATGGTTTACCCCGGCCCTTGAGGTCCCGTTGTGCGGCCATGCCACCTTGGCCAGCGGCCACGCGCTGCTGACGGAACTCAACCTCGGGCGCGAGCGGGTCATCTTCGAAACCCAGAGCGGGCCCCTGACGGTCAGCCGGCGCAGCGAGGCCTATGAAATGGACTTTCCCGCCAGTCCGCCGGTGCGCATCGATCCCCCGGCCGGACTGGCGGAGGCCTTAGGGGCAGACGTGCTCGAGGTGTGGTCATCAATCTACCTAGTGGCCCTGGTTGAGGACGAGACGACACTTCGGGGGCTCAAGCCGAACATCGCCGCCCTCGAGCCGGCCTCCAGGGGAGGAGCACAGCGGCCCGGCAATGTCGGGGTGTCGGCAATCGCGGCCCCTGGCGCTCCCTATGACGTGGTCAGCCGTTTTTTTGCCCCTGGCTCCGGCATCGCCGAGGACCCGGCGACGGGATCGCTGCACTGCATTCTCTCGCCCCTGTTCTCAGCCAGGCTCGGCCGCCCGGTGGTGCGCTTTCACCAAGCCTATCCCAGCCGCGGCGCGAGCCTCGAATGTGAGGCGATCAGAGATCGGGTGTTGATCCGCGGCCAGGCTGTCACCGTCGCCGACAGCCGCCTGCGGCTTTGAGCGCCCATCCGGAAAGTGAGAAGGAGGGCCCTCAGACTTTGAGAGAGACGTTTCTTTTGCGCGGGCGGGAGCCTATATGGGGCTTTCTAACCCGCCCGGCCGAAAGGCCGGGCGCCGCTGTTTTTGAAAGACGCCATGAATACGATCCTGATGCCCAAGGCGACCGCCGTCTGGCTGGTGGAAAACACCTCGATGACCTTCGAGCAGATCGCTGAATTCTGCGGCCTGCATCCGCTGGAAGTGAAGGGGATCGCCGACGATGAAGTGGCGCGCGACATCCGCGGCGCCGACCCGATTTCCAACGGCCAACTCAGCCGCGAAGAGCTGGACGCCGCCCAGGCCGATCCCAGCTACCGGATGAGCGCGCAGAAGAGTCGCCACGCCGAACTGCTCAAGCCGACCAAGAAATCGCCGCGTTACACGCCGGTTTCCCGCCGCCAAGACCGGCCGGACGCCATCGCCTGGTTCGTGCGCAATCACCCGGAGATCACCGACGCGCAGATCGCCAAGGTTCTTGGAACCACCAAGGCGACCATCGACCAAGTGAGAAACCGCACCCATTGGAATGCCGCCAACGTCAAGCCGGTGGATCCGGTGACCCTGGGTCTGCTCGGCCAGCTCGAGTTGGATGCGCTGGTCAGGAAAGCGGCCGAGAAGAGGGCCCGTGACGACGCCAAACGCGCGGCCAAGGAGCCGCCGGGCGAATCGCTGCGCCCGGCCAGCGAGGCCGGCGAAGGCGCGGCGCAAGCCGAATAGGCGCGCCGCGGGCTGACGCCTAGTGAGTCGTGGCTTTGAGGCTTTCCATCTCCTCCTTCAGGCGTAGTTTCTGTCGTTTGAGATCGGTGACGCGCGATGCGTCGGCGGCGGGCCTGCTCACCTCATCCTGAATCGCGCGTTCCAGGCTTTCGTGACGAATGCCGAGTTCACGGATGCGGGCTTCGATGGCCATGCGCGTAGGCTCCTCTTGTTTCTCAACCCGGTGAGTGAATACCCCTCTTAAGCGCCTGTCAGATCACATATGCTTGCACTTGGGCAGGCTGGCGGAGCCGGGCGCGAAAGGGGCCATCCGGGCCGATGGTGAAAAGCGAGCGATCTCGCCTTGTGGTGGGAATTTCGGGGGCGTCAGGGGCCGTCCTGGGCGTGCGCACGCTGCAAGCGTGTCGCGAACTCGGTATAGAAACCCATCTCATCGTCAGCCGCGCGGCGGCTCTGACCCTCAAGCATGAGATGAATCTGTCTCTGGGCGAGCTCGCGACAAAGGCGGACGTTATCCACCGGCCGAGCGACGTCGGCGCGGCGGTGGCCTCGGGGTCCTTCCCGACCTTGGGGATGATCGTGGCGCCGTGCTCGGTGCGGACGATGAGCGAAATCGCCACCGGGGTAACCACGACGCTGCTGTCCCGCGCAGCCGACGTGACGCTGAAGGAGCGACGACCGCTGGTGCTGATGGTGCGTGAAACGCCAATGCACCTTGGCCATTTGAGGACCCTGGTAAGGTTGGCCGAGATGGGTGCGGTGATCGCCCCGCCGGTCCCGGCCTTCTATGCCGGTCTCGACAGCATCGAGACGATGATCGACCAGTCGGTTGGACGCGCGCTCGACCAGTTCGGCCTCTCGTGGGGCGCGGTCAGGCGCTGGGGAGCCGACCTGCCGGCGATCGGGGTCATGGAGGCGTGACAGGTTTGTCGGGAACCGCCGTGTCATGAGTGAAAACGACAATGCCCAGATCAAAACGGCGGCAACGGCGCGGATCGCCCACCTTCGGCAGGAACGCCAGGACCTAGACGACGCGATCGCCGCCCTGCAAAGCCAGCCCTGCCCGGACCAGCTCCAGATCGCCCGTCTCAAGAAGCGAAAGTTGTCGCTCCGAGACCAGATAGCCAAGCTTGAGGATCGCCTGACCCCCGATATCATCGCCTGAGCGCTCCGGGACCATGGAATCAGACGTCGTCACCCACACTGCCGCCCAGGCGGCCGGACTGTGGACCGCTCTGCAGCTTCTCCTGATGCTGGTGCTCTCCCTGCTGGTTGTACGTCAGCGTCAGAAGCACCAGGTGCTGCTGGGCGACGAGGGCATCCCAGATCTTGCCCACGCCATTCGCGCGTTCGGCAACGCAGCTGAATACGGCCCGGCAGGCATTGCCGGTCTGATCGCCCTGGTCGCGGGGGGCGCCCCGCCGGCAACCGTACACATCGCCGGCGCCTTGTTGCTTACCGGACGTCTCGCCCATGCGGTGGCGCTCAGCCGATCTGGCGGGTCTTCGGTGCTGCGCTCGGCCGGCATGCTGCTCACCTGGGTGTGCTACATTTTCGAGATCGTCGCGCTGTTGATCTGCGCGCTCGCGTGAGCGTCGCTTGCTCCCGCCAACGCCTTGCGCCATATCGCGGGCCATGAACGAAGACCAGGTATCCGAGGTTGTGGCCGCCGCCCTGCGCGCAGGGGCCGACGCCGCCGAGGCGGTGTTCGCCCAACGCGCAGCCTTATCCGTCAGCGTCAGGCTGGGGGCGCTGGAAGAGGTCGAGCGCGAGGAATCCGGCGACCTGGGCCTGCGGGTGTTCGTCGGCAAGCGACAGGCTACGGCGTCAGGCTCGGATGTGTCTGCGGAGGGCCAAGCCAAGCTCGTCGAGCGCGTCGTGGCGATGGCCATGCTGGCGCCAGAGGACCCATACGCCGGTTTCGCGCCCCGTGATCGGCTAGCCGTCGGCGCTCGGCCAGCGCTCGACCTCTGCGATCCACGCGAACCGGACGCGGAGACGCTCGAAGCCCAGGCTCTCGCCTCCGAGGATGCCGCTCGGGCGGTGCACGGGGTGGCTAATTCCAACGGCGCATCGGCGGATTGGTCGAGGTCGGCCTGGCGGCTGGTGACCAGCGAAGGGTTCTCCGGCCTGCACCAGGCCACGGCGTTTTCGCTTTCGGCCCAGGCGATCGCGGGTGAGGGCGCGCAGATGGAGCAGGGCTACGAGGGCAGGGCCAGCCGCTGGGCGCAAGATCTGCCGCAGCCAGGTCATGTCGGCGCTGAAGCGGGCCGGCGAGCGGTGGCGGCTCTCGGGGCGCGGAAAATCGCATCGACGACCGCCGCGGTGATCTTCGAGGGCCGGCTCTCGGCGGCCCTGCTGCGGCCGTTGATCGGGGCGATCGCCGGCCCGGCCATTGCGCGAGGGGTGTCGTTTCTGAAGGACCGGCTCGGCCAGACGCTGTTTTCCAGCACGGTGACCATCACCGATGAGCCTCATCGTGTCCGGGGCCTGGGCTCGTCGCCCTTCGATGACGAGGGCGTCGCCAACCGGGCGATGAACATCATCGAGGATGGCGTGCTTACCACCTGGCTCCTGAATGCGGCTTCGGCGCGCCAACTCGGCCTGGAGACGACCGGCCACGCCTCGCGCGGTCTTGCCGATCCGCCGAGCGTCTCCACCTCTAACCTGACCATGGTCCCCGGAACGCGCGACCAGGCGCAGTTGATGGCGGACGCCGGCGAGGGAGTGCTGGTGACCTCGATGTTCGGCCCCTCCCTCAACGCCAATACCGGCGACTGGTCGGTCGGCTGTTCGGGCCTATGGTTCGAACGCGGCGAGGTGGCCTACCCGGTTACCGAAATCACCGTCGCCGGCAATCTGATCGACATTTATGCGCGGCTCGTTCCCGGGTCCGACCTGGAACTGCGAGGTTCGGCCAATGCACCGTCGCTGCTCGTCGACGGTCTCGCCATTGCCGGCAAGTGAACGCGGTGGCCACCGACCAGTTGCTGCATCTGGTCATCGGCGGCGAATTGGAAACGCTGGGCGGAGCGAAGTTCCGCGACCTTTCCGCCATCGATTTCGTCGGCGCTTTCCCAAGCTACGCCGCCGCGTACGCGGCCTGGAAATCTAAGGCGCAGGCGACGGTGGACAACGCCCACATGCGCTACTTCATTATCCACGCGCACAAGCTTCTAGACCCGTCGGACCGTGCGAAGGAGGCGCCCTGAACCTCGAAGGGGCCCGCTATTCGCGGCGCAGAAGCGTCTCGGTCAAAACCCTTGCGATGCGGCCGGTGCGAAACGCCTTCGTCAGCCTCACGGAGTCGTAATCGGGGCTGGCCACCCACTCGATGAATGAAAGTCCCGCCGGTTCGCCCTCCGCGAAATAGCGCTCGAACACATAGTCGAGCACGCCGGTCAGCCCGGCGCGCATGTGCAGGTAGCGAAGGGAAAGCTGTGAGGTCGCTTCGCGGATGGTCCGCCCCTGCCGCAGGTGAAGATAGAGCACGCTCATGATCCCTGCCCGGTCCGCGCCCGACTTGCAGTGCATGAGCGCCGGATATTCGATCGTCTCGAACAGGCGCTGCGCACCCAGCACCTGTTCACGCGTCGGCGCCTCGCGCGAGGTCACCGTGAAGTCGACCAGGGTCAGGCCCAGCCGTTCGCACGCGGCCCTTTCAAGGGCGTAGAAGCTGGCCCCGAAGCCGCCCCGCAGATTGATCACCGTGCGGATGCCGCGCGCCCGCCAGGCGCGCAGCTGAAACGGCCACGGCTGGTTGGCGCGCACCAGTTCGTCGGAAATCCAGTGGGCGTTGGAAAACCCGAGCCGCAGATAGGCATGGTCGTTCCAGAGGTAGTCGAGCGTGGTCCGCAGGCGGCCGCGGGGACTGGAAAGGTCAAATCCGCTCAACAGCCCACCCCGCCAGTTTCACCCGCAACAGCGAGTCGCCGGCGCCTACCTAGAGGGGTGAACGGGGCGATGCCAAGGCGCAGCGGCTGCTCAGCGCTCGAAGGCGCCGCGCAGTCGCGCCATTTGATCGAGCACCGGGTGACTGGGCGCGAGCGGCTGATCGGTCTCAACGTACATGCGCCGGTCAAGGTGGCGAACGCGATCGTAAAGGCGGGCGGAGCGGTCGAGGAGCTGGGTCAGCGGGTGAGGCAAGGCTTCCGCCGAACGTTCATCGCCCTCGCCAACGACCTCGGGGCTCAGGCGATAGCCATGGCCGCAGGCCGCCTCCGGCGCGATCTCACCCTCGCGGACCGCGCGCTGGACCAGCAGCCACGAGGCGACCTGCATCAGGCGCGTCGTCAGGCGCATGCATTCGGCGGCGTAGGCCAGAGCCGCGCTGCGCGACAGCAGTTTGGCGTCCCGCCGGCCGCCGCCGTCGAGATAGGCCGCAGTTTCCTCGACCAGCTCCATGCCTTCCTGAAACGTGTGGTCGAAGAGTTCCGAGCGCGCGAAATCGAAGATCACCGCCGCGCGCCAGGGCGCCGGCAGCGGCGCGCCAATATCGCCCATCCTAATGGTCCCCTTGAGACTCGATAACGCTCCCGAAGGTGCGGTTTGCAACCCTCATGCCAGCAAGGACGCTCCGGCCGAGCGTTCTACTCCCTGGGAGTGAACAGGGCGTCAGCGGCCGAACGGACCGCCTCCTTGCGGCCCATCTGCGCCCGGCAACGCGCCACTTCTGCATCCAGGGCCAGGATCCGCTCTTCAAGCTCTGAAACCCCCAACAGTTCAAGGTCCTCGCGCGCCAAGTCGATAAGCACCTGGCCCCGGGCCCGCCTGGCCACCGCCGGCTCTTCGCTCATTGGCGTCTTCCTTTGCCCGCCCCCTGCCTTATGCCCTATCTGACGCGAGCCTGCGGGCCGTGCAAGATCAAGGAGAACGACAGGTGGACGCACCGATGATGACGGCCATCGCGGTAAGGGGCCGGCGCGGAGGCGCCGACTGCCTTGAGGCGGTCCAGATCCCCAGGCCAGCGCCAGGCCCGGGGCAAATTCTGATCGCCGTGAGGGCCGCTGGGGTCAATAGGCCGGACGTTCTGCAGCGCATGGGCTTTTATCCTCCTCCGCCAGGCGCGCCGGCGACCCTCGGGCTTGAGGTTGCCGGGGAGGTCGTTTCGGCGGCGGGACGATGGAATGTCGGCGACAAGGTCTGCGCGCTCCTGGGGGGCGGCGGCTATGCCGAATTCGCGGTCTGCGATTCCAGGCACGCCCTGCCGATGCCCGTGGGTCTGGGCTACGAGGAGGCCGCCGGTCTGCCCGAAACCGCATTTACCGTTTACGCCAATGTCTTCGAACACGGCGCCTTGAAAATCGGCGAAACCTTCATGGTCCACGGCGCGACTTCCGGGATTGGCGTGATGGCCATCCAGATGGCCAAGGCTGCCGGAGCCAGGGTCATCGCCACCGCGCGCGGGGCCCAGAAGGCGGCGCAGGCCCTCGAGCTTGGCGCCGACTTGGCGGTGGACACCACCGCCGATGACTTCGAGGCCGTCGGTCAGGGGGCGGGCGGGGTGGACGTGATCCTCGACATGGTCGCGGGTCCCTACTTCACCAAGAATCTCGCGGTGCTGAACATTGGCGGGCGGCTGGTCCATATCGCCGCGCAAGGCGGGGCTGTTGTCGAACTTCCCATCGCCAAGCTGATGCAGAAGCGGCTGGTCGTCACCGGCTCGACCCTTCGCCCACGCGATGCCGACGAGAAGGCCCGCCTTGCCGTGCAGGTCGAACGGGTCGTCTGGCCGTGGATCGAAAGCGGCGCCATCAGACCGGTCATCGACCGCACTTTCCCACTCACCGGGGCGGCCGATGCCCACGCCTGGCTGGAAAGCGGAGGCCACCTGGGCAAGGTGGTGCTGACCGTGCCAGTCATCCGCACAGAGGGCGAAACCGCCTGAACCGTTTGCGGCGTTACGCGTTCTGATGGCTCTGGGCGCGATGACGCGCCATTAGGAAATCCAAAATGAAAATCACCATCGCCGCAGCTCTTGGCGCTTCGCTGCTTGCCGGCGCCGGCCTCGCCTCGGCCCAGGACTACCAGTACGGTGATCGGTCAGCCTATGACCACCACTCCGATGGCGACCGTTCAGGCTACGACCAGCGATCGGATGGCGACCATCGCGACGGGGACCATCGAGATGGCGGCTATCGACGCGACTGGCATCATGTCTGGCATCGCAATGTCTGGCATCGGCACGTCTGGGCCCGCCATCAGATCTGCCGTTGGCGCTATCACCGCCGGGTTTGCTACTGGCGCTGAGTCCAGCTGAGCGGGGCCTCGGACTGGAGCCGAGCCTTAGGCGGCCTTGGCCTCGGGGCCGGGCGCCAGGGCTCGGTTGAGTGCCTCGTAAAGTTTGGCGATTTCGATCGGCTTGGCGATGTGACCGTCCATGCCAGCCGCCAGATACTCCTCAATCTGGTGGACCAGCGCGTTGGCGGTCAGCGCCAGGATCGGCGTGCGAACTCGTGCATCGGCAGATTCGATGGCTCGGATAGCCTGGGTCGCGGCGATGCCGTCCATGATCGGCATCTGGATGTCCATCAGAATGACGTCGTAGACGCCGGTCCGCCACGCTTCGACCGCCGAACGGCCGTCGGCGACGATCTCGAGCTCGACATCCATCGGTTCGACAATTGCCTGCAGGACCTTCTGGTTGACCAGGTTATCCTCGGCGGCCAGCAGGCGGATACGGCGATGCTCCATTTCGGCGGCGACATCGGGCTCGGAGGCCATGGCCTGTTCCGAGCTGCGCTCAAGCGGGATTTCGGCGAAGAAGGTCGAGCCCTCGCCTTCGCGGCTGACCACCGAGATCGACCCGTCCATCAGTTGCGCCAGCTCGCGGCAAATCGCCAGGCCAAGCCCCGAGCCGCCATAGCGACGCGTCGTAGAGCTGTCGGCCTGGGTGAACTTTTCGAACAGGGAGGCGATTTTGTCGGCGGGGATGCCGATGCCGGTGTCGGTCACCGAGAGACGCAGGCCGCTCGCGTCGGCCAGCTCAAAGCGCGCTGTCACCTGGCCTTTGGGCGTGAACTTCAGCGCGTTCGACACCAGGTTGGACAGAATCTGACGGAGCCGATCGCGGTCGCCGCGCCACATCCCCCTGGCCTCGGGCGCCACATCGACGGTGAAGGCCAGCTTCTTGCCCTCGGCGATGGCGGCGAAGCCTTCGCCCACCTGTTGGGCGACGCTTTCAATATCGAAGTCCTGGGTTTCCAGCTCCAGCTTGCCGGCCTCTATCTTGGAGAGGTCGAGTACATCGTTGAGCACCGACAACAGTTGCTCGCCCGATTGCCGGACTACGCCCAGCCGCTCGCGCTGGGTCTTGGCCAAGTCGTCCCTGGCCATCACCTCGGCCATGGCCAGCACGCCGTTCAGGGGCGTACGGATCTCGTGGCTCATGTTGGCCAGGAAGCGCGACTTGGCGACATTGGCGGCATCGGCCGCATCGCGGGCCTCGACCAGATCGTCCATGGTGTCGTGGAGCTCGCGATGGTTCGTCTCCAGTTGGGCCAGCAGATCGTTGAAGCTGCCCGTCAGGCGATGGAAGACATCGTCGTCGGCATCCTCGGCCACCGGCGTGAACTTGCCGCTGGCCGCGACCTGCGCCATCGCCTGAGACAGCCGTTCAATCGGAGCAGTTACGCGCAGCGCGAGCCCCCGGGCGACGAACAGTGAAAAGCCGCTGGCCCCAAAAAACAATGCCCCGGTCAAGGCGAGAAACTTCGGCAACAGGCCGCCCAGCGCTGGCGGCGATGCCCTCAGCGTCAACTCGCCCACTTGGCGGCCGTTGACGGTAACCGGCCGCCGAAAAGTATCCAGTGTCGTCGTGGGGGCGCCGCGCACCGCGCTGGCGAAGGCAGCGACGCCGTGGCCGGCGGAATCGATGAGGCGCGCATCGACAAAGCCTTCCGCGCGCGCCACGGCCGCCAGCGTGCGCGCTGCGGAGGCGTCAGCGTGGCCGGCCACCGCTGGGCCCACGGAAATGGCTATCACGTCGGCCAGCGCCTCGTTGGCGCTATGCGCTTGCTGTCTGGCGACGCCCCATTGTTGCAGCATGAAGCACAGACAAGCCACGATCAGCACTGCCACAGTGGTGACGATGGCCACACTTGCGACGCGCGCCTGAAAGGGCGGGTGGTTTGCTTTGCGCATCGTCCGTCTCGAGCCGTCTTCTTGGATGCGAATAGCCGCAACGAGGTTCGTTAATACATGCCCAATCCTAACGTTTCGCTTCCCGGGCGAAATAAGGACAAATTCTTCAATGGACACGCGTTAGGTTTTCATTTACCGTAAAGCTTGGTAACTGGGCTTAACGGAGGGACATCGTGGAAAAGGTATTTGTTGCTCAACGGGTCGCGACCAAGTTGTTCGCGGCTGAACACGCGGTTGACGCCGCGCTCACCGAAGCATCCGAATTGATGGCCGATATGCTGCGGGCCCGCAAGGACCTGGGGCTTTCCGCCGTCGTCGGCGACGGCGCCGCGGCCAAGCTCGTCGAAGCCATCGCCGCACTGGGCGCCGCGCGCACCGCCATGGTTGGCGCGCACGATGTGCTTAACGAAACCAAGCTGCGTATTGGCGTGCGCACCAAGATGGGCGGCTACGAAGACAAGCCCGCGAGCTCCGCCGCTACGGACCGCGTCACCATGCGGGTCGCCAGCTAACTCCACCCTCCCTTCCGCCGGTCTGGTTGCGGAAGTTTAACTTGTTTGGCGCCTCTGGCTCATGTCAGGGGCGCTAAGCATGTTCTACAGCATCTATCCTCGGCTAGGGATCGTCCTGCTTCTCGGGACCTTGCTGCTTGCCCTGTGGAAGGGTGGCGTGGCCGAGCGCATCGGCGCCTGCCTCAACGTGGGCAACGCCTTGGTCACCATGGCCCTGCATCCGTTCCTCACCCCCGACGCGGCGGCGATCGCCACGCTCGCCTTCGACGCCGTCGCAGCGGTGGGGTTTCTGTTCCTCGCCATGCGTTACGCCAGCCTTTGGCTAGGCGCGGCCATGCTGTTCCAGGCCGTCCAGTTCAGCCTCCATGCCTATTATCTGGTCAATAGCCTTGCGCCTGACGTCACCCACGCCTGGATCAATAATATCGACACCACGGGCATCAACCTGGCCATCATATTGGGTACGATCACCGTCTGGCGCCGCCGTGCCAGGGCCAGAATCGCGCCCGCCGCCACGCCCGGCGCCAGGGCCTGAGGGACCCCGTCTCCGACTGCCGCTGAGGCCGGGCGGTGTTCAGAAATGCCTTGCCTTACCGACCGAACCGGGGCTTCTGAGCGGCGGGCCACGCCCTCCCAACGGGGCGCAGCCCATCTGAAAGGATGGGAGATTTGTCATGACAGCCTTCGCCACGCCGGCGATGCGCCCGGCACGGCCGCATTTTTCGTCCGGCCCATGCGCCAAGCGGCCCGGATGGACCGCCGAAAATCTCAGGACTGCGGTTCTCGGCCGTTCGCACCGCTCCAAGCCTGGCAAGGCGCGCCTCAAGGCGGCGATCGACCAGACGCGCGCCGTGCTCCAGGTTCCGGGTGACTATCTGATCGCCATCGTACCTGGCTCCGACACCGGGGCCATGGAGCTTGCGATGTGGAACCTCCTGGGCCCGCGGCCGGTGCAACTTCTCGCCTTCGAGTCGTTCGGCAAGGACTGGGTGACCGATGTGGCCCAGCAACTGAAGCTGGATGCGCAGGTGCTCGACGCGCCGTACGGCGAACTGCCCGATCTGACCAAGGTCGACCCTGACGCGGACCTGGTTTTCACCTGGAACGGCACTACGTCGGGCGTGCGGGTCCCCAACGCCGATTTCATCGCCAAACGCCGCGCCGGCCTGACCATCTGCGATGCCACCAGCGCCTGTTTCGCCCAGGTGCTCGATTGGGCAAAGCTCGATGTGGTCACCTTCTCGTGGCAGAAGGCGCTGGGCGGCGAGGCGGCTCACGGCGTGTTGATTCTATCGCCGCGCGCCGTCGAGAGGCTGCAAAGCTACCGTCCGCCCTGGCCGCTGCCCAAGCTCTTCCGCATCGCCAAGGCCGGCAAGGTCGACCTGGAGATCTTCGACGGCGCCACGATCAACACGCCATCGATGTTGTGCGTCGAAGACTATCTCGACGCCCTGAGGTGGGCCGCCTCGATCGGCGGCCTGGCCGAGCTGAAGCGCCGCGCCGACGCCAACTTGGCGGTGCTCGCCGGATGGGTGGAGCGCACGGCCTGGGTCGATTTTCTCTGCAGCGATCCGGCCATCCGCTCGAACACTTCGGTGTGCCTGAAGATCGTCGACGCCAAGGTTACCGCTCTCGCCGACGACGCTCAGGCCGAGATCGCCAAGCGCCTCGCCTCGCTGCTCGAAAAGGAGGGCGCGGCGCTCGATATCGGCGCCCATCGCAACGCGCCGGCGGGCCTGCGCATCTGGTGCGGGGCGACGGTCGAGGCCGATGATCTCGAGGCGTTGACCCCCTGGCTCGACTGGGCCTTTGCCACCATCGCGGCGGAGGTGCACCGCCCCTGAAATTCCCTACTCCCGTAACGGGGAGGGTCGGCCCAGAAGGCCGGGAGGGCAAGTTTCGATCCTCTGGAGCGCATTGGGGTTGTCAGACTTCCCCACCCGATCGCTTCGCGATCTTCCCTCCCCATGAAGGGGAGGGCGTCAAAGACCTAAGGAAAGCAGATTTCATGCCACCCCGCGTTCTCATCGCCGACAGCCTCTCGCCCGCCGCCGTCGCGGTCTTCCGCCATCGCGGCGTCACGGCCGACATCAAGACCGGTCTTTCCAAACCGCAGCTCCTCGAGATTATCGGCGATTACGACGGGCTGGCGGTGCGTTCGGCGACCAAGGCCGACCGCGAGGTCATCGCCGCCGCGCGCAAGCTGAAGGTCATCGGCCGCGCCGGCATCGGCGTCGACAATGTCGACATTCCCGCCGCCACGGCCGCCGGCATCGTGGTCATGAACACCCCGTTCGGCAACTCGATCACCACCGCCGAGCACGCCATCGCGATGATTTTCGCATTGGCGCGCCAGCTACCCGTCGCCGACGCCTCGACTCAGGCCGGCAAGTGGGAAAAGAACCGCTTCATGGGGGTCGAACTTTACGCCAAGACCCTGGGCCTGATCGGGGCCGGCAACATCGGCTCGATCGTCGCCGACCGCGCCAACGGCCTGAAGATGAAGGTCATCGCCTACGATCCGTTCCTGTCACCGGAACGGGCCGTGGAGATCGGCGTCGAGAAGGTCGAGCTCGAAGACCTTCTGGCCCGCGCCGACATCATCAGTCTGCACACCCCGCTCACCGACAAGACCAGCAACATCCTCTCGGCCCAGGCCCTGGCGAAGACCCGCAAGGGGGTGATGATCGTCAACTGTGCCCGCGGCGGCTTGGTCGACGAAGCGGCCCTGCGCGCCCTGCTCGATAATGGCCATGTCGGCGGCGCGGCCTTCGATGTCTTCATCGAGGAACCGGCCAAGGCGAATGTGCTCTTCGGCGCCCCGAACTTTGTCGCCACTCCGCACCTGGGCGCGGCCACGGGCGAGGCGCAGGAGAACGTCGCCCTGCAGGTGGCCGAGCAGATGAGCGACTATCTGCTCAGCGGCGCGGTGACCAATGCGCTCAACAGCCCATCGATTACCGCCGACGAGGCGCCCAAGCTGCGCCCCTATGTGGCTCTCGCCGAAAAGCTCGGCGCCTTCGCAGGCCAGATGGTCGACGCCGGGCTGAAGGGCGTCGACATAGCCTACGAGGGCGAGGTGTCGGCCCTCAACGTCAAGCCGCTCACCGCTGCGGCCCTGGCCGGAGTGCTGCGGCCGATGCTGGCCCAGATCAACATGGTCTCCGCCCCGGCGATCGCCCAGGAGCGAGGCGTCACTGTCTCAGAATCGCGCCAGGACACCTCACCCGTTTATGACAATCTGATGCGCATCACCGTCGCCACCGAGATGGGCCGCCGCGCATTCGCCGGCACGGTAGTCGCAGGCGCCCCGCGCATCGTCGAGGTCAAGGGCATGGAGCTCGACGCCGTCTTCGCCCCGGCCATGCTCTACGTGAACAATCTCGATAAGCCGGGATTCATCGGCGCGCTCGGCGCCGTGCTCGGCGAAGCCGGCGTCAACATCGCCACCTTCAACCTCGGCCGCGTGGCCGCCGGCGAAGACGCCATCGCCCTGGTCGGCGTCGACCAGCCGCCCGACGCCGCGCTGATCGCCCGCATCCGCGCACTGCCGCACGTCAAAGAGGCGCGAGCGTTGAGGTTTTAGGCCCCGCCTCCGTCTGATCGGAGGCGACACCGCGCGGCGCCTGCCCCAGCTCTCGCTCTATCTTGGCGACGTTGGCGGCTAGGCGTTCGACGGTGGGGGCGAGGGTGAGGGCGCGGCGGCCGAATTCGAGGGCCTGGCGGCGGTGGCCAAGGCGCCAGCCGCAGACGCACGCGAGATCCTCGGGCAACACGCCGGCATTGGATTCGTCGCCATATTCAGTGCTGCCGCTGGGGATGGCGATGGCCTTTTGGGCCGCCTCCCAGCAGGCCTGCCACGCTTGGCGCTGGTAGTGGGCCCAGGCCAGATCGATCCATGCGCCGCGCAGGTGCGGGGCCTCGTTGACCGCAGCCTGGAACCAGCGCAGCGCCTGGACGCCTTCGCCCAGCGCCTCATGGCATTGGGCCAGGAGGCGCAGGGTGCCGTTGCGTTCGGAGACGAACGGATTGTTGGGCAAGGCGAGGTAGCGCTCGAACTCGGCGATCGCCCCGCGGTAGCGCTTATGGAAATAGAGCTCGCGTCCATAGTAGTGCGCCTGGCGCGGCTCGTGCGGGGCCTCCTTGGCGGCGAGCTCAAGGAGCGGTAGGTACTGGGCGCGGCTTTTGTCGGGGTCGGCGAACTGCTCGATGGTCAGCCCCTCGATGACCACGGCCTTTTCCTCGCTGCGGTCGCAGACCACGCATTCGTGGCAGGGACCTTTCCAGCGCACGCCGTGGCGGGCGTGGATGCGGTTGTTGAGGAAGCGCCGTGGCTGGCCATCCGGATGGCGGCCCCAGATCTCGGTGTAGTAGGCGCGGTTGACGCCAGGCGTCCACGCCGCTTCCAGCGCCGCACGCCAGCCGTCGCTGAGCACGGTGTCCAGGTCGAGCGAAACGCAGACGTCGATGTCGTCAGGGAGCAGCGCCAGGGCGGCGTTGCGCGCGTCGTCGAAGCGCCAGGGCTTGATGCGAATGTGGCGCACCTCGACCGCCAGGCCCTCGAGGATGGCGACGGTGCGGTCGGTCGAGCCGGTGTCGGCCACCTGGATCAGGTCCGCGCCGCTGGCGCTGGCCACGAAGCGTTCGGCGAACTTCTCCTCGTTCAGGCAGATGGCGTAGACGGCGATCTTCAT
>JAYTRF010000325.1:0-5487 GCA_043746375.1 Caulobacteraceae bacterium | reverse complement strand
CCGGCCGACGGCGCGACGAACCCTCCCGCCGCTTCAGCGCCGGCTGTGTCGCCTGGATTCCTTGCCGCCTCCCCGCGTTTGGTCGCGGAGGGCGACATGGACACTACTCTGAAAGGCTCGCCCGATTTTACCATCTTGGTGAAAGCGCTCGATGCCACAAATCTGTCAGGCGTTCTGAAGACCACGCCTGACCTGACTCTCTTCGCCCCGACCGACGAGGCTTTCCGGGCATTGCCGGCGGGGCAGTTGGCGCAGTTGCTTCTGCCGAAGAACGCCGCGCTCCTGCAGAAGGTGCTTACCTATCACCTTGTTCACCTCGCCCTCGACTCCAGCAAGATCAAGGGCGCTAAGGGGCCGGTCGAGACCGTCGAGAAGGAAAAGCTGCAGATCGACGGCAGCAGCCAGCCCCTGATGGTCAACAATGCGGACATCATTCAGGCCGATGTCCACGCGACCAACGGTGTCATCCATGTCGTCGACAAGGTGCTTGTGCCCGCCGATGTCGTCCTGCCCACTGCCACGGCGGCCGCGCCGACCAGCGCGCCGGGCTGAGTCCTCCGGTTGATGGATGAACTGGCCGGCCCTATAGCTTCGCCGGCCGTTCCCGTCGCGCGCCTTTGTCTAAATTCCCGCCATGGTCGAGAAAACGCCGCTGTCGTTTCAGGATATGATCCTGCGTCTCCATGAGTATTGGAGTGCGCAGGGCTGTGTCATTCTTCAGCCTTACGACGTCGAGATCGGTGCCGGCACGCTGCATCCCGGAACGATTTTTGGAGCTCTGGGGCCGAAGCCCACACGCGTGGCCTATGTCCAGCCGGCGCGGCGTCCCTCCGACGGCCGTTTCGGCGACAACCCCAATCGGCTTCATCAGCACCATCAGTATCAGGTGCTGCTGAAACCTAACCCCGATGACATGCAGGCGCTCTATTTGGGCTCGCTGGCGGCCCTCGGAATCGACCCTGACCTCCATGACATTCGCTTTGTCGAGGATGACTGGGAAAACCCCACGGTCGGCGCCTGGGGGCTCGGCTGGGAACTATGGTGCGATGGCATGGAGATCGGCCAGTACACCTATTTTCAGCAGGTGGGCGGCATCGATGTCTTTCCCGTAGCCGGGGAGATAACCTACGGACTGGAGCGGCTCGCGCTTTATGTGCAGGGCGTCGAAAGCGTCTACGACTTGGCTTTCAACGACCCGCAGAGTCCCGACTTCAAGACCTACGGCGACATCTTTCTCGAGAACGAGCGCCAGTTTTCCGCGTTCGAGTTGGAAGTCGCCGATGTCGATCTGCTCAAGCGGCAGTTCGAGGACATGGAGGCGGCGGTAAACCACATCCTCGGTTCTACCGGCCGACAAGGTCAGGTGCTCGCCTTGCCAGCCTACGACCATGTTCTGAAGGCATCACACCTGTTCAATCTACTGGACGCGCGCGGCGCTATCGCTGTCGCCGAACGCCAAACTTACATTGCCAGGGTACGGGATCTCGCCAGGGCCTGCGCCCAGGCTTGGACCGAACGCCCGACCGCGACGGGCTGACCATGCCGCAATTCCTGCTTGAGTTGCTTTCAGAAGAGATTCCCGCGCGCATGCAGTCTGACGCAGCGCGTGACCTGGCGCGGCTGGCGCAAGACCATCTCGCCAAGGCCGATTTGACGTTTGAGGCAATTTCGGCGTTCGCGGGACTGCGGCGCCTGACTCTGGTCGTTGAGGGCCTGCCAGCGGTCAGAGCCGAGCGGACCGAGGAGCGGAGGGGGCCGCGCGTCGGCGCCCCTGAAAGCGCCATCGAAGGGTTCCTTCGTTCCGCGGGGCTGAGCCGCGAGGCAATGACCGAGCGCGAAGGCAGCTACTTTGTTCGCATTGAACGCCCTAGCCGAAAGACCGCCGACGTCCTTGGCGCGATCGTCGAGGAGCTCGTGAGGTCCTTTCCCTGGCCGAAATCGATGACGTGGGGCGCGGGGACCCTGCGATGGGTGCGGCCGTTGCGCCGAATACTCTGCCTGTTCGATGGCGCGGTCGTGCCGCTGTCGGTCGGCGGTGTGGCCAGCGGCGATCTGACCGAGGGCCACCGGGTCATGGGCTCGCGCGAGCCAATCAAGGTCGGTGACTTCGAAGACTATCGTGATCGGCTCGCTTGCAATTTTGTCGTGCTGGACCCGGCTGAGCGTCGGCGGCGCGTCCTTGAGGACGCGCGCGCGGTTTGCGCCGCCCGCGGGCTGGAACTGGTCGAGGACGATGGCTTGGCCGACGAGGTGATGGGACTTGTCGAATGGCCCCAGCCGCTCCTCGGGGACATGGACCCGGACTTTCTTAACCTGCCGCGTGAGGTGATCAGCGCGACCATGCGCGCTCACCAGCGATACTTCTCTGTTTCAGTCGCTGGCGCGCAAGGGCTCGCGCCTCACTTCGTTACGGTCGCGAACATCGAAGCGGCGGACGGCGGGGCTTTGATCGCGGCGGGAAACGCTCGCGTTCTGCGGGCGCGGCTGGGTGACGCCCGGTTCTTCTGGGACGAGGATCGCAGGACGACCCTTGAGGGCCGGGTCGAGCGGCTCAAGGGCGTGACTTTCCATGCCGGGCTTGGAAGCCTGTTCGAACGCGCTGACCGCATGGAAGCTCTAGCCCGCGCCATCGCCCCCCATGTGGGCGCTGATCCGAGATTAGCCGGTCAGGCCGCGCGGCTGGCGAAGACCGATCTGACAACCGGCATGGTGGCCGAATTTCCGGAGCTCCAAGGGGTGATGGGCGGCTATTATGCACAGGCCGACGGTCTCGACCCAGCCGTCGCCCAGGCCATATCGCAGCAGTACAAGCCCCAGGGCCCACGCGATGGATTGCCCAGTGGCCCGGTGCCCGCGGCCGTAGCCTTGGCCGAAAAGCTCGACACCCTGGTGGGGCTCTTCGAAGTCGGCGAAAAGCCGACAGGCTCCCGCGACCCTTTCGCACTGCGCCGAACAGCCCTTGGTATCATCCGCATGGCGATCGACGGCGGGGGCAGGCTACCTCTGCGACCGATCCTGGCCTACGCGGGCGCCGGTTGCGCCATTTCGGTGATCAGGAACATGGCCAAGTCGCGGCTGAACAACCTGACCTACAAGCAGGCCCTGGCCGATTTCGCCGATCCGGCAAGTGAATTTGCCGCCGCCGACTGGCTTGAGCGCCATTTCGAAAACCTGCACATGGCAGGGCCTGCCGCAGCGCTCGCCTTTTGGCAGGAGAGCGGGGATGCGGCTTGGATCGAGGAGATTCTCGCCTTCCTGGCCGATCGCCTCAAAGTCCTACTCCGCGAACAGGGTCGCAGGCACGACTTGGTGGACGCGGTCTTCGCGCTCGGGGATGATGACCTGTCCCGCGTCGTCGCCCGCATCGACGCCCTGGCCGAATTCCTGGGAAATGTCGACGGGGCCAATCTGATTGCCGGATATCGGCGCACCTCAAACATCCTCGCCGCAGAGTCGCGCAAGGCTCGGCTGCCGGAGGGTGCGGCGGTATTGATGGCTGGAGCCGGTCCGCCGGAGGTAGCTCTTCTGGAGGCGTTGAAAGTCGCCGTTCCGCTGGTGGAACGATCGCTTGGCAATGACGATTTCACCGCGGCCATGCGCTCGCTCGCTGTCCTGCGCCCCCCGCTGGACGCCTTCTTCGACAAGGTTCTGGTGAATTCTCCTGACGCTGCCGAGCGCGACAATCGTCTGAGGCTGTTGCGCGAGGTCGCCGATGCGATGGCGCGGGTTGCGGACTTCTCGCTGGTTACCGGCTAGAAGGCAGGCGATGGACGCCGAACCCGCTGCATCTACTCGCTGGGTGTACGCTTTCGGCGGCGGCGCAGCCGACGGCGACGCGACCCTGCGAGCGCTGTTGGGGGGAAAAGGCGCAAATCTGGCGGAAATGTCCAGCCTGGGCCTTCCGGTTCCCCCCGGCTTCACCATCACCACCGAAGCCTGCAATCACTACTACGCGCAGCAGGGCGCCTTTCCCCCGCAGCTGGCCCCTCAGGTCGTCGACGCTCTGGCCGCGGTCGAGCGCCTGACCGGGAAAGGGTTTGGCGACGCGACCAATCCTCTGCTGGTTTCCGTGCGATCGGGCGCGCGCGCCTCGATGCCGGGGATGATGGACACCGTCCTCAACCTTGGTTTGAACGACGTTACCGTCGAAGGCTTGGCGACCCTGGCCGGGGACCGACGGTTCGCTTTCGACAGCTATCGGCGCTTCATCCAAATGTACGCCAACGTCGTTCTTGGCCTCGACCATCAGATGTTCGAAGAGATACTCGACGATCGTAAGGACGCGCTCGGCGTCAGCGAGGACACCGCCCTGGCCGCGCAGGACTGGCAAGGGGTCGTCGACGAATACAAGGCCGCCGTCGAACGGGAAACCGGCGCTGCCTTTCCGCAAGATCCACAGGCCCAGCTATGGGGCGCGATAAGCGCGGTGTTCGCCAGCTGGATGAACGATCGGGCGAGCTTTTACCGTCGAATGCACGATATTCCTCAATCGTGGGGCACGGCTGCTTCGGTCCAGTCGATGGTGTTTGGGAACATGGGCGACACCAGCGCCACCGGTGTCGCGTTCACGCGTGATCCATCCACCGGTGAGCATCAGTTGTACGGCGAGTTTCTGATCAATGCCCAAGGCGAGGATGTCGTCGCCGGCATTCGCACCCCGCAAGCGCTGACGCGCGCCTCGCGCGAGGCCATGGGCGACAAGCTGGCCTCGATGGAAGAAGCAATGCCTGATGTCTTCGCGCAGTTCCGCGAATTGGTTCAGCGCCTTGAAAACCACTACCTGGATATGCAGGACATCGAATTCACCGTGGAACGGGGCCGGCTGTTCCTGTTGCAGACCCGCAGCGGCAAACGTACCGCCAGAGCTGCGCTGAAGATTGCCGTGGACCTGGCCGCGGAAGGATTGATATCGCGAGAACATGCGGTTCTGCGCATCGATCCAGCTTCCCTCGACCAACTCCTTCATCCAACCATCGATCCCGGAGCGAAGCGCGACGTCATCGCCACGGGTCTCCCCGCTTCGCCGGGGGCGGCAACAGGGAAGATAGTGTTCAGCGCCGAGGCGGCCGAGCGCCAGGGCAGCGCGGGCGAGGCGGTTATTCTCGTCCGCGAAGAGACCTCCCCGGAGGACATACGGGGCATGGATGCGGCGCGGGGAATTGTCACAGCCCGTGGTGGAATGACCAGCCACGCTGCGGTTGTCGCCCGGGGGATGGGCCGGCCTTGCGTGTCCGGTGCGGGGGATATTCGCTTGGATGTCCGCGCGGCCGAGATGCGCACTGGAGGCCGGACGTTCCGGGCCGGTGATGTGATCACCGTCGATGGCTCGACCGGCGAAGTACTGGCCGGGGCCGTGGCGATGATCGAGGCAAAGCTTTCCGGCGACTTCTCTGTCCTGATGGGGTGGGCCGACGCCGTGAGGCGGCTGAAGGTGCGCGCCAACGCCGAAACAGCCTCAGAGGCCAGGATTGCGCGCCAGTTCGGCGC
>JAYTRF010000324.1:0-3474 GCA_043746375.1 Caulobacteraceae bacterium | reverse complement strand
GCCTATGTTTCCACGGCCCGAGTCTTCAGGGGTCCGAGCGCGCATATTCCGCCCCGGATGGTCCCTGATCTCGCTGCAAATCAAGGCATGACCGATTTTACCGATCTGGGCCTGAGCCCTCCGACTTTGCAGGCGGTCGCCGACACTGGCTATTCAGCCGCCACACCGATCCAGGCGCAGGCGATACCTGTGGTGCTCGCCGGACGCGATGTGCTGGGGATCGCCCAGACCGGCACCGGCAAGACCGCGGCCTTCACCCTGCCGATGATCGATCGCCTTGTTGCGGGCCGCTCCAAAGCGCGCATGCCGCGCTCTCTGGTCATCGAACCGACGCGGGAGCTGGCCGATCAGGTTGCGCTGGCTTTCGACCGCTATTCTAAGGGCCAGAAACTGACCTGGGCGCTGCTCATCGGCGGGGTTTCGTTCGGCGACCAGGAAATGAAGCTCGACCGCGGCGTCGACGTGCTGATCGCCACGCCAGGGCGCCTGCTCGATCATTTCGAGCGCGGCAAGCTGTTGATGACCGGGGTGCAGATCCTGGTCGTCGATGAGGCCGACCGAATGCTCGACATGGGGTTCATCCCCGACATAGAGCGCATCTTCAAACTAACACCGGCCAAGAAGCAGACGCTGTTCTTCTCGGCCACCATGCCGCCCGAGATTACCCGCCTCACCAAGCAGTTCCTCAACGACCCGGTTCGCATCGAGGCCTCGCGGCCGGCCACGGCGGCAGAGAACATCGCCCAGCACATCGTTCGCGTGCCTTCAGCCGATCCGGGGACCAAACGCCTAGCCCTGCGCACCCTGGCCGGACGTGACCAGGTGCGCAACGGCATCGTCTTCTGCAATCGCAAGTCAGAGGTCGATGTCGTCGCCAAGTCGCTGAAGAAACACGGTTTCAACGCGGCCCCGATCCATGGCGATCTCGACCAATCGACGCGCACGCGGACCCTTGAGGCCTTTCGCCAGGGCGAGCTGAAGCTGCTCGTCGCGTCGGACGTCGCCGCGCGCGGCCTCGACATCCCCGATGTCAGCCACATCTTCAATTACGACGTGCCCCATCACGCCGACGACTACGTCCACCGCATTGGGCGGACCGGCCGCGCCGGCAAGAGCGGCGAGGCGTTCATGCTGGTCACCCCCGCCGACGGGCGCGCGCTGGACAAGGTGCTCAAGCTGATCGGCAGCGCGCCCGACGAGGTGGTCCTGGACGTCGACTGGAGCCTGGCGACGTCGGGCGCCAGAGTCCGCGATGATCGCCGGGGGGCGAGGGACGATCGTCCCGGCGCGCGCGGCGGACGCGACCGCGGCAGGGGCCGCCCAGCCTCTGAGACTTCGGTGGCGTCCATGGCCCCGTTGACGCCGCAGCCCTTGGCGGCCGGGATGCCGGCGGCCTCGCCCGCTGCGGCCGCGCCGTCAACACCCTCGCCTCAGCCGCCGTCCGCGTCCGACCCGCAACCCCGCCGTGGCCAGCGCCGCCGTCGTGACCGCGGGCCTAGGCGACCGGCCAGTGCCGGATCTGAGCCATCAGCCCCTGAGCGCACCGCACCTGCGGCCGAACCTGCGCCGCTCGCCCAGGCGCCAGCCCCGCCTCCGGGCGCCGGGCGTGACGATGATAGAGGCGTGGTCGGCTTTGGCGCTGACACGCCGGCTTTCCTGGCGAGGCCAGGCCCGAGGGGCGGCGAAGACTAGGTCCTGTCGTCACTTAGGGGATTCCCCCGGAGAGCAAATCTCGATTCATCGGGTGTCAGCTATTTTGGAACTGAGCGATCCGCCGCTATGTCCTCCGCGATGCCATTTCGACACCCTGCTCGGCCATGAGTGGGAACCGGCCAAGGCGATCGTCGATTAAGCCGGTGCGGCGGTGATCGTCATGAACTGGTTCATCGCCCGCGCTCCGGGCCGAGACGCTGGGCGTGCGTGCGCCCATCGCGCGGGTCGGGCCTGAAGCCGAGCGACTCCCAAAATGGATAACTGTCCCGCTGCGCATTGACCGTGACAAGGCCGGTTACCTCTCCGGCACGCTCGAGCAAAGCCAACGCGAGTCGGCGGCCGACGCCGGACCGCCGTTGTGACGGACGAACATAGAACCGGCGCATGCGCAGGGCGCCCGGAACAGCGGGTTCAATGGTTAGGCCGCCGATGCCGGCCAGCTTTCCGTTGATGTATCCCGCAAGCAGCTTTTCTCCACACCCGTCAAAGCGCGTTTGGCCCGCGACCCATTCGACCGCCAGCCGGTCGACAAACCGATGGCCCTCCGCCCTCGCCTCTGCACGCAGACCGTCAAAAGCAACGGGCAGTTCGTCGACGATCGGGTGAAGCTCGAGCGTCCGATCCATGTCCTCCAAGTCCCTCCCCCGTCCGTAAGAGCGCCAGAGCTGTGTGTGATAAGGACCTTTGGCACACACGGCGACCGAGCCTTTACGAAGCTTGTCCGCCTTCCCGTCCGTTAGTGCCGCGGCATCGCCCGGGATCGCAACGCCTCCCGCGCGCCGTTGCCGGGCGCCCTATCGACCGATGGCGCCGGCCAGATACTTGCGCATCGCGGGACCGAAGGGCGGACGCATCTGCCGCAGCGGCGCGATGTCGGACTTGATCTGGGTGTAGACCGCCTTGCGATGGCTGAACTCGCGAAACCCGTCAACGCCGTGGTAGGCGCCCATGCCCGAAGGACCCACGCCGCCGAACGGCAGATCTTCCTGGGCGACGTGGAAAACCACGTCGTTGATCGTTACCCCGCCAGAGGTCGTCCGCGCGAGCACCTGTTCGCGCTCGCCGGCGTCCTGGCCGAAATAGTAAAGCCCGAGCGGGCGTTCGTGGGCGTTGACGTAGGCGATCGCCTCATCGATCGAGGCGTAGCCCTTCACCGGCAGCACCGGCCCGAAGATTTCCTCCTGCATGACCTTCATCTCGTCGGTGGGGTCGATGATCAGGGTCGGAGCGATCTTGCGATGCTCCTGCTGACTGAGATCCTCCCCGTCGGGCTTCAACTCGATGATCTGTGCGCCGCCGGCCCTCGCCTCTTCGAGGTAGCCGGTGATCCGGTCGAAGTGGCGCTGAGAAACCACGGCGGAATAGTCGGGGTTGTCCTTCAGCGTTGGGAACATCCGCGTCGTCGCCCTCCGCGCCTCGTCGATGAAGGTGTCAACTTTGTCCTTCGGCAGAAGCACATAGTCTGGCGCCAGGCAGATCTGGCCGGCGTTCAGGGTCTTGCCGTTCATGATCCGCGCCGCCGCCGTCGCCATGTCCGCCGAGCGGCCGACGATCACCGGGCTTTTGCCGCCCAGTTCCAGGGTCAGGGGAGTGAGGTTTTCAGCTGCGGCCCGCATCACGTGGCGGGCGACGGAAGTCGCGCCGGTGAAGATCAGATGGTCGAACGCCAGACCGGCGAAGACTTGGCCTACCTCCGCTCCGCCGGTGACCACGGCGATCTCCTCCGGCGAAAACACCTTGGCGAACATCTCCGCCATCAGG
>JAYTRF010000323.1:0-11901 GCA_043746375.1 Caulobacteraceae bacterium | reverse complement strand
CAGCGCCGTGTCATCCAGCGACTGCACCCCCAGCGACAGGCGGTTGACCCCGGTCGCCGCCAGGGCCGCGAAGCGGTCCGCTTCGGCGTCAGTAGGGTTGGCCTCGAGGGTGACTTCGAGATCGGCGTCAGCTTCCCACGCTCCGCATGCAACCTGAATAATCTGGGCAACCTGCGCCGGGGCCATCAGCGACGGCGTGCCGCCGCCGAAGAAGATCGAAACCAGCCGCCGGGGCCCCAGAAGAACAGCGGTGGCCTGGATGTCCAAGACGATCGCGCGCGCCAGCGCCGAAGCCTCATCCGCCCTGCCTCGGTCGCGGACGACGTTGAAATCGCAATAGGGGCAAATCCGAGCGCAATAGGGCCAGTGAACGTAGAGGCCGAGCGGCGAACGATTCAAAACAGCGCGGCGGCCAGGGCCGCGAAGGCGGCGGCCCGATGGCTGATGGCGTCCTTTTCCGCCGCGCCCATTTCCCCAAACGTCAGCCGTCCGCCGTCCGGAATGAAGATCGGGTCGTAGCCAAAGCCGTTTTCCCCGCGGGGCGGGAAGGTCAGCGCGCCGGAAGCGCGGCCCTCGACGACTACGGTCGCCGCGCCCGGCCAGGCGACGGCGAGGGCGCAGACGAACCACGCCGAAAGATCGTCGCTGTCACGGTCGGCGAGCCGCTCTTCGACCAGAGTCATCGCGTGGGCGAAATCTCGCCCCGGCCCCGCCCATCGCGCTGAATGGACGCCGGGCGCGCCATCGAGCGCCGCGACACAAAGCCCCGAGTCGTCCGCGATAGCGACCAGCCCACTCGCGTCGGCCGCCGCCCTGGCCTTGATCATGGCGTTGCCCGCGAACGTCGTCTCCGGCTCGTCCGGCTCGGGCAGGCCGAGCTCCAGGGCGGAGACCACTTCGAAACGTCCGTTCAGCAGCGCGGCCAGTTCCCTGGCCTTGCCGGGGTTGTGGGTGGCGGCGACCAGTCGCGCGCCGGCATCGAGGCTGAGGCTCATAGCGGCTGTGTAGAGCCTGTCCCGTTTTGATGGAATCATCAAAACGGGAAGAACAGGCTCGATTCTGAAGTTTGCGAGCACGATTCAGACTTGGTCCGTTCCGACAAAAGTCATCGTGCTCTCTGGCCGATCAGATCGCCAATGAAAGCCACTCCGTTCATTGCTGAATTGTAACATCGATAAACGATAATTAAGTTGATCGAAAATCGATGCGGCCATATCGATAAACACACAGGGACGGCGACGGGCCGCCTCCGGCGCACACACTCAAGGGACGTGAACCATGACCGCTTCCAGCCTGATCACCATCGTCGACCGCATCGCTCTTGGGGTCATCAACGTCCTCGTCATCGTCGGCTTGCCGCTCGTCGCCGCCAGCATGGTCGTCCAATCCTTGTGAGCAGAGGGCAGGGCGCGGCGCTTTCAACCGCCCGGCAACTTAGGCATCCTTACCGCCGTCGATGGCCTTAGCCCATCGACGGCGGTTTGGCGTTAGCGCCGGTCGCCCGGCGAAAGGGATAATGACTATGCGCGCCCTTGGACCTGGATCGGTTTCCAGCTTTCTGAAGGTGATCCTCGATGTGTTCTATCTGGTCGTCTGGATCGCCGCCGGCGCGGTGGCCGTCGCCATTATCGCCGTGCTCCTGCTCAGCTTCAACCCAGACCTGCTGAGCGGCGTGGCCATTGAGCGGCTGAACGTCAGCGGGCCCTGGAAGGGCCCCGTCCTCGCCGCCACCCTGGTCGGCTACGATCTCTACCTTGTCGGCGCCATCGTCATTGTCGGACGCCTGCGGCGCATCTTCCGGACCCTGATCGCTGGCGATCCTTTTCACCCAGCCAATGTGCGGCGCCTGCGCACCATCGGTCTGGCCCTGGCCGTCCTTGAGGTCGGCCGCTATGCCGCCGCGGGGGCTTCCCGTCTGGTTCTGGCGGGCGCCGTGCACATCGGCGGCGTAGTCAACATTACCAACTGGTTCGCCATCCTGGTGATCATCGTGCTGGCCGAGGTGTTTCGCGAAGGCGCCCGCCTGCGCGGCGAGGCGGAGCTGACGATCTAGGCCATGCCCATCCTTGTCCGCCTCGACCGTATGCTGCTCGAGCGCCGGATGTCACTTACCGAGCTCGCCGACCGGGTCGGGGTGACCATCGCCAACCTGTCGATCCTGAAGACCGGCAAGGCCCGGGCCATCCGCTTTTCGACCCTGGCCGCCTTGTGCCGCGAACTCGGCTGCCAGCCTGGCGACCTCGTCGCCTTCGAGCCAGGACCCCCAGGCGATGCCGCCGACGAGGTCGACGACGAATAGGCGAGCCCGCCCTTGCTATCAGCCGATCGCCGCCGCTTGCAGCGCGATGAGCTCGGCGATGCCGCCCCGGGCCAGGGCGAATAGGGCTTCGAATTCATCGCGTGAAAACCCGCGCTTTTCACCGGTCGCTTGAATTTCGACGATGTCTCCCGCGCCGGTCAACACGAAGTTGGCGTCGGCCTCGGCGTTGCTGTCCTCCTCGTAATCGAGGTCGAGCACCGGGGTGTTTTGGAAAAGACCGCAGGAGACGGCAGCGACGTGACCCAGGATCGGCTCCTTG
This sequence comes from Caulobacteraceae bacterium, assembly GCA_043746375.1. Taxonomy (GTDB): domain Bacteria; phylum Pseudomonadota; class Alphaproteobacteria; order Caulobacterales; family Caulobacteraceae; genus Acaudatibacter. The sequence goes on along the minus strand of JAYTRF010000323.1, from coordinate 9,322 downwards.
GCGATCACGCCCTCTTCAAGCAGATGGCGGGTGGCCAGCTTCAGCGCCACCCAGCCGCCGGTGATCGCGGCGGTCCGCGTGCCGCCGTCGGCCTGGACGACGTCGCAGTCGAGCGTGATCTGGCGCTCGCCGAGGGCTTTCAGATCGACGACCGCGCGCATGGAGCGGCCGACGAGCCGCTGGATTTCCTGGGTGCGGCCTGATTGTTTGCCCTGCGCTGCCTCGCGCCGCCCGCGGGTGTGGGTTGCGCGTGGCAGCATCCCATATTCCGCTGTCACCCACCCCTGGCCGCGACCGCGCAGGAATGGCGGCACGCCTTCCTCTAGGCTGGCGGTGACCAGCACACGAGTGTGGCCAAACGAGACAAGGCATGATCCCTCCGCGTAGCGGTTGACCCCGGTCTCAAGGGTGATCGGGCGAAGCGCGTCCGGCGCGCGGTCAGACGGTCGCATGAAAGGAGCTCCGGCGTTTGCATGCCGCGTCTTGCGCGCGCAGAGGCGGCGCTTATCCTAAATCGCCGTCCCGCGCGATGGAGCGATGAAAAGGCCGCTTGGCGTTCATGACCAATCCGCTCCTCGGCCAGCCGTCCATCGCCGGCGCCAATCTCGCCGAACTGGACGCGCGCGCCCGCGAGATATTCCGCCGCATCGTCGAGACCTATCTTGAAACCGGCGAGCCCGTGGGATCGCGAACCATATCGCGCGGCGGTGTGCACCTCTCGCCCGCCTCGATCCGCAACACCATGCAGGATTTGACCGAGTTGGGCCTGCTGGGCGCGCCGCATATCAGCGCCGGGCGTCTGCCGACCCACGCGGGCTTGCGCCTGTTCGTCGATGGCCTGCTTGAGGTTGGAGACATCTCAGAAGCCGACAGGGGCAACATCGAGGCGCGGCTTTCCGGCCGCGGCCGTTCCTTCGACGACGCCCTCAACGAAGCCAGCGCCATTCTCTCGGGGCTCGCTGGGGGGGCGGGCGTCGTGGTGACGCCGGTCCGAGACGCTGGCGTCAAGCATGTCGAATTCGTCGCCCTCGGCCCAGACCAGGCCCTGGCGATCATGGTGTTCGAGGACGGGCTTGTGGAAAATCGCCTGATGCGCCGCACCCTGGGCGTCACGCCGTCGGCGCTGCAGGAGGCCTCAAATTTCCTCAACGCCCGCCTGCGCGGCAAGACGCTGGTTGAAGCGAAACTGGAGATAGCGACCGAACTCGACCGGGCCCGACGCGAACTGGATGCGGCCGCCGCACGTTTGATAGAGGACGGTCTGGCGGCCTGGGGCGGCGAGGGCGATCAACGCGCTCTGATCGTGCGCGGCCATGCAAACCTTTTGGGCGCGGACAACGCGCTGGCCGACCTCGACCGCGTGCGCATGCTGTTCGACGACCTGGAACAGAAGGAGCAGCTGATCGGTTTGCTCGATGACGTGCGCGCCGCCCATGGCGTTCGCATCTTCATCGGAGCGGAGACCCGTCTGTTCTCTTTGTCGGGTTCCGCAGTCATTGCAGCGCCCTATATGTCGGGCAGACAAAAGGTGCTGGGCGCCATCGGGGTCATCGGCCCGGCGCGGTTGAACTATGCGCGGGTGATCCCGCTGGTCGATTACACCGCCCGGGCGCTGGGCCGGATCATGGACGGATGAGCAAAGAGATAGATGGTATGAGCGAAGACTTTGTTGCGGCTGACGGCGATGATGTCGATGACGAAGCGTCCGGTGAGATCGAGGCCTTGCGCCACGAAGTCGCGGCGCTGAAAGACCAGGCGCTGCGTTATGCGGCCGAGGCCGAAAACACCCGCCGTCGGGCCGATCGTGAGATCAACGACGCCCGAGCTTACGCGATCTCGAAATTCGCCAGCGACCTGCTTGGAGTGGCCGACAATCTGGCCAGGGCCATGCAGCACGCGCCAAGGGATGCCGCAGACCCTCTGGTGAAAAATCTCGCCATTGGCTTGGAGATGACTGAGCGCGACCTGCTCACCGCCTTTGACCGCAATGGGCTCAAAGCACTGGAGCCCGTGATTGGGGCGAGGTTCGATCCCCACCAGCATCAGGCGGTGATGGAGCAGACCTCCGAAGCGGTCGCGCCGGGGGGTATCGTTCAGGTTCTGCAGACCGGTTTTGAGCTGTTCGGGCGCATCGTTCGGCCCGCCATGGTGGTCGTGGCGGGCAAGGACTCGACCGGCCCCGTGGCGGCAGACCCGACGGCGCAAGCCTTGGACGTCGCATCGCAGGCCCAAGACGCAGCCCCCCCGGACGCCCCGGCCGCGTAAGGCGTGTGCAACGGGCCTTCCGCGCGCCGCCGTTTGCGCTAATCTGCCAAGTCCATTTTTCATTCGCCGCTTCCGGGATCAGCTGATCCGCGACGGCGCCGGACCTGGACGCAACGATGAAGCTTACCATTGAGAGAGCCGCGCTTCTGAAGGCGCTGGGACACGTGCAGAGCGTCGTCGAGCGGCGCAACACCATCCCCATTCTCTCAAACGTCCTGCTCTCGGCGGGAAGGGATGGCCTGATGTTTGCGGCCACCGATCTGGACATGGAGATCATCGACCGAAGCGATGCCCGAATCGAAACCCCCGGCCAGATCTCAGCGCCGGCGCACATGCTCTATGAGATCGTCCGCAAGCTGCCCGAAGGCGCCGACGTCGCCCTTGGTTTCACGGGTGAGGATCCGCGTCTGCACATTACCGCGGGACGCTCAGGATTTCACTTGCCGGTGCTTCCGGCTGGGGACTTTCCCACCATGTCGTCTGAGGGTCTCACCGGCGCGATCAGCATCGATACCGCCGATCTGATCCGGTTGATCGACAAGACCCGTTTCGCCATTTCTACCGAGGAAACGCGCTATTATCTGACCGGCATCTACCTGCATACGGTGGTCGAGGACGGCCGGGCGATCCTGCGGGCGGTGGCGACGGATGGTCGGCGCCTCGCGCTGGCCGATATGCCCGCGCCCGAGGGGTCGGCCGGGGCGGCGGGGGTGATCATTCCGCGCAAGACCATCCAGGAGGCGCGCCGATTGATGGAGGACGCCGGTGAAACCGTGGAGGTTCAGCTCAGTCCTGAGAAGGTCCGGTTCGCTTTCGGCGGCGTGGGGCTGACGTCCAAGGTCATCGACGGCTCGTTCCCGGACTACACGCGAGTCATTCCGCGCGAAAACAACCGGGTGATGACGGTCGACAATAGTCTTTTTGCTGCGGCGGTGGATCGGGTGGCGACCATTTCCTCGGAAAAGAGCCGGTCGGTGAAGCTGTCGGTGGAATCGGGCAAGGTGATGCTCACTGTCCGCAACATCGAGGCGGGCCAGGGGGTCGAGGAACTCGAGGTCGATTACGAAGGCGAACCGTTCGAGATCGGCTTCAACGCCCGCTATCTCCTCGACGTGACCGCGCAGATCGGCGGCGAAACGGCCGAATTCCGGTTTGCGGACCGCGCCGCAGCCTCGACGGTGCTCGACGCAACCCTGGTTCTCGATCCCACCGACGCCGGGGTGCAATATGTGCTGATGCCGTTGAGGGCTTAAGGCCTTAGGGCGACTGGCGGCCTGCGAGGTGCGCTCCGCTCTCCAATCGCTGCTGGTCGCCAATTTTCGCTCCTACGACAGAGCGGAGCTGGTCATGGACGGCCGCAGCGTCTTTCTGGTTGGCTCCAACGGGGCTGGCAAGACCAACCTCCTGGAGGCGATCAGCTTTTTCTCTCCCGGCCGCGGATTGCGCGGCGCGGCGCTGATCGACATAGGCCGGCAGGAGCCAGGCGAGGAACAGGGCCGCCCATGGGCCGCGTCGGCGCTGGTGATCACCGGCGATGGCCAGGTCCGCATCGGCGCCGGCGCGGAAGAGCCGGGGGCGCGCCGACGGTTGGTGCGGATAGATGGCGAAAACGCAACGCCGGGGGAGATGGGGCGGTATGTGCGGCCCCTGTGGCTGACCCCGGCTCAGGACAGGCTGTTCCTGGATGTCGCCGGCGAGCGGCGGCGATTCTTCGACCGGCTGGTGTTCGCGGCCGATCCACGCCACGGGGCGCACGTCAACGCCTATGACAAGGCTATGCGCGAACGCATTCGCCTGCTGAGCGACGGGTCGACGGAGGACGCCTGGCTGACGGCGCTCGAAGCCCGCATGGGCTACTTCGGGGCGCGGCTGATCGAGGCGCGGGCCCGTACCCTGGCCGCACTGCAGGCCGAGATCGACGACCGCCTCGATCGGCCGTTTCCCCGCGCGCGCCTCACCTATGCCGGCGAGTGGGCGGCCATGGCTTCAGAGGGCGCCGGGGCTGACGAAATCGAGCCAAGACTCGCCACCGCCCTCGCCGGCGCGCGCGCCCTGGATGCGGCCGCCGGCCGCACCCTGACCGGGCCGCACCGCGGCGATCTGCTTGTTCGTCACGCACAGAAAGACCGGCCGGCCGCCGAATGCTCGACCGGGGAGCAGAAGGCGATGGTTCTGAACCTCGTTCTGGCCCAGGCCGCGCGACTTTCCCGTGCGAAAGACTCGCCGAATCCTATACTACTATTGGATGAGGTGGCGGCGCATCTCGATCCTCACCGGCGCGCGGCGCTGTTCGACGAAATCGGGGCCTTGGGCCTGCAGGCCTTTCTCAGCGGCACCGACGCGGCGCTGTTCGAAACTCTCAAGGGCCGGGCGATGGGCGTTCATGTGGATGCCTCTCGCCTGACCGTTCTGGATGACTGAAATGACCGACGAAATTTTCGAAGATGCATCGCCCGAGTACGGCGCGGATTCGATCAAGGTGCTCAAGGGCCTCGACGCGGTGCGCAAACGCCCGGGCATGTACATCGGCGACACCGACGACGGCTCCGGCCTGCACCACATGGTCTACGAAGTGGTCGACAATGCCATCGACGAGGCGCTGGGCGGTTTCGCCACCAAGGTCGAGGTGATCCTGAACGCGGATGGGTCGTGCACGGTCACCGACGACGGCCGCGGCATTCCGACCGACATTCACGAAGGTGAGGGGGTTTCGGCGGCCGAAGTGATCATGACCCAGTTGCACGCCGGCGGGAAATTCGATCAGAATTCCTACAAGGTCTCCGGCGGCCTGCACGGGGTCGGCGTTTCCGTGGTCAACGCGCTCTCCGACTGGCTGCTTCTGAAGATCTACCGCGCCGGCAAAAGCCATGAGATGCGCTTCGAGCGGGGCGATACCGTCTTGCCGCTGAAGATTAGCGGCGATGCGCCACGGCGCGATAACGGTGAATTCCTCACCGGCACCGAGGTGACCTTCTTTCCCTCGATGACCACCTTCGCCCACATCGATTTCGACCGCAAAACCCTTGAGCATCGTTTGCGCGAATTGGCGTTTCTCAATTCCGGCGTGGTGATCCATCTGCGCGACCTGCGCGGCGCCGAACCGTTTGAGGAGATTCTCCACTACGAAGGGGGGGTCGAAGCGTTCGTGCGCCATCTCGACAAGGCCAAGACGCCGCTGCTCAAGACGCCCCTGGTCATCCGCGGCGCGCGGGAAAAGGTCGAGATCGACCTCTCGCTGTGGTGGAACGACGGCTACCACGAGACCATGCTGTGCTTCACCAACAACATCCCGCAGCGCGATGGCGGCACGCACCTTTCAGCATTTCGCGCTGCCCTGACCCGGGTGATCACCAGCTACGCCGAGACCTCCGGGGCGACCAAGCGCGAGAAGGTCCAGCTTACCGGCGAGGACGCGCGCGAGGGCCTGACCTGCGTGCTCTCGGTAAAGGTGCCCGACCCCAAGTTCTCCTCCCAGACCAAGGACAAGCTGGTCTCCTCCGAGGTGCGTCCAGCGGTCGAGGGGCTGGTCAGCGACGGTATCGGCGCGTGGTTCGAGGAACACCCTGCCGAAGCCCGCCAGATCGTCCAGAAGATCGCCGAAGCCGCCGTTGCCCGCGAAGCGGCGCGCAAGGCCCGCGATCTCACGCGGCGCAAATCGGCCCTCGATATCTCATCCCTCCCGGGCAAGCTTGCAGACTGCCAGGAGCGCGATCCCGCCAAGTCGGAGATTTTCCTGGTCGAGGGCGATAGCGCTGGCGGCTCCGCCAAGCAGGCCCGCAATCGTGAAAACCAGGCGGTACTGCCTCTTCGGGGCAAAATCCTCAACGTCGAGCGTGCACGCTTCGACAAGATGCTCGGTTCCGAGCAGATCGGGACCTTGATCACCGCTCTTGGGGCTGGAATCGGCCGGGACGATTTCGACATCGAGAAGATCCGTTATCACCGCATCGTGGTGATGACCGACGCCGACGTCGACGGGGCGCACATCCGCACCCTGCTCTTGACCTTCTTCTACCGCCAGATGCCGCAGGTGATCGAACGCGGCTATCTCTACATCGCCCAGCCGCCGCTCTATAAGGCTGCCAAGGGCAAGGCCTCCCGATATCTGAAGAATGAGGCCGAGCTTGAGGCCTTCCTGATCGAGGAGGGGCTCGACGGGGCGCAGCTCGACCTGGCGTCGGGCGAGCGGATGACCGGCCGCGACCTCGAGGCGCTTGTCCAGACATCGCGCCAGGCCAAGGCCAATATCGAGCGCCTGTCGGCCCGCGCCCCCGCTTTCGCCATCGAGCAGGCGGCCCTGGCCGGTCTGTTGGGCGATGCCGGCAACCCGAGCGAAGGCGCGCGGCGGCTGGACCTCTATGCGCAGGAGGGCGACGGCGGCTGGGCCGGGGAACGCGCGGAAGGCGGAGGATATCTCTTCCTTCGCTCTCGGCGAGGGGTTTCCGAACGCATCGTCCTTGATGAGCCGATGCTGCGCTCGGCCGATGCGCGGCGGCTCGCCGACCGGGCCGGCAAGCTGGCCAAGACCTTCTCCGCCCCTGCCAACTTCACCCGCCGCGATAAGAGCCAGATGGTGCGAGGACCCCTTGACTTGGTTTCAGCTATTTTCGAAGCCGGGCGCCGCGGCCTGACCATCCAACGATACAAGGGCCTTGGCGAAATGAACCCCGACCAGCTCTGGGAAACCACCCTCGATTTCAACGCACGCACCCTCCTGCAGGTCAAGGTCGCCCATGCAGACGACGCCGACGACATGTTCACTCGCCTGATGGGCGACCTGGTCGAACCCCGCCGCGAGTTCATCCAGGAAAACGCCTTGGACGCGGAGGTGGACGTCTAGGTCGGGCTAATGCCGCAGGTCGAAGCCGCCCTTGCCAAGGTCAGCCAGAAGCGTTCACTCACGGATCAACGTCGTTTTGCGGCGGAATTAGCACAGCCGAGTTGATCGGAGATGGTCATGAATCCGAATGCCAAATCGATTGCCGCCAACAGGGTCTGCATCATCGCTAGCCTTGCGATGGGCATGTGCTCGACCCTGCTGGGATGTTCGCCGCCGTCAGGGAGCACTGCTGCAAGCTCAACGGCGGAGACGCAGTCGGAGCGCATCGCGGGCCTGCAGGTGCAGGCAAAAGCAGCAATGAACAACCTGCTCAAGGACCCGCAGTCGGCTAAATACAAGGATGTAGAGGCATATCTCGTCGCTGGCGTTCCCAATGTTCCGGATGCCTACGCGTTCTGCGGCAGGGTCAACGCCAAGAACAGCTTCGGAGGTTACATGGGCTTTCAGCATTTTATCGCAGGCCCCGGAGTTGCGACGACGGAAGACCGAACGAAGGACTTTGCCGACGCTTGGACCCGCCTATGTGCGGGAGCCGGAACGCCCGTCGCATTTTAGGTTCCGTTGAACGCAAGGCGCCAAGCGTTACGGCGGTGGCATAACTAGGCCAAATGGTGCCTTATGGGTGAATGGCCGGGCCCAAAAGAGCCCGGTCAGACGCCCTGGGATGGGGTTAGGCTGAGCGAACTAGACGCTAACAGGCGACCACGGCTAGGTGTCCGCCGGAGGCGTAATCGAGAAGTCGCTGATCTCGGGTCACGAGTCGGAAGTTCATGGCTCTTGCCGTCGCCGCGAGGATGCGGTCGGCGGGATCACGAGGCGGGTCGCCCGGCAGAAATGACGACGCCACGAGTATGGACGGTGTGAGGGGCGATAGCTCGAAGCCCTGGCTCAGCAGATCCGAGAACCATGTTGCGGGATCGCGAGAAAGGGCCAGTCTTCCTCTCGACACGAGGAGCCCAATCTCCCACGCGGTGATGGGTGAAAGCGCCACGGCGCCGCCAGCCCGCTCGATCTCCGTGAACGCCTCGATCGCTGCGTCAATGAGCGGTTCTCCCTGGGCGATCCAGAGGGCCGCGCAGGTGTCCAGGAGAAGGGGGCGGATCACGATGCCTCTGCGTCCCAGCGTTCATCCACAGGCGCCGTGAGGTCTACACCCTTAGGTATACATACTGTTCCCGCGAGAGCCGCCCGCACTCTTGCGAGGAGGCCGCCAACATTCGGCGCGGCCCGGGCGACGAACGAAGCTGGCGCGGATTTTTGAACGCCACCATTGTCTCGCCCCACCCGCCGGAAGACCAGCCGGCGACGACCAATTTCTACCCGTTCCGTCCGATAGCCGGCATCGAGCCAAACCTGGGTCATCGTGCTGTTGGACGTGTTGTTACTCCACCAGGCAGGATGTTTGGCGGATTTTTCCGGCAGGGGTTGGCCGATGATCTTTTCGATTTCCAGGAACGACAGCGGCACTTCGGCCGCCCGCGTTTCCGCCAGATAGCGGCCAAGGGGATCATATTTGCTTGCCATGGTAATCGTTCTCCATCGGCCCTCGGCAGAGGGGCACCAAGGTTTACAGGTATGTAAACATACTGCAACCATACAATGTTAACATTCGCTACGCGACCGCCACCAGCCCCATCACCGCCTCCCCGTAGCGCTCCAGCTTTGCCTCGCCGACGCCGTCGATGGCCAGGAGGCCAGTGCGGGTGGCGGGAGGGGCGGCGGCGATCGCCGCCAGGGTCTGGTCGTGGAAGATGACGTACGGCGGCACGCGTTGCCGGGTCGCCTCGGCTCGTCGCCAGGCGCGGAGGGCCTCGAAGAGCGGCATGGCCGCGTTGCTCACGGCCGGCAGGGCGCTCCCCCGGCGCTTGCGCGAGCGACCGGGCGGATTACGGGAGTCAGCGGCGCCAGGGAGGCGAAGCAAAGTGACGGCGCGCTCGCCGCGATAAACAGCGCGGACGGCGGCGGCTTCCCCAAGTCCGATCAATGGGCGGCCGTCATTGGGATCTTCGACGAGTAGTCCTTCGAACAGCAGCCGGTCGATCAGGCCGCGCCACCCGCCGGCGTTGGATTCCCGACCGACGCCGAACGTCGATAGCTGCGCCTCGACGCCGGCCACGTCCTTGGTCTTGCCGAGCAGGTGATCGACCACCCGGCCGCGCCCAAAACGGCCTCCCAGTCGCTGGACCGCAGACAACACCTTTTGCGCCGCCAAGGTGG
>JAYTRF010000322.1:0-2790 GCA_043746375.1 Caulobacteraceae bacterium | reverse complement strand
TGGACCCGGCCGCGCGCGTGAGGGGTGGGCCGGGGCGGTCACGCCGCGACCTCCCGGATATCGAAATCCAGCTCGGGATAGAAATGGCCGCCGAGCACCGCGCCGTCGGTCCAGTGCGCAATCTGCTCGATCGTGGCCGCCGGCGGGATCCGCCGACCCGGGTCCGAAAACGGCAGGCAATAGCGGCGCACGCTCTCATAGGTCACGCCCAGCACTTCGGCGGCGCGCGCATAGCCAAGATCGCGGTCGAACAGCCAGCGCGCCAGCCCAGGCCGAGGGGCCAGTGGCGGGGCGCGGAATTGTTCGGAATCGGCGGTTCGAATCACCATGCGTGGCATACTGAACCAAAGAGGATTGTTTTTTCAACCAGTCACGTGCAAAATACTTTGCGCCATGTTGAGCCTTTCATCATACCGGCCCGGTGCGGTCTTTCCCGGTATGCCCGCGAAACCGCCCCCGACTCGGCCAAACGAACGCGACGCCGCCGCTCGCGTGGTGCGTCGCATGCGCCGAAGCCTTGACCTGACCCAGGAGCAGGCGGCCGAAAAGGCGGGGATCGTCGCCAACACCTGGCGACGCTACGAATGGGGTCAGCGCAACCTGCCGCTCGACAAGCTCGAGGACCTGGCCAACAGCCTGGGCTTCACCGTCGAGGATGTGCTGCGCCTGCGCACCGAGGTGATGCAGACCGACACGATCGCGCCGATGCGGGTCGGTTTCGAAGTCGGCCGGCCGCTGGTCGGCATCGCCGAACTGCCGCTCCGCGGCAAGGTCCAGGCCGGCGCCTGGTTGGAAACCGACGACCTCGACCAGTCCGAGCCGCAGAGCTTTCCGGTGGCGGCCGACCGACGTTATCCGCACGCGCCGCAGTGGTTGTCCATGGTGGTCGGCGATAGCGTCGATCAGCTGGGCATATTCGACGGCGATCTCGCGCAATTCGTCGACGCCATCGCGATCGACTACAAACCGAGGCACGGCGACGTGGTCGAGGCCGAGCGCCTGCGCTTCGACGGCGCGCTGCGCGAGCTGACCATCAAGCAGGTAGAGATCGACCAGGACGGCGCGGTCCGCCTATGGCCGCGATCGAACAATCCTAAATGGAAGGATCCGCTGGTCCTCGACCACGGCGCCGAGGGCGAGGACGGGATCGAGGTCCGCGTGCGCGGCGTGCTGCTGCGCTCGATCCGGAGCTACTGAGCCGGCGTCAGGTCGGGCGCCGCGACCCAGCTAATGAGTGGCATGCCATCGTTCACGGACCGCAGCTCGGCAACCTCAAGGTTGCCGCCGAGCCATTGCCCGTCGAGTTTGCCGCGCCACAGAATCGTTTCCCGATGATGCACCCGTTCCCTCGTCCCCGGGCCTCCGACCGGGGGTACGCACCCTGATTTTATGAACGCATCCTTGGCGTCGGCATCGTCCATGCCCTTCGCCCAGGCCGCCCAGGCCGCGCGGGCCAGGCCCAGCATCTGCGGATCCATGCAGACGACGATCGACGACGGCACATAAATCATGTGCCCATCGGCGACCGGACCAGCATCCGGCGGGGCGGCGGCGGATTCCGCATCGCGCGCCGCCGCCTCGGCCTGGTCGGCCGCATCGCGCGCCGCCGCCTCGGCCTGGTCGGCCGCGTGGTTCGCTTGCGCCAGGGCGCCGGCAGGCACGCCGCGCCCCCCCTCCATGGCGGTCGCGAACATCGCTCCGATCACGAAACCGACCGCCAGGCAAACGCCGGCGGTGATCACCGGGAACCGCGTTTTCGTCTCCGCCATCACTGCCTCGCTGATCGACCGATGCGACTCTAGCTGGCGCGATTCGCATTGCAAGAACATTGCACAGCCATCGCGGACTGGTGTGTTTTTTACGCCGCGACACGCTAGACCGGTTGACAAACCCGCCCGACGGTGTGTTTTTTACTCCGCTCTGGCCGAATCGTCCCGGTTGGCCCAGCGCGGGAAAATCACCCATGAGACCGATGCTTCAGGAATCCCGGATCAGTCACCCCGCCGCCTGGCGCGGCCGGCCCTGTGATCCGCCGCTGTCGCTGCGCGAGCCCGCGGCCCGCATGGTCAACCCGCAGGCTGCCCGGATCGCCTACGCCGCGATGGCCGGCCGGGTGCTGCGCGAGCTGATCACCGGCGCTCTGGTCTGCGCCAGCCTGGCGGCGCTCATCGCCTTCATCATCACCCTCGCCGCCCTGACCCGTTAACCGCCGCGAACGCCGTTCGCCTTTCCGTTTCAGGTGCCCGCATGGCCCGTACAAAATCCATCCCTGCCGCCGGCGCCGAGCCCTCGCCGGATGATGTCGCCGCGGCGACCGACCAATATCGCGACGGTGACGTGTGGCGCCTGGTCGAGCGATCCACCGGGCGGCTGATCTGCACCATGCCGACATCGCTGGCGACGCTGGACCCCGACGACATGATGCGGTGCGGGCACAGTTTTGCGCGGGACGGCCATTGGATGCGCAATGCGCGGATATGCACCGCCTGCGGCGCGGCGGCGCGGAGGGTGGCATGACTCCGATGGCGCCCAGCCAGGCTTATGCCCGCATCTTCCGCGAGGTCCGGGCGATCGTCGATCTGTTTCCCGCGCAGCGGCCGCTCGTCGCCCAACAGGTCGCCCGCGCGGCGCTGATGTCTGTCGAGACGCGGCGGGAGGCGGCGGAAACGGCCTATCGTCTCGCCGACGAGCTGGCCTGCGAGCTGGCCGACGATACGGCCGGAGGGGCGATCTGATGGCCGACCCGGTCTACGCCGCCGCCGCCGCCATCCGCGTCCTGGCCGTGCGCCT
>JAYTRF010000321.1:0-3364 GCA_043746375.1 Caulobacteraceae bacterium | reverse complement strand
TCGATGATCGCCGACATCGTCGAGGAAACGCAGCTGCGCACCGGTCGCCGCTCCGAGGGGCTGCTGTTTTCCGCCGACACCTTTCTGCAAAAGGTGGCGAGCGGCATCGCCACCCTGTTGCCGGGCCTGTTGCTGGCCTTCGTGCGCTTTCCCGTCCACGCCAGCCCCGAAACTCTCGATCCGGCGATCATGCGTCATCTGGCGACCATCTACCTGCCGCTGACGGTCGGCCTTTCGCTGTGCTCGACCAGCATCCTGCTGCTTTATCGGATCGACCGCGGCGCCCACGAAGACAATCTGCGCCGCCTAGCCGACTCGGCCGCCCTGCTCGAACTGGCCGATCCGGACAACGCCGGCCAGTCCGAAGGCCCCGCGGTCCTGACAAGGCCGTTATGAGGCAAGGAGGGATTGGAAAAACTGCGGGCGTATCTGTAGGGTGTTCAGATTATCGGCGTTCATCGTTTTTAAGCGGCGCTCTTGGCCGCACCCAGGGACATTGCCATGCGTTACCGCCAACTCGGGGCCAGCGACCTTCAGGTCTCGGTGATTTCCCTCGGCTCATGGCTGACCTACGGCGTGGGCGTCGAGCGGGATCTCGCCACCGCCTGCGTGCGCCGGGCGCTGGAAAAGGGAATCAATCTGATCGACACGGCCAATGTCTATGGCCGCGGGGCCGCAGAGACGCTGTTGGGTGAAGCGCTTACCGGCGTGCCCAGGCAGAGCTACGTCCTGGCGACCAAGGCGTTTGGGGAAATGGGTCCAGACGACAAGGGCCTGTCGCGCGTCCAGATCGAAAAGCAACTCGACGCGTCGCTCAAGCGCCTGAAGGTCGATCACGTCGATCTCTACCAGTGCCATCGCTACGACGCCGCCACACCGCTGGATGAAACCATGGAGGCGCTCACCGCCGCCGTGCGCGCGGGCAAGACCCGCTACATCGGCTTTTCCGAGTGGTCGCCGCAAAATATCAGGGACGCCTTCGCCATCAAGGGCGTCGAGCGGTTCGTCTCCAGCCAGCCGCAATATTCGCTGCTCTGGCGGCGGCCGGAGAAGGCCGTAATCCCCCTTTGCGCAGAAAACGGCGTCTCGCAAATCGTCTGGTCGCCGCTGGCGCAGGGGGTATTGACCGGCAAATATGCGCCTGGCGCCGCTCCGCCGGAGGGATCGCGCGGGGCCAGCGACTCGATGGGCGCGCCGATCCGCGGCTGGCTTCGACCCGAGGTGCTCGAAGCGGTCGAGAAGCTGAAACCCCTGGCCGCGGAGGCGGGCGTCACGCTTAGCCAGTTTTCCCTGGCGTGGGTGCTGCGCGAAGCCAACGTCGCTTCGGCCATCGTCGGCGCAAGCCGGCCCGAGCAGGTCGACGAGAACGCCGCCGCGGCCGACATCACCGTCGATCCGGCCCTGTTCGCCAGGGCCGAGGCGCTCGTCGGAGGTCTTCCGGCGCGTACGGACTGATGGACGTCAAGGTTCCGGCGCGCGGCGAGCCGCCGCCCTTTCCACCACGGCCCGGGAGCGGCTCAGGCGGGCCGCCGGCAGCGAAGGGCCCGGGCCACCGCGGCCGCGACCTGACCAAGGGGCCGATTACCCGCACCCTTTTGACCTTTTCCCTGCCGCTCCTGGGCGGCAACTTCCTGCAGTCGTTCAACGGCACGGTGAACCAGTTCTGGGTCAGCCATACCCTGGGCGAAAACGCCATCACCGCGCTTGGCAATTCCAACATCGTCATGATGCTGATGCTGGGGTCGATCTTCGGGGTCGGCATGGCCGCCAACATCCTCGTCGCCCAGGCGGTCGGAGCCGGCGACATGGCTATGGTCAAGCGGGTGATGGGCACCACCACGACCTTCTTCATCGGACTTTCGCTGCTCCTGGCGGTGTTCGGCGGCGTCCTGGCGCCACACATTCTCGATCTTATGGACACCCCGCCAGAGGCGCGGGCCGGGGCGATCATCTATCTGCGGATCATCTTCGCCTCGGTCCCCTTCATGTACTTTTTCGTGTTCATGCAGATGACCCAGCGGGGGGCCGGCGATTCGACCACGCCGTTCTATTTCATGCTCCTGGCGGTGGCGATCGACGTCACGCTCAACCCGCTGCTCATCCGCGGCATCGGGCCTTTCCCGAAGCTCGGCATCGCCGGCTCGGCGACGTCGACTTTGATCGGCCAGGGCGTTTCGCTGATCGTCCTGATGATCCACCTCTATCGCAAGAAGAGCGTCATCCTGTTGCGGCCCGGCGAATTTCACCTGCTCAAGCCCGACATGGCCATTTTCCGTTCGCTGGTCACCCGAGGCCTTCCCATGGGCGTGCAGATGCTGGTGATGAGCGGCACGGCGATGGTGATGATCGGCTTCGTGAACCACTACGGATCGCTGACCTCGGCCGCCTATTCGATCTCCTCGATCATTTGGAGCTATGTGCAGATGCCGACCATGGCCATCGGCGCCTCGGTGTCCTCGATGGCCGGCCAGAACGTCGGCGCAGGCCGCTGGGACCGGGTCAACAAGATCGCCAGGTCCGGAGTCATCAGCGGTCTGGTTGTCACCGGCACGCTGGCCCTGCTGCTCTATGCGTTCAACGGCGCGGTGCTCTCGGTGCTGTTGCCGCGCGGCTCGCCGGCCATTCCCATCGCCTCGCACATCAACACGCGGGTGCTGTGGGCCTTCGTGCTGTTTTCGATCACCTTTTCCCTTTCCGGTGTGGTCAGATCGACCGGTGCGGTGTGGTGGCCGCTGATCATCCTGGTGATCTCCATGGTGCTGGTGCGCATTCCGTTCGCCGCTCTGTTGACGCCGAGGCTCGGCTCCGATGCCATCTGGTGGAGCTTTCCGATGGGGACGATCACCTCCGTGGTGCTGACCTCGCTCTATTACAAATTCGGCGGCTGGCGGCATGCGCGCATGCTGAAGGGCGAACCCTATGGCCAGGCGCCCGATTCAGGCATTGCCGCCCCCGCCATGGTCACGCCGGAGGAGGATGAAGAAGCCGCTGTCGCCGTCGCGGCGCGTGGGTAGGGATGAGCGGTATTTGTTTAAAGGATTGAAGCGATGAGATTTGGCATCTTCTATGAACACCAGCTTCCCCGGCCGTGGACCGACGGGCTTGAACTGAAGCTGTTCCAGGACGCTCTCGACCAGGTGGAACTGGCGGATAAACTTGGCTTCGACAACGTCTGGGAGGTCGAACACCACTTTCTCGAGGAATATTCGCACTCCTCGGCGCCGGAGATTTTTCTGGCCGCCTGTTCCCAGCGCACCAAGCAGATTCGCCTCGGCCACGGCATCGTTCTGATGCCGCCTGGCTATAACCACCCGGCACGCGTCGCCGAGCGCATCGCTACCCTCGACCTGGTTTCAAAGGGGCG
>JAYTRF010000320.1:0-1796 GCA_043746375.1 Caulobacteraceae bacterium | reverse complement strand
CTGGCCCACGAACTCGCCCCGGTCTCCGTCCACTAGGGAGATCCGCGTCCGCGGCGTTGACTGAGCGTCAGTTCAGGCCGCCGACGTGCGCGCTTCGCGGCTGAGGATGGCGCGGATGGCGTCGACCGAATGGGCCCCGCGCAGCAGTTCGCGGATCTGCGGTTCGCGAAACACGCGAGACACCCTGGCCAAGGCGCGCAGTTGCTCCGAGCCGCCGTCGGCCGGCGCCAGCAGGGCGAACAGCAGGTCCACAGGCTGTTCATCAACCGAGCCGAACTCGATCGGTGTCTCCAATCGGACGAAAACCCCCTGCATCTGACCCAGATGGGCCAAATGGGCATGAGGCGCCGCGACGCCATGGCCGATGCCCGTGGGTCCGGCGGCTTCCCGCTCCATCAAGGCGTCGAAGACCTGCGGAGCCTTCAGGGAGAAGGCGCGAGCGGCGATTTCGGCGATCACCAAAAGCGCCTGACGCTTGTTCGCCGCCGACACGCGCGGGGCGATGGCGCCCGCCGAAAGCAGGGCGCCGATGTTGGTCCCCAGCGGCGAGTCATGCGCCATGTCGCCCAGCCTTAGTTGGTGGAAGCCTGAAGCGCGTCGCCCTTGGAAGCCATGGTGCGCTCGGGGTCAATCCAGCCGATGTTGCCATCGGAGCGGCGATATACCACGGACAGACCGCCATGCGCCGCGTTGCGGAACACGATTGTTTGAGACTCGGTCAGGTCCATGTCCATGACCGCCATCGAAACGGTCATCGTCCTTAAGACCGCCTGGCTCTCGGCGATGATCATCGCGGCTGGCGGCCGGGCATCGTCTCCGCCGCCCCATTCTCCATCCGTCTCGTCGTCCGGGGGTTTGAGTATATAGAGGGCGGCGGTTTCAGCGGCCTTGGCATTGGCGCTGGGCGTGTGGCTCTTCAATCGTCGCTTGTAGCGCCGGATGCGCGTTTCGACCTTGTTCAAGGCCTGGCTGAAAGCGCTGTGCGCATCGGCGGCGACGCCGTGGCTCTGCAGTTGCTGGCCGGAGGCCAGGGTGACCAGGCAATCGACCCGGAACCCCGAGCCGTCGCGACTGATCACCACCTCCGCGTCACCCCCGCGCTCGAAATATTTGCCGATGGCGCCTTGCAGATCTTCGCTGACCCTGCCGCGCAACGCTTCGCCGACGTCGACGTGTTTTCCAAAGACCTGGACCTGCATGCGCAATCAACGCGCGGCCAGGCGGAAGGTGTCAATCCGTTCCCGCGTTCAGGCCCGGCACTCCAGCATCCGCTTGCGCTGGACGGACGACGGGATGCGCATCGCTTCGCGGTATTTGGCCACCGTGCGGCGGGCAATGTCGACCCCGGCCTCCTTGAGGATCTCGACGATGGCGTCGTCGGAATGAACGGCGGCCTGGCCCGCCTCGGCTTCGATCAGGGCCCGGATCTTGTGGCGCACGGCTTCGGCGGAATGCGCCTCGCCGCCGCCCGTCGATGCGATCGAGGCGGTGAAAAAGAACTTCATTTCGAACGCGCCGCGGGGCGTCGCCAGGTATTTGTTCGAGGTTACCCGGCTGACGGTGGATTCGTGCATGCCGATAGCGTCGGCGACGGTCTTGAGGTTGAGCGGACGCAGATGTTCGACCCCATAGGCCAGAAAGGCGTCCTGTTGGCGGACGATCTCGCTGGCCACCTTGAGGATGGTCTTGGCGCGCTGGTCGAGGCTCTTGACCAGCCATGTGGCCGACGAAAGGCATTCCGACACAAAGGTTTTTTCCTGGGCGGTCCGCGCGCCGCCCGAAACCCGCGCGTGATA
>JAYTRF010000319.1:0-4637 GCA_043746375.1 Caulobacteraceae bacterium | reverse complement strand
GCGCGGCTGATCATCGGCGCGGCTGCGGGTTTCCCGCTGGCGGCAAGCTTCACCGGCGACGCCTCGCTGCGCGAGCGGCCGATGCTGCGCGTACTCAAGCCGCTTGGCCTCATGGGCGCGCGGTGGATCTGCCGCAGGGATGGTCGCCTGCCCGTTGCCTTGAGCGGGGGTAGCCTCAGGGCCGTCGCCTACCAGCTCCCGCAGCCTTCGGCCCAGGTCAAGTCGGCCGTGCTGCTGGCCGGCCTGAACGCCGACGGCGAGACTTCGGTCATTGAGCCCAGCCCCAGCCGCGATCACACTGAGCGCATGCTGCGCGCCTTCGGAGCGGAGGTGCGCATTGAAGACGGCCCGACCGGCCGTCTGATCAGACTGGCCGGCGGCCAGAGCCTCGCTGCCTCGCGGGTCGGGGTTCCCGGTGATCCATCCTCCGCGGCGTTCCCGATCGTCGCCGCCCTGATCACACCGGGCTCGGCGGTGACCGTCGAGGGCGTTCTGGTCAATCCGCTGCGCTGCGGTCTTTTCGAAACCCTGCGGGAGATGGGAGCGGACCTCAGCATCGACAACGAACGCGCCCAGGGCGGCGAGCGGGTCGGCGACCTCACCGCGCGCTATTCGCCCCTGACGGGGGTCGCGGTCCCGGCGGCGCGCGCGCCTTCGATGATCGACGAATATCCGATCCTGGCCGTCGCCGCGGCCTTTGCCGATGGCCCGACGGTGATGAGCGGCATCGCCGAACTGCGGGTCAAGGAAAGCGATCGCATCGCCCTGATTGCGGCGGCCCTGGCCGCCTGCGGCGTCGCCGTCGACGAGCAGCCCGACGGCCTGACCGTGGTCGGCACATCCCGGGCCAATCACCCCGTTCGCGGCGGCGCGAAGATCGCAACCGGGGGCGACCACCGCATCGCCATGAGCTGCCTGGTGCTGGGCCTGGCCGCGCGCGAGGCGGTCACCGTCGACCAGGCGACGATGATCGCCACCAGCTTCCCGGGATTCGCAGCCCAGATGGCCAGCCTCGGCGCGGATATTGACCTTGGCTAGCGGTCCCACCCGCTTCGTGGTCGCCGTCGATGGACCTGCCGCGTCGGGCAAGGGGGTGATCGCGGCTCGCCTGGGCGAAGCCTATGGCCTCCCGGTGCTCGACACGGGTCTCCTATACCGCGCCGTTGCCGACGCCGTTGCCGACGCAGGGGGCGACCTGGATGACGAGGCGCTATGCGCCACGGTCGCGCGCGGCCTCGACTTCACCGGACTCGAAAGCCCGCGCCTGCGGAGCCGCGCGGCGGGCGAGGCCGCGAGCCGGGTCGCCGTCCATCCGGCCGTACGCGCCATACTGGTCGATTTCCAGCGCGCGTTCGCCAACCGCGAGAGTGGGAGCGTCATTGACGGGCGCGACATCGGCACGGTGATCGCGCCTTGGGCCCCGGCCAAGCTTTACGTCACCGCCTCGGCCGGCGCGCGCGCGGACCGACGATGGCGTCAACTCCAGAGCGAAGGCGAAACGCTGACCTATGAAGCGATCCGGGCCGACATAGAGGCGCGCGACCAGCGTGACGCGGCGCGCGCGGCCTCGCCGATGAGGCCCGCAGCCGATGCCGTCTTGCTCGATACCACCGATCTCGATATAGACCGCGCCTTCGATGCGGCCCGCCGTATCGTCGAGATTGCGCGCGCCCGCTGGAGCCAAGCCAACGGGTAATCCCAACGCGCTTTTCCTCGCACGGCCGCGGGCGCGCCATACAAGACCCATTCCATTTCGACCAAAGCCCGCATTGCGCGCATCGCGCCGGGCGCCAATCAACACCTAGCAAGCAAGAGACGAAAACACGCGCATGGCTGACGATATGAGCATGAACCCCTCCCGGGACGATTTCGAAGCCCTTCTCGACGAGAGCATGGGTGGACGCGACTTCGCCGAGGGAACCGTGGTCAAGGGCCGCGTCGCGGCGATCGAAAAAGACTTCGCGATCATCGATGTCGGCCTGAAGACCGAGGGGCGCATCGCGGTCAAGGAGTTTGGCGTCGACGACGCGGGCAAGGCGACGGTGAAAGTGGGCGACACGGTCGAGGTGTTCCTCGAGCGGATCGAAAATGCGCTCGGCGAAGCGGTGATCAGTCGCGACAAAGCCCGTCGTGAGGAGGCGTGGACGCGCCTGGAAGGTGTCTTCGCCAAGAACGAGCCGGTCAATGGCTCCATCGTCGGACGCGTCAAGGGCGGCTTCACGGTTGATCTGGGCGGCGCCTCGGCCTTCCTGCCGGGCTCGCAGGTGGACATTCGGCCTGTTCGCGATGTCGGGCCGCTGATGGGCAAGGAGCAGCCCTTCGCCATCCTCAAGATGGACCGGCCGCGCGGCAATATAGTGGTCTCGCGCCGCGCCATCCTGGAAGAAGCGCGCGCGGAACAGCGCACCGAACTGGTCAGCCAGCTTCTCGAGGGCGAAGTGCGCGAGGGCGTGGTCAAGAACATCACCGACTACGGCGCCTTCGTCGACCTGGGCGGCATCGACGGCCTTCTGCACGTGACCGACATGAGTTGGAAGCGTGTCTCACACCCCAGCCAGGTCCTCGCCGTGGGCGACACGGTCAAGGTCCAGATCGTCAAGATCAATCCCGACACGCAGCGCATCTCGCTGGGTATGAAGCAGCTGCAGTCTGATCCGTGGGACGGGGTCGAGGCCAAGTATCCGCCGGCGGCGAAGTTCACCGGCCGGATAACCAACATCACCGATTACGGCGCCTTTGTCGAACTGGAGCCTGGCGTCGAGGGCCTGGTCCATGTTTCCGAAATGAGCTGGACGAAAAAGAATGTCCACCCGGGCAAGATCGTCTCGACGTCACAGGAGGTCGAGGTCGTCGTCCTGGATGTCGACGCCTCCAAGCGCCGGGTCAGCCTTGGCCTCAAGCAGGCCATGGCCAATCCCTGGGAGCACTTCGTCGAGAGCCATCCGGTCGGCTCGACGGTCGAGGGCGAGGTCAAGAACGCGACTGAGTTTGGCCTGTTCATCGGCCTGGACGACGATATCGACGGCATGGTCCATCTGTCGGATATCGACTGGAACTCCTCAGGCGAGGAGGCCATGGCCCATTACAAGAAGGGCGACATGGTCAAGGCGCAGGTGCTCGACGTCGATGTCGAGAAGGAGCGAATCGGCCTGGGCATCAAGCAGTTGGCGGGCGATCCGATGGTCGCCGACGCCTTCCGCAAGGGCCAGACGGTGACCGCGACGGTGACCGAAATCACCACCGGCGGCATTGAGGTAAAGTTCGGCGATGAGGCCGCACCGATGGGGGCCTTCATCCGTAAAGCCGACCTGTCACGCGATCGCTCGGAGCAACGCCCGGACCGGTATGCCGTCGGCGACAGGCTGGACGCGCAAATCACCAACATCGACAAGGCCGCGCGGCGCGTCTCGCTGTCGGTCAAGGCCCTTGAAATGGCCGTGGACAAGCAGGCCATCGAAAAGTTCGGCTCATCAGACAGCGGGGCCTCGCTGGGCGACATCCTTGGCGCGGCTCTGCGGGAAAAGGCCGCGACCAAAGAGTAAGCCCTTGAAGTTCAACCCCGGTTTCGGCAAAAGTCGCTGCGCTCGGGGGAAAGTCCAATGATCAAATCCGAACTGATCGCGGCGCTGGCTGCGGAAAATCCGCATCTGACCCAGCACGATGTCGAGCGTGTGGTCGGCGTTATTCTCGAGCGAATGATCGCCGCGCTGGAAGCGGGCGGCCGCGTCGAGCTGCGCGGATTTGGCGCCTTTTCGGTGCGCACCCGCCCGGCACGCGAGGGGCGCAATCCGCGTACCGGTGAAGCCGTCGCCGTGCGAGCCAAACACGTGCCGTTCTTCAAAAGCGGCAAGGAGCTGCGGGCCCGTCTCAATGGCGGGTAAATGGCCGCCCCAACTGCCCCGGCTGACGATCCTTGAGGAATTCCGCGAATTCATCGCCCGCGGCAACGTCATCGATCTGGCCGTCGGCGTAATCATCGGCGCCGCGTTCGGCAAGATCGTCACCAGCCTTGTCGAGCAGGTGATCATGCCGCCCGTCGGTCTGGCGCTTGGGCGCGTTGATTTCGCTCAGCTGCGCATCGTGCTGCAGCCGGCCCAGCCGGCCAGGAAGCTGGCCGAAGTGGCCATCCGCTATGGCGCCTTCATCAACACCGTGGTCCAGTTCGTCATCGTCGCCCTGGTGGTCTTCCTGATGGTCAAGCTGATCAATGCCCTGCGCCGGCGCGAAGCGGCGACCCCTGCAGAGCCGGCCGCCCCGACGACCAGCGAAGCGCTGCTCGTTGAGATTCGGGATCTGCTGAAGGCGCGTTCCTGAAGTCTCCCTCCGTCGAAACGAAGATCTGCGGGCTGTCGACCGCCGCCACGGTCGATGCCGCACTTGCCGGCGGTGCTCAATTCCTCGGATTCATGTTCTTTGCGGCAAGTCCGCGCGACATCGAACCCTCGAACGCCGCCAGGCTGGCGATACGCGCGCAGGGCAAGGCGCGGATCGTCGCGGTCACAGTGGATGCGGACAACGATCTGATCGATCGGCTGACGGGTACGCTCCGGCCCGACCTGATCCAGTTGCACGGCCGCGAAACGCCCGCCCGCGTGCGCGAAATCGCCGCCCGCTCGGGCGCCTTGACGATCAAGGTC
>JAYTRF010000318.1:0-2237 GCA_043746375.1 Caulobacteraceae bacterium | reverse complement strand
AGGAAGGCCGGTTCAGCCAGATCCCGCAAACCTTAGGCCCGCAGGCCCTTGGCGGACTTGCCGACGCCGAGGGCCAAAAGGGCGGCGCGGACAATGCCTTCGGCGTCAAGGCCGGCCTGGGCGTACATGGCTTCGGGCTTGTCCTGGTCCTGGAAGATATCGGGCAAGGTCAGAGTTCGCACCTTGAGGCCGCGATCCAGCGCCCCGTGCGCCGCCAGGGCATGGAGGACGAAGGCGCCGAAGCCGCCCACCGCGCCTTCCTCGACGGTGATCAGGGCCTCGTGGTCGCGGGCCAGGCGCAGGACCAGATCCTCGTCCAGCGGTTTGGCGAAGCGCGCGTCGGCGACGGTGGCCGAGAGCCCGCGGGCGGCGAGCAGTTCCGCCGCCTTGAGACACTCGGCCAGGCGTGTCCCGAACGAAAGGATGGCCAGCGCCGTCCCCTCGCGCACGATCCGCCCGCGGCCGATTTCCAGCGGCTGGGCCACGTTGTCCATCGCCACCCCGACCCCGTCGCCGCGCGGAAAGCGGAACGCGCTCGGCCGGTCGTCGATGGCCGCGGCGGTGGCAACCATCCGCGCCAGTTCGGCCTCATCGGCCGGGCCCATGACCACGAACCCGGGCAACTGGCCCAGATAGCCGACGTCGAAGCTGCCGGCGTGGGTCGGCCCGTCGGCGCCCACAAGGCCCGCCCGATCCAGGGCGAAGCGGACCGGCAGGCGCTGGATGGCGACATCGTGGACGACCTGGTCGTACCCGCGCTGCAGGAAGGTCGAATAGATCGCCGCGAACGGCTTCATGCCGTCAGCGGCCAGGCCGGCGGCGAAGGTCACCGCATGCTGCTCGGCGATGCCGACATCGAAGCAACGGTCGGGAAAGCGCTTGGCGAAGGCGTCGAGGCCGGTCCCGGGCAGCATGGCCGCAGTGATGGCGACGATCTTGTCGTCGCACTCCGCCTGCCTGATCAGTTCGGTGGCGAAAACCTTGGTGTAGCTCGGCGCATGGGAGGCCGGCTTCGACTGCTGGCCGGTGATCACGTCGAACTTGGCCACCGCGTGATGTTTGTCGGCGGCGCTTTCGGCCGGGCCGTAGCCCTTGCCCTTTTGAGTGACGACGTGGACCAGCACTGGCTTGTCGTCCATCTGGCGGACGTTCTTCAGCACCCCGACCAGATGATCGAGATTATGACCGTCGATGGGGCCGACGTAATAAAAGCCGAGTTCCTCGAAGAAGGTGCCGCCGGTGGCCATGCCGCGAGCGTATTCCTCGGCCTTGCGCGCCATGTCCTTCAAGGTGCGCGGCAGATGGCTGGCGACGCCCTTGCCGAACTTTCGCACCCGCTGGTAGGCGCCGCCCGACACCAGCCCTGCCAGATAGGCGCTCATGCCGCCCACCGGCGGCGATATCGACATGTCGTTGTCGTTTAGGATCACCACCAGCCGCCTGGTCGCCTCGGCGGCGTTGTTCATCGCCTCATAGGCCATGCCGGCGCTCATCGAGCCGTCGCCGATGACCGCGATCACCGCGTTGTCCTCGCCGCGCATGTCCCTGGCCACGCAGAAACCGAGCGCGGCGGAAATCGATGTCGCGGCGTGGGCGGCGCCGAACGGATCGTAGGGGCTCTCCGCGCGCTTGGTGAAGCCCGAGAGGCCGCCGCCCTGGCGCAGGGTGCGGATGCGCCCCCGCCGGCCGGTAAGGATCTTGTGCGGATAGGCCTGATGGCCGACGTCCCAGATGACGATATCGCGAGGGGTGTCGAAGACATGGTGGATGGCGACGGTCAGCTCGACGACGCCGAGGCCCGCCCCCAGGTGGCCGCCGGTGGTGGAAACCGCCTCGATAGTTTCGGCCCGCAGTTCGTCCGCCAGTCGGCGAAGCTCGGCAAGAGACAGGTCTCGGGTGTCGGCGGGAGAAGTGACGGAGTCGAGAAGGGGAGTGGCTAAAGCCATGGGTTTAAAAGCGTCCGGCCATTTAAGCGTCCCCGCCCCCAGGGAGACTCAACGGTTTCGATCTAGCACAAAATCCACCGCCGACCTCAACAATCGCCCCCGCTCGCCAAAGCCATCCAGGTGGGCCTTGATCTGAACCGTGAGCACAGCGAGCCGTTCCTTGGCCGCCCGAACGCCCAGGAGGGTGACGTAATTGGCCTTGCCCCTGGCCGCGTCCTTGCCGCCGGCCGCCTTGCCGAGCGCCGCCGCGTCGCCTTCGGCGTCGAGAAGATCGTCAACGATCTGGTAGGC
>JAYTRF010000317.1:0-2737 GCA_043746375.1 Caulobacteraceae bacterium | reverse complement strand
AGCCTTGCGGTAGCCGGGTGCGCCTTGATGCTGATCGTGTTGACCGGGTCCTATCGCAGAGTCGAGCGGGCGGCGATCGCGGTCGGCCTGTTCGAATTTGCCTTTTTCGGGGTGGCTTGGGCGGCCCACCCCGATCTGACCGTCATGGCGCGGCAATCGGTGCAGATTCCGTTCACGGACCGCGCGTACCTCTATCTGGTCGCCGCCAACATCGGCGCGGTGATCATGCCCTGGATGGTGTTTTATCAGCAGTCGGCCGTGGCCGACAAAAAGCTGCAGCCGGAGCATTTCAAAGCCGCGCGTTGGGACACGGCCGTTGGGGCCGTTATCACACAACTGGTCATGGCCGCCGTGCTTGTGGCGGCCGCGGCGACCATCGCGCCACATCATGCCAAAGCCAATCTGGGTTCGGTCGGGGACCTCAGCGCGGCGCTCACGCCCTATCTGGGCATTGGCGTAGGCCGACTGATCTTCGGGGTCGGGATAATCGGCGCCGGGATGGTTGCGGCGATCGTCTCGTCGTTGGCGCTGGCGTGGGGTTTGGGCGAGGTCACCGGCTACAAGCATTCGCTCGAGAATCATCCGCTCGAAGCGCGTTGGTTTTACGGCGTTTACGCCATGGCGGTTATCCTCGGCTGCGTCCTGGTGGCTATCGCGCCGAACCTCATCACCTTGAACGTCGGTGTTCAGGTGATGAACGCGCTTATGCTGCCAATCGTGTTGGGATTTCTGATCGCCCTGGCCGCCCGTGCGCTGCCGCCCGCGCAGAGACTACGGGGATGGTACCTCTGGCTGGTGATCGCAGTCGCCGGCGTGACCTGCGCGCTTGGCGTCTTTGGAGGACTCTCTGGCATCGGCTGGGTGTAAGCCTCGCAGCTGCGCTAGCGCCGGGACTTAGGGGGACGCGAGCTTCGGCCGCGGTCTCGCATTCCCAATCTGGGTCGCGCAGCGGCCGGATCGGGCGGCTCTGGTTCGCTGAGCATCTCCAGCAGCAGGCCCCCTGTGATCGGCGTTGCTTCGCGCAATCGCACCTCGACCCGGCGGCCAAGGCGCCAGCGCGCACCCGTGCGTTCGCCGACCAGCGCGTGCAGCCGGTCGTCGTGAATGAAATATTCGCCGCCGAGAGAGGAAACAGGAATGAGTCCGTCGGCGCCCGTCTCGGCGAGGCGTACGAACAGCCCAAACCGGGTGACGCCGGTGATCCGGCCCTCGAACTGCGCTCCGGTGCGATGCTCCAGGAAGGCGGCGACGTAGCGATCGGTGGCGTCGCGCTCGGCGGCCATGGCGCGGCGCTCGGCGACGGTTATGTGCTCCGCAGTATCGTTGAGACGGGCGATGTCTTCGCCGCTCAGCCCGTCACGGCCGAGTTTGAGTGCGCTGATCAGGGCGCGATGTACGACGAGGTCGGCATAGCGGCGGATGGGCGAGGTGAAATGGGCGTAGCGGTCAAGGTTCAGCCCGAAGTGGCCGATGTTTTCCGGCGAGTAATGCGCCTGCATCTGGGAGCGAAGCACGACCTCGTTGACGATCTCGCCACTGGGCCCATTGCGGGTCTCATCCAACAAGCGGTTGAAACGGTCAGTGCGGGGCGCCTCGCCCTTGTTCCAGGCGATCCCGAGGCTGGCCAGGAAGTCCAAGAGCGACTGCAGCTTTTCCGCGCTCGGGGAATCGTGGACACGGTAGATCAGCGGCGACCTGTGCTGCTCGAGCGTCTCGGCGGCGCAAACATTGGCCTGGATCATGAACTCTTCGATGAGTTTGTGAGCGGTGAACTGCGGGCGGGGCCTGATCTCTGAAACGCCGCCGTCGTCCCCCAGCACGATCTCGCGCTCAAGCGAATGAATGTTAAGCGGCGATCGGGCGTGGCGCGCGATTTCAAGCGCTGCGTAGGCGGACCACAGCGGCGCCAGCACCCCCTTGATCAGAGGACCGGTCACATCGTCGGGGTTGCCGTCTGCGGCGCTCTGCACCTGCTCGTAGGTCAGGCTGGCCGCTGAGCGCATCAGGCCGCGGAAAAAACGGTGTTCCCGCTTTCGGCCATGGCGGTCGAAAACCATGCGCGCGGCCACGCAGGCGCGGTTGTCGCCTTCGGTCAGGGAACAGAGCCCGGTCGACAGTCGTTCGGGAAGCATCGGCTCGACGCGGTCGGGAAAATAGACGCTGTTGGCCTTTTCCCGTGCCTGGCGATCCAAAGCGGATCCAGGTCGCACATAGGCCGCGACATCAGCGATCGCGACCCACAAAATCCAGCCGCCAGGGTTTTTGAGATCCTCATCGGCGGCGGCGTGAACCGCGTCGTCATGGTCCCGCGCATCGGGGGGGTCGATGGTCACCAGGCGCAGATCTCGAAGGTCGGTTCGGCCGACGAGAGACGGGGGCTGCGCGAGAGCCGCTTCCGCCACGGCTTCGGCAGAAAAACCGGTCGGCACGCCATGGCTGTGAATGGCGATCAGCGAGGCGGCTCGCGGATCGTCCTCGCGTCCGACGACCTCGAGAAGCTTGCCGCTCTTGGGGCCATGATGACGGTCGCTGTCGCCGCTGACCTGGGCCAGCACCAGATCACCATCCTTGAGGTCGGCCGCAGCCCGTTCGAACAGCACCAGACTCTGCTTCGAGCGCCTGTCGACCGGCTCGACGCGCACTTCCCGGCGTATCTTCCGCACCACCCCCAGCACGCGATGAGCGCTCTGGCCCAATCTTTTGATCAGGCGCGCCTGGGTCTCACCACTCTCCAGGC
>JAYTRF010000316.1:0-1729 GCA_043746375.1 Caulobacteraceae bacterium | reverse complement strand
ATCACGTCGCCCGCCTTCACCCTGTCGCCCACCTTCACATGCCACTTGGCCAGCGTGCCCTCCTCCATCGTCGGAGAGAGAGCCGGCATCAGCACGTCGATGCTCATGGCGCCACGCTGGAAAGGTGGGCCAGGTCGGCGGCGTGATCTTCCCAATTGCGGCCATCGAAATCGCTCATTTGCAGGGAAAGCTCTGCGATATCATCGAGGCAGCGGGCGTTCACCGACCAACCGTCGGGGTTCGATCGCGGGCGATAGAAGCTCCTGACGCCGCAGTACTTGCAGAACAGATGCCGGGCCGTGTGGGTGTTGAAGCTATAGGCGGTGAGGTCAGGCTCGCCGCGGGTCAACCGGAAGCGGCTCCCCGGCACGATGACATGAATGAATCCGGTCATGGCGCAAATCGAACAGTTGCAGCTTTGCGCCTCGGGCGCCTCTGGCAAGGCCGCCTCAAAGCGTACCGCCCGGCAATGACAGCCGCCGGGCCGCCAACGAAAAGCCTTGCCGTTCATCGATAGCAGACCGCCTTCGCGGCCGCGACGATCTTTGCGACCGAAGGCAGGGAGAGGCCTTCGAGGTTGGCCGCATACGGCAACGGCACGTCTTCCTGGTGAACGCGGGCGGGGGCAGCGTCGAGGAAGTCGAAGGCGTCTTCGACCACTCGGGCGGCAATCTCCGCGCCGACGCCCATGGAGCCCCAACCTTCCTCGGCTATCACCAGGCAGTTGGTTTTCTTGACGCTCTCGACGACGGTCGCGTGGTCCAGCGGCCGCAGGGTGCGCAGATCGATGACCTCGGCCCCGATACCCTCCTTGGCCAGAACCTCGGCGGCCTGGAGGGCGAAGCCGACCATCCGCGAGTGGGAAACCAGCGTGACATCGCCGCCCGCCCGCCGCACCTTGGCCTTGCCGATGGGCACGAGCCAGTCGGCGACATCGGGTACGTCGAATTCCTGCCCGTAAAGAAGTTCGTGCTCGAGAAAGACCACGGGATTGGGGTCGCGTATCGCCGATTTGAGCAGGCCCTTGGCGTCCGCCGCGTCATAGGGCGCGATGACTTTCAGGCCGGGGACATGGGCGTACCAGCTCGAATAGTCCTGGCTGTGCTGGGCGGCCACGCGCGCAGCCGCGCCGTTAGGACCGCGAAACACCACCGCGCAGCGGATCTGGCCGCCTGACATGTAGAGCGTCTTGGCCGCTGAATTCACAATATGATCAATAGCTTGCATGGCAAAATTGAAAGTCATGAACTCGATGATCGGCTTCAGTCCCGCCATCGCCGCGCCGACGCCGAGCCCCGCGAAGCCGTATTCAGTGATTGGGGTGTCGATCACCCGCCGCTCGCCAAATTCCTGCAGCAGGTCGCGGCTGACCTTGTAGGCGCCCTGGTACTGGCCAACCTCCTCGCCCATCAGAAACACCGTGTCGTCGCGGCGCATCTCCTCGGCCATGGCGTCCCGAAGAGCGTCGCGCACCGTCGTCTTGACGAGTTTGGCGCCAGCCGGCATTTCCGGATCGGACGAGTTGAACGACTTCTCAGCGAGTGCGACCTCGTTCTTCTCGTCTCCCTCTGCGGGAGCTGGTGGCTGAGACGCTGCAGCTGGTCCCGGAGCGAGCGTGGCGGCCGGCTTCGAAGGCGCACCCTCCCCCTCCATGCGCGCTATCGGGGCATTGACCTTGACCTCCTCAGCCCCCTCGGGAACCAGAATCTCCGCAATCACCCCCTCATCG
>JAYTRF010000315.1:0-4184 GCA_043746375.1 Caulobacteraceae bacterium | reverse complement strand
GCGGGCTCTCGAACGCAAGGCGGTGGATTTCTGCGCCCAGCCGGCAGAAGGGCGCAGAAAACGGCTGCTGGTCGCCGATATGGATTCGACCATTATCGGCTGCGAATGCCTCGATGAACTTGCCGACTTCGCCGGGGTCAAGGGTAGGGTCGCAGAGATCACCGCGCGCGCCATGGTTGGGGAAATCGCCTTCGAAGGGGCGTTGCGCGAACGCGTCGCGATGCTGGCTGGGCTGGAACTGGCCGTGCTGGCGCGGACCTATGAAGAGCGGGTCAGGCTGAACCCCGGCGCGCGGACCCTGGCGCGGACCATGACCGCAAATGGCGCCAGGTGCGTGCTGGTCTCGGGCGGATTTTCGTACTTTGCAGAGCGGGTGGGGCGAGAGGCAGGCTTCGCCGCCCATCGCGCCAACAGTCTGATCGACGATGGGGTGCGGCTCACGGGTTCGGTTGGCGAGCCGATCCTGGGCGCCGATGCCAAACTGGCAGTACTGCGCGAAGAGGCCGGGAAGCTTGGGCTGCACCTCTCAGAGACCCTCGCCGTCGGCGACGGGGCCAACGATCTGCCGATGATCGAGGCGGCGGGCCTCGGTGTCGCCTGGCGCGCGAAGCCGGTCGTCGCGGCGGCCGCCGACGCCCGCGTCGACCATACCGACCTAACCACGCTTCTCTACTTCCAGGGGTACGGCGCGGAAGCGTTTCGATGAAGCTTCCGGGGCCGGTCGCGGCGGTGATCTTCGACATGGACGGCCTCTTGATCGACAGCGAGGTCGTATATCGCGACGCCATCCTCGCCGCCGCCGTGGCCCAGGGCGGCGAGATGCCGCTCAAGCTGTTTCATCAGATGATCGGGGCGCCGATCGTGCAGAACCGCCAGCTTCTGGTCGACCACTATGGCCCCGAGTTCGACATCGAGGCCCTGCTGGCCGACTCGGCGCGCCGCTTCCACGCCACGTTCGACGATGAGGACCGGATCAAGGCCGGCGTCGCTGAGCTGCTCGATCTCCTGGAAGCGCGCAGGCTGCCGCGCGCGATCGCCACTTCCTCGCCGCACGAATCGGTGACGCGACACCTCGGGCCAGGCGGCCTTCTCGGGCGGTTCCAGGCGGTCATCGCCCGGGGTGACTACGTGCACGGCAAGCCGGCGCCCGACCCGTTCATGGCCGCCGCCGCCGCACTCGGGGTCGCGCCGGAGGCATGCCTGGCCCTGGAGGATTCCCACAACGGCGTGCGCGCTGCCCATGCGGCCGGGATGATGACGGTGATGGTTCCCGATCTGCTCGAAGCCACCGAAGAAATGCACGGTCTTTGCTTCGCCGTCGCCGCCACCCTGCATGAGGTCCGCGAGATGCTCGAATGACGTCTATCCCGATGCAACGAGAGCGTGCGCGCGTTAAGCCGAACGTTCTTGCGCTCGACCTAGGCGGCGTCGTCTACCTCTCCTGGCCGAACGACGAGTTCCATCGGCGGTGGAGTGAACGGTGTGGCTGTTCACCCGGATTGCTGGCTCAACAGTTTTGGAGCGGACCGCATTGGGCCTTAGCGGAACTTGGACAAATTACGCCGGACGAGTGCTTTGCGCAGGTGGCGGAACGGGTAGGCATCCCACGGGACATGGTTCGCGAAGTTGTCGTCGAAGCGTTTGCATCACATCCCGATGAGGCGCTCGCGCGCTATGTCGATGGCGTGAGGGCCAGGGGTGTGACTGTTGCGGCGTTGACGAACAATTGTTTGCGGGAGGCAGAGCTTTTCTCCATGCCAGAGCTGGCTCGACTGTTCGACCTGGCGATTTCCTCAGCAGACTCGGGCTTGGCGAAGCCCGACCTCGCGTTCTACCGCCACGCAGAGGCCCGGCTGGGAGCACACGGCGACAAGGTAGTGTTTTTGGATGACGTTTCGATCAATGTGGATGGCGCCCGAGAGCTCGGTTGGCGCGCATTCCAGTTCACAACGACCGCAGACGCGATGAAGGACGTTGAGGCCGCTTTGTTTGAAGGGCCATAGCCACTGGCCTGCCAATTTCCGTGAGTGCTGCTCGCGGGCGCCCAAGCTGATGGCTCGCTTTGGCAGACCAAAGTTCCGCGACCCTATCGCGCCATCGGGCCCTTCTTGAAGTACTTGAAGAAGTCGCTGTCGGGCGAGAGGATCAGGGTGGTGTCGCCGTTGGCGAAGGCGCCTTTATAGGCCTGCATCGAGCGGTAGAAGGCGGCGAAGCTGGGGTCGCGACCGAAACTTGAGGCGAATATCCTGGCGCTTTCCGCGTCGCCGACGCCGCGGGTGGTAAAGGCTTCCTGGGTGGCCGTGGCCAGGGTGATGGTCACCTGCTTGTCGGCGTCCGCGGTGATCTCCCGCTTCTGCTGTTCGCCGACCGCGCGAATTTGAGCCGCCTGCTGCTGCAGGTTGCTCTCCATCCGCCGGAACACCGCCTGCTGGTTGGCGGCGGGAAGGTCGGCGCGCTTAATTCGCAGGTCGATGACATCGATGCCGAGGTGCGAGCGGGCGGCGCGCGCGCGGATGTCGGTCAGCGCATCGCCCATCAGGGCCGCGCGCTTCTGGGAGATGATCTCGTTGGCGGTCGCGGCCCCCAGCACCTGGCGCAGGGACGAGTTGATCAGCGGCTCCAGCCGGTCGGCGGCGGTCGTTTCGTCACGCAGGGTGCGATAGAAGGCCAGCGGATTGGAGATCCGGTAGCGGACGAAGGCATCGACGACCAGACGCTCCTGGTCGGCGGAAATCACCTCTTCCTGGTGCGCCTCCAGCACCTGATTGCGCTTGTCGAGCGTGACCAGCGACTCCCACGGCGCCTTGATCTTCAGGCCCGGATCGTAGGCGCCGGGCGGATTGATCACCCGCACCGGCTCGCCAAGATTGACCACCACCACCTGCTGGCGCTGGTCGACGATGAAAAAGGTATTGGCGATGAGCAGGCCCAGAATGAAGGCCGCGCCGATGGCGAATATCAGGCGCGCGTTCATTGCGACGCGTCCGGACTGGTCGACGTGACGGGCGCCTCGGCCGGCGCCGGCTGTGCGTCCGTCCGCGCGCGCGGACGGAAGGCGTCGGGCGGCAGGATGATCGGCGCGGTCGCCCCCTTGGCGTCGACGATGATCTTGTTGGATTGGGAGAGCACCGTCTGCATGGTCTCCAGATAGAGCCGCTCACGGGTCACCGCCGGCGCGCGGCGGTACTGGACATAGATCTGGTTGAACCGGTCAGCCTGGCCCTGGGCCTCGCGCACCACCTGCTGTTGATAGCCCTGCGCGGCCTGGACGATGCGCGATGCGTCGCCCTTGGCTTCGTTGACCACCCGGTTGCGGTAGGTGTTGGCGTCGTTGATGTAGGACTGCGCGTCCTGGCCGGCCCTGGCGATATCCTGGTAGGCGGGCACCACTTCCTGCGGCGGATTGGCGTTCTGGATCTGGACGGCGTCGATGGTCACCCCGGCATCATAGGCGTTGAGGATCCGCTGCATCAGGGCCGCAGTCTGGCTTTGCACGGCGCCGCGGCCATTGGTCAGGATCGAGCGCAGGTCGGTGCGGCCGACCACCTCGCGCATCGCGCTTTCGGCCACCGCCTTGACCGTGTCTGCAGGGTCGCGGACCTTGAATAGATAGGCGGCGGCGTCGGCGACGTGCCACTGCACGGTGAAACTCAGGTCGACAATGTTTTCGTCACCGGTCAGCATCAGGCTCTCGTCCGGCGCTTCAGCGCCCGGAACGCCGCCGATCACGGTCTTGTTCTGGTTGGTCACCGAAACCAGTTCGGCGCGCTCGATGGGGGTGGGCAGGTGATAGTGCGGCCCCGGCCCCTCCGAGCGGGTGTAGCCGCCGAAGCGGGTGATCACAGCTTCCTGGTTGGCTTGGACGAAATAGACCCCGGTCAGTATCCAGGCCAAGAAGGCGACCGCGACAATGGCGGCAATCGCCGGGGGCCGGATGCCGCGGCCGGCAGGTCCGCGAAAGCGCCGGTTGAACTCATCCTGCAGGCGTCGCCACATCTCGGCGATATCGGGTCCACCGGGGGGCGCCGGCGGGCGGCGCTTCGGAGGTTCGCGGGCCGGGGGAGGGTCGTCCTCGTCGCGCGGCGGCTTGACGGGGCCGTCTCCGCGCGGCGGCGAGCCCCATGGGCCCGGATTGGCGTTGTCGTTCCAGGGCATGGAGGTCTTGACGAGTCGTCTCTCACCAT
>JAYTRF010000314.1:0-2826 GCA_043746375.1 Caulobacteraceae bacterium | reverse complement strand
TCTGGCGTCCACATCCTGTCACTCCTGCGAATCGAGGCTGGAGCCATCGAATCACAGAAGATTCAAACGATTCAAGATGTTTTCGGACCGACACTCAGTGGATAAGAACGGACATGATCGAGCGGGAGTATGACACCATCCTCGTCGGCGGCGGATCCGCCGGCGCCACGCTCGCGGCCAGGCTCAGCGAGGACCCGGCGCACCGTGTCCTCCTGCTCGAAGCCGGACAGGACCTGCGCAGCGCCGACACGCCCGAGCATATTCAAATCCCCAACCCGATGCGCGCCATCGCCGATGACGACTTCCGCTGGCCCTCCCTGATGGCCCGGCGCACCGAACAGCAGCAGCCACGCCTGCTCTGGCGCGGCCGGGCCATGGGCGGCAGTTCGACCATCAACGGCCAGATCGCCATCCGCGCCGTGCCCGACGACCTCGAGCGCTGGGCCGCGCTGGGCTGCACCGGCTGGGGCTGGGAGGCGATGCTGCCCTATTTCCGCAAGTTGGAAACCGACCTCA
Source organism: Caulobacteraceae bacterium (assembly GCA_043746375.1). Classification (GTDB taxonomy): domain Bacteria; phylum Pseudomonadota; class Alphaproteobacteria; order Caulobacterales; family Caulobacteraceae; genus Acaudatibacter. The sequence goes on along the minus strand of JAYTRF010000314.1, from coordinate 2,310 downwards.
ATTTCGGCGATGCCCCGTATCACGGTGATTGCGGCCCAATTCCGGTCTATCGCGCTCCCATAACGGACTGGGGCAGCGTGGACCAGGCGCTGCGGGAAGCAGCCCTGGCCCAGGGCTATGGCTGGTGCGACGACCATAACGCGCCGCACGCCACCGGGGTCTCGCCCTACGCCATCAACAGCGTGGCAGGCCGTCGCGTCTCGACCAATGACGGCTACCTGGAGCCGGTGCGGGGCCGGGCCAATCTGACGATTGTAGGCCACGCGCTGGTGGAAGCCATCGCGTTCGAGGGCAACCGCCCCCATGCCAGCGGCGTGCGGGTGCGGATCGGCGGCCAAAGCTACCATCCCCGGGCGCGGCGTGAGGTGATCCTCTGCGCGGGCGCCATCCACTCGCCGGCCATCCTGCAACGCTCCGGCATTGGCCCGGCCGCCCTGCTTGAGGGGCTCGGCATCCGGGTCCGCGCGGACCTGCCGGTGGGTGAGAACCTGCTGGACCATCCTATTGTGGGAGCGCTGCTGCACCTGCGCGACGACGCCCAGGTCGGCACGCTGATGCATCGCCACACCAATTGCTGCCTGCGCTACGGCTCGGGCCTCGGCGGCGCGGGCGAGAACGACATGATCATGATCGCGGGCAATCTGGCTGGCGCTACGCTGACGCGCAGTGGCCCGACCGCTGCACTGGGCCGCATCGCCGTCTCGGTCTACCAGGCGTTCAGCCAGGGCCACGTTCGCATCACCACGGCGGACCCCACCATCGACCCGGCGGTGGATGAGCGCATGCTGTCGGACCCCCGCGACCTTGACCGCATGCGCGACGGGGTGGCTCGCCTGCGCGAGGCAGCCCCGGCCTCTGCCACACCCGAAATCGTCGCCATCGATGGCAAGACCTCGCGCCGCACCCATGACCGTGGCCGGGACCGGGGGCCGCTTCACCTGGTGTCCGCCTGGGCCAGCAGCCAGCGCCTCGTGCTCGGCCAGCAGGCGTGCCAGGCCAAGTCCAACGAGATCACCGCCATCCCCCTCCTGCTCGAACGCCTGGCACTCACCGGCGCGCTGGTCACCATCGACGCCATGGGGTGCCAGACCAAGATCGCCCAAGCCATCCTCGACCGTGGCGGCGACTATCTGCTGGCGGTCAAAGGCAACCAGGCCAGCCTGCACGACGAGATCAGGCGCTATCTCGACGACCCGGCCGCCGCCATCAGGTCAGCCACAAGGTCGGCTGGCTCACCACCACCCGGCGCCATCCGGGCGAGCCGCGCTTCCCCGGCCTGCGCGCCATCGCCATGGTCGAAGCCGAGGTCGAGCGCGATGGCGCCACAAGCCGCGAACGGCGCTACTACCTGTCGTCGTTCCCGCTCGATGCCAAGCTATTCGCCCACGCCGTGCGCTGCCACTGGCATGTCGAAAACAGGCTGCACTGGGTGCTCGACGTGGTGTTCCACGAAGACCTCAGCCGCTTGCGAAGCGGGGCCGGCCCACAGAACATGGCAACCGTCCGACACATGGCGATGAACCTGCTGCGCGCGCCAAAAGACAAGCACAGACTTAAGGTTCGTCGGAAATCAGCCGCGTGGGATACAGATTACCTCGAACAACTCCTGAGGCAATCGGCGTGAACGACGTTCAAGCGATTGCCCTACGGGGAAGCCCCGTCCTGAGTCACACGCCGCGGGAGTTGGTATCAGCTATCGGCACGGGTGTCCGAAGGCGGCGCCGATTCACACCTGTCCAACTCATCACGCCATCACCGTCGAGATGGCGGCAGTCTGCCCGCGATCGCTGCTATTGACGCGAACATGAGGATCACTTCTGGCATGTATCGGGGAAGCTCGAACGGATCACATCGGTCGGTCTTCGCTCTAGGCTCAGAACCCAATTATTTTCTTGCTCCGACGCGGGTTGGTCTGATTCAAGCTCCTTGGTTGACAGGAGTAGACAAATGGCCAACGAATTCTGGTTGAGTGAGCGGCAATGGTCGGCACTGGAACCGCTCATTCCGATGAACCGCCGCGGTGTTAAACCGCAGAACAATCGGAGGATTATCAGCGGAATCGTCCATGTTTTGAGGGTTGGATGCCGCTGGCGGGACTGCCCGGAGATGTTTGGCCCTCACACGACGGTCTATAATCGGTTCAACAGGTGGTCGAAGGACGGCATCTGGCAGGCCATGCTCGAGGCTCTGGTCGATCCCGGATCGGGCGGCTCGCACAGTATCGACAGCACCACCTGCAAGGCGCATCGCTGTGCCGCCGGCGGAAAAGGGGGGCCGAAAAGCAGGCGATTGGCCGCAGCCGCGGCGGAC
>JAYTRF010000313.1:0-3184 GCA_043746375.1 Caulobacteraceae bacterium | reverse complement strand
CTCGGACGCCGTCACCGTCGCCGAAGCGAGCGAGGCTGAGCGACCGCTCATCGCGGGCTTCCTGCAATTGTATATCTATGATTTCTCGGAATTGGAGCCGGAGGACTCGGAGCGGTTCGAGCCTGGGCCCGACGGTCGGTTCGAAGACTATCCTGAGCTCGACCGCTATTGGCGGGACGAGACCCGCGCGGTCCAGATCATCCGCCGGGGCCACCGTCCGGTCGGTTTCGCCCTGCTCAACGCCCTCTCGCATAGCGGCCTGCCGGTCGATCGCAACATGGCCGAGTTTTTCGTGATGCGGAAACATCGCCGCGGCGGGGTGGCCAGCGCGGCGGCGCGGGCGATCCTTACCCGCTATCCGGGTGTGTGGGAACTGGCCATAGCCGAGCGCAACGCCGGCGCCCGGGCCTTCTGGCCGGCTGCGGTGGCGGCGACGCCGGGGATCACCGATCTGACGACACTCACCGGCGACGGCGTCCAGTGGACCGGTCCGATCCTTAGATTCACGGTCAAGGGATGAGCTCTCCAGGCGCGGCTCTGAATAAGGCGTGTGACGGACTTTTCCGAGCCTTGTAAGGCTTTTCAACATCGCCTACGATTCCAGTTACGGAGCGGCCACATCCCGAACGCCGCGAGTTTTTTGCTCAATTAAAATAGGACAATATCGAGAAATTCGATAAATATACTTAGTATATATTTATCGAGACGGCGTCGAGCGGATTTATTTTTCTTGAACGTGGGGCATCGCATGGACTGGCAAACAATAATAAAACTGATAATACCTTTTTCAATTGGCTGCGTTGTTGTAATTATAGTCGGAGTATTCCTGATACGCTTTCTTGGCATCGTTATGATCGCCCAGGATTCGATCGGAATCGTAACCAAGAAGTTCACCATGCGAGGCAAGGACGGTTCCCTGCCGGACGGACGCATCATTGCCCTGAACGGCGAGGCCGGTCTCCAAGCCGATACGCTCGCGCCCGGACTCTACCTCTGGATGTTCTCTTGGCAATACAAAGTCGACGTGGTGAAATTCACCACTATACCGCCAGGCAGTGTCGGCGTCGTCGAGGCGCGTGACGGAAAGCCGCTCACACTTGGCCACGTGTTCGCGAAGGACGTCGATAGCGATTCCTTCCAGAACGCTCGATCCTTCCTGGAAAATGGCGGTGAGCGTGGTCCGCAAGTGAATGTGATGACGCCGGGCGCCTACCGGATCAACACGTCGGCCTTTGACGTCGACACCGTGCCAGCATTCGAGGTGCCCCAGAACAAAATCGGCATAGTAACGATGTCCGATGGAACCCAGCTCAACACCGGCGAGATCGCGGGCAAGATGATCGAAGGCCACAACGGCTTTCAGAACGGTCACGCCTTCATCACCCACGGTGGCAACAAGGGCCTTCAGGAGCAAGTGCTCATGCCGGGCACCTACTATCTCAACCCGCGGCTGGTTTCGGTCGAAATGGTGGACATGTTCCGTGTGCCCATCGGCTACGTGGGCGTCGTGGTCGCGAACGTCGGCGAAGCTCCGGCCATCGCCGCGCCAGCCGTGGAGGGCGAAGAGCAACGCCCGATCCGGCGCGGCGCGCGACTCGCCGACGCCGGTCAAAAAGGCGTGCAAAAGGATCCGAAGGACCCCGGCGTGTACGCCATCAATCCGCGCACACATTTTATCGAGCTCGTCCCGACCACCAACATCGTTCTGAACTGGGCGGATGAGAAATCCGAAGCTCATAAGCTCGATGCTTCGCTCGTACCCATTACCGTGCGATCAAAGGATGGCTTTCCGTTCAACCTTGATGTTTCGCAGATTATCCATATCTCGCGGGAGAACGCCGCCCTGGTCATCGCCGAATTCGGCAGCATGACGAACCTGGTCACCCAGGTGCTTCAGCCCGTTATCGGCAACTATTTCCGCAACAGCGCTCAATCATCCGACGTGATCGAATTCATCCAGGAGCGGACAACTCGTCAGGAAGAAGCGAAAGCCAAGATCAGGGAGGCGATTGGCAGCCATGGTGTGGAGGCGGTCGATACGCTGATCGGCGACATTTCGCCGCCGGCGGAATTGATGAAAACGCTCACCGACCAGAAGGTCGCTCAGCGTGAGGTCGAAACCTACGGCGCTCAAATGAAAGCTGAACAAGCTCGACAAGAGCTTGAAGGCGCCAAGGCGGAGGCCAATACGAGAGAGCGTGTCGTTACGGCCAAGCGGGACGTCGAAGTGGCCACCCAAGAAGCCGACGCACAGATCGCCAGGGCGAAGGGTGAAGCCGAGTCCAAAACCATCAATGCGAAAGCCGACGCCAACGTGACGGAAGTTACCGGCGCCGCCGAGGCGGGCAGGATCAAGGCTATCGGTGAAGCCGAAGCCACCGTGCAGAAACTCAAGGTCGACAGTATTGGGCCGGACGGCTACGCGCGTATCCAAATCGCCAGCGCGCTCGCGGACCACGGTATCCGGCTTGTTCCGGAAGTCCTGGTTACGGGAGGCGGCGCGCAGGGCGGTGCGGGCATTGTTGACGCCCTACTTGGCAACATGCTGAAAGATAAGCTAGGCGGCGCGGAGCAGGGTAAGGCGCCCGCAACCCCACCAGCTCCATCACCGGCCCCCACACCCGCGTCATTCACCGCGTCATGGAAACAAAAGGGCCCTTAGAGCGGAAGCGTTCGAGGCCGCAACTGGCTGGTCGCCGCCGCGCCGGCGAGGCGGGCTCGTCCCGCGGCCTTGATCTCCTGTATGCTCCGGGCCGGTATTGACGGTCCGCTGGCGAGGCCTTCGGCGAGCGCCGCGCACAACAATAGAACCGCGCCAACAATCCACCAGCGACTGCTACGTTTTCGGCCGGCGGCTATCCCGCGCACTTTTTGCCCCGCAGCACCGCCCAGGCCTGGGCGGCGAGGTATTTGGTGTTGTCGTTGTCGACGGCGCCCTCGGCGTTGCCGATGCCGTCGAGGTTGCGCTTGAACACGCCCTGGCCGATCGACGCCAGGCGGAACATCGAAAACGCCAGATAGACGTTGAAATCGGCGATGCCCGCGCGGCCGGTCCGTCGGCAATAGGCCGCGACATATTCATCCTGGGTCGGAATGCCGGCCGCCGCCAGATCGACGCCGTTGAGCGTGCCCCAGCTCTCTGAATTGGAATGATAGAGGATGCAGCCATAGGCGATGTCGGCCA
>JAYTRF010000312.1:0-6742 GCA_043746375.1 Caulobacteraceae bacterium | reverse complement strand
ACTGGCGTCGGTGGGGCTGGTGACGCCCATGTAGAGTTTGTCGTAGCGCATGCTCGCGTTCTCTTCGCCGTGCAGGGTCACGTCCCAGGTCAGCAACCTTGTGAAATCCGAGACGCCGCCCACCGAAACCGCGCAACGGTACGGGCCCTGCTGGACGGTCACGCCCGCGAGCGCCGCGTACCCGCCGTAACTGCCGCCAACGATGCAGGCGCGCTTGGGATCGACGATCCCGCGCGCCGCTAGCGCCGCAACGCCGTCAGAAATGTCGGTCTGCATCTTGCGGCCCCACTGGCCGAAACCGGCGTTCCGGAAGGCCTCGCCAAAGCCATCGGAGCCCCTGAAGTTCGGCTGAAAAACCGCATAGCCGCGGGACGCGAAAGCCTGGGACCACCAGTCGAATCCCAGGTAGTCGCGGGCCTGCGGACCGCCATGCGGCAAGACCACCACCGGAAGGTTCTTTGAGGCGCCGCCGGGGGGCAGGGTCAGCACCCCCTGCAATTCCATCCCGTCGCCGGCGCGATACGAGAAGATCTCGCTGCGGGCGACGTCGGCCTGGAGGATCGTCGGATAGGACCAGCCGATCGCGTGCACCGAGCCGGCGGCCAGGTCCGCCAGATAGTAGGTCCCTGAATCGCCGGGTCCCTGGGTGAATACAATCATGCGCGACAGATCGCTGACGGCAGAGGCCAGGGTGACGGTTTCGGCGGGGAACAGCCGCCTTACCTTGTCGAATTTCGCCTGAAGAGCCCCATTGAGGAGCAGGGTTTTGGGATCGTCGCCATTGGTGATCGCGCCGACGAGAAACCCGGTGTTGGGGTCGGTCAGGAGCTCGCGGACGCCCGCATCGCCAAATGGCGGCGCGCCCGTGGCGTCGGCGGCGAGCGGATATTCGAGATAGGTCCAGTCTCCCTTGCCGTCCTCGGCCGGGCGCTCGACGAGCACGGAACCGTCGGTGCGCCCTGGCCCGATAAGCTGTACGCCTTGAATGGGATCGACGGCCTTTGAGACACGAACCTTATCGGCGGGGTCGGCGAACAGAGCCCACTCGCCTGTCTTTTCGTCATATTCCGAGTGCGCGGTCACCTGACCGGTTGAGCCGACCGTCCAGTTCGTATCCAGCCGTTCACTGCCTCCGAAGACCATCTCCGGATGGCCGGTGGCCAGGTCGACCTTGTAGAGATTGGGGCGACCCTTACTTAGATAGCCGAAACCGGTTGCGCTTTCAGCCAATGGCACGCCGGCGAAGTAACCGAACGCGAGCCCATTGGATTCGACGTAGCCATAAATTCCGAAAGTCGCGTGGACAATGTTCGGCTCATGATCAAACACGATCATCTGCTTGCCCGTCGCAGCGTCGATGACGGTCGACTGCTCCGCTTCGAACCGTTCCCTGCGCGTGCTCCAGTCCTCGGTCGCAACGGTGAGGCTAGTGACGACGAGGACATGGCCTTCGCCGAGCCATCTAACTTCACGGGGCTTGAGTATGCCGACGCCCACAGCCAAGAGGATAGGCCCCTCGGCATTGGCGATCACGACCTTCTGTGCCCCGCCGGCCCCTGCAATGTAGGCGATCTTGTCGCCCGCCGGAGACAGGGTCATCTTTTCGACGGCCGGAAGCTTGCCATAGTCGGCCAAGCTCGGCCCGCCGTGGGCGGCGCCGGCCAGACTCAGGAACGCAGCAACCCACCAGACCCGGAGTATCATCGCCCCTTCCCGCAGACGACGCAGTCGGCGTCGGCCCCAATGCGGACAGTACGTGTTTCGCCGGCCAGGGCGTTGTAAATCAACAGCCGCCCGGTCAGAGGCTCGCCGGCCCCGGTGATCAGTTTCACCGCCTCGAGCGCCATCATCGCGCCGACAACGCCCGCGAGAGCGCCGACCACCCCGACGGCCGCGCAGGTCTCTTCCTCCGGCGGCGTCTCAGGCGCGAGGCAGCGGTAGCAGGGCTGGCCCGCAAAGACGCCGATCTGGCCCGTCCAGCGGCCGATCGCGCCGCTGACCAGCGTCCTGGCGAGCGCCACGCAGGCGGCGTTGACCGTGAACCGGCTCGCGAAGTTGTCGGCCCCGTCGAGGACAAGGTCGTATCCGCCGATGACGGACCTGGCGTTGGCCTCGCTGACCATCGCCTCGATGGGCTCGACCACGACGTGCGGGTTGATCTGCGACAAACGTGCAGCCGCGACCTGGACTTTCGGGCGTCCGACGTCGGCATGGCTGTAGAGAATCTGGCGTTGCAGGTTGGAGAGGCTGACGGTGTCGGCATCGGCAATGCCAAGGCGCCCGATCCCCGCGGCGGCCAGATAGAGGGCGGCCGGGGCGCCGAGACCTCCCGCCCCGACGATGAGTACGCTCGCGCCTTTCAATTGCTGCTGGCCGGCGCCGCCGATCTCGCGCAGGACTAGGTGACGGGCGTAGCGTTCAACCTCGTCGATGGAGAAAGTCATTCGCCTTGCGCCTCGCCCGCCGCCGCGCCACATGCGCGTTCAGATGCAGCACCCACCGGCTCTACCCAACTGGCATGGGACCACGATCCTGGCGGTACGCAAAGGCGGATCGACGGTGATCGCCGGCGACGGTCAGGTTTCCATGGGCCAGACAATCGTCAAGGGCAACGCCCGCAAGGTCCGCCGTCTTGCCGGCGGCCGGGTGGTGGCGGGTTTCGCCGGAGCCACCGCCGACGCGTTCACCCTCATCGAGCGGCTGGAAGCAAAGCTGGAACAATATCCCGAGCAGCTGGCCCGCGCCTGCGTCGACCTGGCCAAGGACTGGCGTACCGACCGCTACCTGCGACGCCTCGAAGCCATGCTGATCGCCGCCGACGCCGGAGCCATCTTCACCATCTCGGGGGCGGGCGACGTACTGGAGCCCGAGCATGGCGTCGCGGCCATCGGCTCCGGCGGCCACTACGCCCTGGCGGCCGCGCAGGCCCTGATCGGCTTCGATCTGACAGCGGAGGACATCGCTCGCCGGGCGATGGCCATCGCCGCAGAGATCTGCGTCTACACAAACAGCCAACTGACCCTTGAGACAGTTTGAGGGTCGATGACCGAATTCACGCCGCGCGAGATCGTCTCCGAGCTCGACCGTTTTGTCGTAGGCCATGCCCAGGCCAAGCGCGCAGTCGCGGTGGCCTTGCGTAACCGCTGGCGCCGCCGGCGTCTCGCGCCGGAACTTCGCGATGAGGTGACGCCGAAAAACATCCTGATGATCGGCCCAACGGGCGTCGGCAAGACCGAGATCGCCCGGCGCCTCGCGCGGCTGGCGCAGGCGCCGTTCTTGAAGGTCGAGGCAACGAAGTTCACCGAAGTCGGCTATGTGGGCCGCGACGTCGACCAGATTGTCCGCGATCTTGTCGAAAGCGCCATCGCCATGGTCCGCGACCGGCGCCGGGCCAGCGTGCGGGCGCGGGCCGACCAAGCGGCCGAGGAGCGGCTGCTGGACGCGCTGGTGGGTCCCGGAGCCGGGCCGCCGACCCGGGAGGCGTTCCGCAAGAAACTGCGCGCCAAGGAATTGGACGACAAGGAAATCGAGCTGACCCTGGCGGACAACAGTTCGCCGCTGCAGGGCGTCGATATTCCCGGCCAGCCCGGCGCATCGATGGGCATGCTCAACCTGTCGGAGATCATGGGCAAGGCGTTCGGCGCGCGCAGTAAGACCCACAAGACCACCGTCGCCGGCGCATGGGCCCCACTTATCGCGGAGGAAAGCGATAAGCTTCTCGATCAGGAAGCCCTCACCGCCGAAGCGCTTGAACTGGCCCAGGACGCCGGCATCGTGTTCATCGACGAGATCGACAAGGTCGCCTCGAGGTCTGATCGCGCTGGCGCGGATATCTCGCGCGAGGGCGTGCAGCGCGACCTGTTGCCGTTGATCGAGGGCACTACCGTTTCGACTAAGTACGGGCCGGTGAAGACCGACCACATATTGTTCATCGCGTCAGGCGCCTTTCATGTGGCCAAACCATCGGACCTGCTTCCCGAACTGCAGGGCCGCCTGCCAATCCGCGTTGAGCTGAAGGCCCTCAGCCGCGACGACCTTCGTCGCATCCTGACCGAGCCCGAGGCCAACCTGATTCTGCAGAATCAGGCCCTGCTGGCTACGGAAGACGTCAACCTGGTATTCACTGACGACGCCATCGACGCGCTTGCCGACGCTGCGGTAACCGTCAACGGGGCGGTGGAAAACATCGGGGCGCGGCGCCTTCAGACGGTGCTGGAAAAAGTTGTCGAGGAGATCAGCTTCACGGCCGGAGATCGGGCGGGCGAGACCCTGACCATCGACGCGGCCTATGTGAATGCCAGGGTCGGCGAACTATCCCGCAACGCCGACTTGTCGCGATTCATCCTCTAACGCCTTCGCCGGCTGCACCTTCCCGATCGACAGCAGCGATTCCACGCAGTCGCGGATCGAATCGTCCAGGGGTCGGAAGCTGACCCCGGTCACCGCTTTGATCCGATCGTTACGCAGATCGCAGCCAGCCCAAATGGCGCGGAACTCGGCCTCGCGGGCCCTGATCCTGTCCGGAAACGGATCGACGAGCGTGGCCGGCTCCAGGGCAAGCTCCGGCAGGAGCCGCGGGATCGAGGCGCAAACATCCTCGACGTTGCGGCAATCGGTGGACCAGGCGATGTAGCGCTCCCCGTTGGTAACCGCGGCGCTCTCCAGAAGCGCGATGTGGCACAGGGCATCATCGCGCACATCGACCGTCATCCATGGGCGATAAGCGCCGTTCTGTTGGTATTGGCCCAGAAGCATGGTCTCGATGTTGTGCTGCCAGGGGCCCATGTCCTTTTGGTGGGCCGACTGGATGGGCCCGACATTGTCGCCGGGACAGCAGGCAATCGAGTCCCAGGCGCCGGCGACGTCGGCGGCCGTGGCGAAAGCCCGTTCAGCCGTCAGCTTGGCCATCGAGTAGCCCTGGCCGCGCTCGGGCGTTCGCCGCGGATCGGCCTCGTCGGGGTAGCGGCCTTCGTAAAGAACCGGGCGGCGGGCAATCTCCTTCAAGTCGGACTCTGAGATGACCGCGGCAATGCTGGAGGTGACGACCACGCGCGAGACGCTGCGCGATCGGTTCACGCTTTCGATGATGTGCGCGCAGACCTTATCGATGTAGCCCTGATCGGTGTAGCTGCTGACGTGCGAGACATGGCAGACGCCATGGCAGCCCTCGAATATCGCGTCGAAACAGCCGGCAGTGTCGAGGTCAGCGCCGTGGAGGGTCAGCCGGCCCGATGCAAAACCCGGCATCTCCTCGAGGAAGGCTGTTCGCGTATGATCCTTCGCGTCGCGCACGCAGGCTTTGACTCGATAGCCCCGGTCCAGCAGCAGACGAACGACCCAGCCGCCGAGAAACCCGGCGGCGCCGGTGACCGCGACCGTGCCGCGCTTCGGGATCGGGCTCATGCGGACACCTTTTCGGTTGGTTAACCAAGAAGTTTCACGGGATATGAGCATCCCACGGCTCATGCTGAACGCCTAGTCGGCGAAGCGAGCGTTTCTCCAGTGCCCTTTTCCTGGTGCGAAGTCAGCCCCCCAGGCCCCCATCCAGCCAGCGGCCGCTTCGCCTGACGACCATCGCCGCCGCGATGCTGCTTTTTGCCGTCGCGGGCTGCACCAATCTTCCATCTCCGATGATTTCCTTAGCCCCACGCGCGCCACCCCTCGCGCGATCAGCCCAGCCGATCGGCTTTCCTACGCCATTGTGCTGCTCGGGAAGGGCCAAGTTGAGGCGGCCGGCGACCAGATCGGGTCCGTATTGGCGGACAATCCCAAGGAGCCGACCGCCCGGCTGCTGCTCGCCGAGATCGAACAGAATCCCAGAGCGCTGCTGGGTGAGCGCAGCCACGCTTATCGGGTCAGGCGAGACGATGACCACCATCGCGCAACGCTTCCTGCACAACGGCAAGCTTTTCTATGCGCTGGCTCTGCTCAACGGGATAGCCGTCCCCGACGAACCCTTAAGTGGCCGGTCTCCAGATCCCGGGCCCAGGTCCGCGCATCATGCGGGCGCACGTGAGGAAGCCGCCCTCCGCGTCGCCGAGAAGTGGCCCGGCTGAGCCCTCGACAACCCCTGGAGAGAAGACCTCTGCGGTCGTCGCCTGGCGGCTGCGACTCTGAACGTCCGCCGTCAGGCGATGGCGTCGCAGCGACGGGCGCGCATGATGGCCTGATCGAGCGCCCGTGCGAAATCGTGTCTTTCGCGCCGGTTCAGCGCCCGGGCGAGCGGCAACTCGCGTCCTGACAACGTCAACCGAAGGGCGCCATCGGAAGCCGCGGCGGCATCGAAAGCCACACGCGTGAACGCGGTCGGCGAGGTCCATAGTATCGAAAGTCCCCTCGGGGTTTGCGAGAGCACGCGAACCTCGGCGGCGGTCACCTGCACCCGCTCGCTTTTTTTGGAAGCCCGATAACTCGCCGCGAGCGCGACGATCACCGCCACGAGGTCAAGCCCAATGAACAGCGGCACCAAGGCGGCGCCAAGGCTCAGGAAGACTGCGGCCGTCGCGCAATTGATCGCGGTGAGCACGGCGATCAAGGCGATGACCCCTCGCTGAGACAGCGAGCGGTGAGGGGTGATCACCGCGTCCATGTACAGCGGCTCGTCCATCGCAAGACAAGACTAACGGCGCGGCAGGCCATTGGCGAGCGGCGGCAAATCCGCGATCCTCAAGGCCATGGCGAAACCCACCCAAGCCCGTGAAAGGCGCCGCATCGCCGAGATCTTCGACCGATTCGCCGCCGC
>JAYTRF010000311.1:0-2909 GCA_043746375.1 Caulobacteraceae bacterium | reverse complement strand
CTTCGGGCGCGCACATCCAGGGCGCCGCGAAATATGTAAGGAAAGCCAAGCACGTTATTGACCTGGTTGGGATAGTCCGACCGTCCGGTGGCGACGATGGCGTCGGGGCGCACGGCGTGGACTTCCTCGGGGGTGATTTCGGGGTCGGGATTGGCCATGGCGAAGATGATCGGCTGATCGGCCATGGTCTTGACCATGTTCTGGGTCAGGGCCCCCTTGGCCGAAAGACCAAGAAAAACATCGGCGCCCTTGAGCGCGTCGGCCAGGGTGCGCGCGTTGGTGTCCACCGCGTGGGCCGACTTCCACTGGTTCATGCCCTTTTCGCGGCCACGATAGATGACTCCGACGTTGTCGACGGCGATGCAGTTTTCGGTCCGCACGCCCATGGCCTTGACCAGTTCCAGCGAGGCGATGCCCGCCGCGCCGGCGCCGCACAGAACGAGCTTTACATTGGCAAAAGTGCGCCCGGTGATGGCGCAGGCGTTGATCAATCCGGCCGCCGAAATGATCGCCGTGCCGTGCTGATCGTCGTGGAACACCGGAATATCCAAGAGCTCCTGCAGCTCGGTCTCGATGCGGAAGCATTCGGGGCTCTTGATGTCCTCCAGATTGATGCCGCCGAAGGTCGCGCCGATGTTCTTCACCACTGTGATGACTTCGTCGGGGTCGCGCGAAGTGATCTCGATATCCATCGCGTCGACATCGGCGAAGCGCTTGAACAGCACCGACTTGCCTTCCATCACCGGCTTGGAGGCCAGCGCGCCCAGATCGCCCAGGCCCAGGATGGCGGTGCCGTTGGAGATCACCCCCACCAGATTGCCTTTGGAGGTGTAGTCATAGGCGAGATCCGGATTCTCGGCGATCGCCCGCACTGGCACCGCGACCCCCGGCGAATAGGCCAGGCTGAGGTCGCGCTGGGTCGCCATCGGCTTGGTCGCCGTCACCGCGATCTTGCCGGGCGTCGGATATTTGTGGAACGCCAGCGCTTCGTCGTCGGTGAAGGTGCGTCTTTCGTTGTCGCTCATAGATCGCTCGAAGCCTTGGCGGCGCGGGGGTGGCGGTATGGGCCCCCGCTCGGTGAATGGCCGGCACCCTAGAGCGGGTTGAGGAAAAGTGCGAAGCGGTTTTCCGCCCGCAACCCGCACTAAACGTTGGAATCGATCACGTTTATGATTTTGGGTAGATTTAATCCAAAATCATCGCGATCTAAGGCCCGTCGCCGGAAAGTGATACCCGGTTTCGCGTCCAGATCACCGCGCCGGGTGATCTGGGGCTAGACCTGATACGACAGGTATTCAGCCGCCCGATTGCATGGCGCGCAGGCCGGCCTGCATTTCGCTGACCACCTTCTGGGCGACAGGGTCCATCTTCAACAGCTCGGCATAGTCCGACAGCTTCATAAGACCGGCCAACAGGTCGCCCTTGCCAAACATCGGCCCGGCCAGCTGGATGAAGAACATGATCGGGATCAGCGCGCAGTCGGCCGTGGTGATCGTCTCGCCCACCGCATACGGACCCTCGCCCATGAAGACGTTCAGGTGGACCAGCCCGGCCTTCAGCTTCTCGGCGCCCTCATCGACGATCGCGGCGTTCCGCGTCGCGGGGTTCATCTGGCCGAACAGGGTCTGCAGGGGCGCGAACACATAGAGCTCGGCGACCCGGGAGATCAGCCGCGCCTGGGCGCGGGCCTCCGGCGTCTCGGGCCGCAGACCGCAGTCTGGGAAAGCGTCCGCGAGGAATTCGACGATGGTCTCCGATTCCGGCAAGGCGAAGCCGTCGCCGACCGCCAGGACCGGAACCCGGCCCATAGGGTTTAGCGCCAGATAGGCCTGGGACTTGGTGCCCCCCTCCGGCGGCGCGACGATCTCGACCGGCAGTTTCTTGGCGTAGATGGCGACCCTGACGCGCGCCGCGAACGGCGACAGGTCGATGGAATAGAGCTTCATTGGGTATTCTCCTGGGCGCGCCCGGCGATTGTCATTGACCGCGACGCCTCTGGCGGGAAACTAGCGCGGCCATCCTGCACCTCGGCGCCTGCCGCGCCAAGGCGCGCGGACCTTTAAAGCACGGAACCCCATGCCGCCCAGCCCTTGCACCAGGATCGGCGTCGCAGGAGCCCTGGGCCGGATGGGCCGGGCGGTGATCGACCTGATCGACTCGCGAGACGATTGCGAGCTCGCCGCCGTGTTCGACCGGCCGGAGATGGCCGGCCAGACCCTGGGCTCGCGCACCCTGATCACCGCGCAGGCGCTTGATGTCGCTGACGTTGTGGTCGACTTCAGCACGCCCGCGGCTTCCATCGCCCTGGCGTTGGCGTGCGCCGCTCGCGGCGGCCCGGCCCTGGTGATCGGATCGACCGGCCTTTCCGAAGGACAGGAGGCGGCGATCGCGGCCCAGGCCGAAAAGGTCGCCATCGTGCGGTCCGGCAACTTCTCCCTGGGCGTCAATCTGCTGCTGGGCCTTGTCGAACAGGCCGCGCGGGCGCTGGAGGCGGCGGACTGGGACATCGAGGTGTTCGAAGCGCATCATCGCCGCAAGGTCGATGCCCCGTCGGGCACCGCGCTGATGTTGGGGGAAGCCGCCGCGCTGGGGCGTGGCGTCGTGCTGGCTCAGTCCTCGGAGCGCGCCCGCGACGGCGTGACTGGACCCCGGGCGCCTGGCGCGATCGGCTTTTCGGTCATGCGCGGCGGCGGGATCGTCGGCGAGCATTCGGTGGTGCTGGCGGCGGAGGACGAGATCATCACCCTGTCCCACTCCGCTCGAAACCGCAGCCTGTTCGCCCGCGGCGCGCTGGCCGCCGCGATCTGGGTCGCGGGCCGGCCCCCGGGGCTCTACGACATGAAGGATGTTCTGGGCTTCGATCGAACCGGGACGCATGGCTGACATCCTGTCCTTCGACGCCACCGCCC
>JAYTRF010000310.1:0-1901 GCA_043746375.1 Caulobacteraceae bacterium | reverse complement strand
TTGGCGCAGGCCATCGCCGACCTTGCGGCCGCGTCCCCGGGAGGCGGCTGAACGATGCTTTACCTGCTCTATCAGCGCCTCGCCGAGCATCACCACTACGTTCCGGTGCTGAACCTGCTGCGGTACCTGACCTTCAGAGGCGGCATGGCGGTCGCCACGGCGCAGCTTGTGGTCGTCGCCATGGGCTCGCGGTTCATCCGCTGGATGCAGTCCAAGCAGGGCAAGGGCCAGCCGATCCGCAGCGACGGAATCGCCCGCCACATCACCGAGAAGGCAGGCACCCCGACCATGGGCGGGCTGATGTTCCTGGCCGGCATCACTGTCGCCACGCTGGTATGGGCCGACCTTGGCAACATCTATGTCTGGGTCGTGCTGGGGGTCACCCTGATCTTCGGCGCGCTGGGTTTCACGGATGACTACGCCAAGGTCACCCGCCAGAGTTCGAACGGAATTTCCGGGCGGGTGCGCCTTTCCGTCGAGGCAGCGGTCGCCCTGATAGCGGTGTGGCTGATGGTCCGCTTTGGCCTGCCTTCGCCCGAGGGCGCGAGCCTTTCGACATCGGTGGCGTTTCCGATCTTCAAGCGGGCGCTTCTCGACCTGTCATGGTTCTACTTGGCGTTCGGCGCCTTCATCATTGTCGGAGCCTCCAACGCCGTGAACTTCACCGATGGCCTGGACGGCCTGGCGACGGTACCGGTGATGATCGCCGCGTCGACGTTCGGGCTGATCGCCTATCTGGTCGGCAACTTCGTCTTCGCCAACTACCTGGAGCTCCATTTCGTCCCGGGTTCCGGGGAGATCGCGGTATTCTGCGCCGCCATCGTCGGCTCGGGCCTGGGCTTTCTCTGGTACAACGCCCATCCGGCCAAGATCATGATGGGCGACACCGGTTCGCTGGCGCTGGGCGGCGGCATCGGCGCGGTGGCCGTGGCGACCAAGCATGAGATTGTGCTGGGCATCGTCGGCGGCCTGTTCGTCATCGAGACGGTCTCGGTGATCATCCAGGTTCAGTGGTTCAAACGGACCGGCCGGCGCATCTTTCTGATGGCCCCGATCCACCATCACTTCGAAAAGCTCGGCTGGTCGGAAAGCACCATCGTCACCCGATTCTGGATCGTCGCGGTGATGCTGGCCATGGTCGGCCTGGCCACTTTGAAGCTGAGATGAGGGGGCTGTGAGCGGCGCACCATGATCGCGGTCGGCATCTTCGAGGGCAAGCCCGTCGCCGTCTTCGGTCTTGGCCGCAGCGGGCTGGCGGCGGCGCGCGCGCTGACCGCCGGCGGCGCGCACGTGGTCGGCTGGGACGACAGCGACGCCAGCCGGGAGGCGGCGAAGGCGCAAGGTCTGGCGCTGGAAGATCTCTCAACCGCAGACTTTTCGCGTTTTGCAGCCCTCGTCGTGGCCCCCGGAGTGCCGCTCACCCACCCTCGGCCGCACTGGGTGGTGACCAAGGCCAGGGCCGCCGGTGTCGAAATCATCGGGGATATCGAACTCTTCGCCCGGGCCGTGGCGGCCGCGCCCGAACACAAGCGCCCCCGGGTGGTGGCGGTTACCGGGACCAACGGCAAATCTTCGACAACAGCGATGATCGGCCATATCCTCGCAGAAGCGGGCCGAGACATCCGCATCGGCGGCAACATCGGCGTCAGCATCCTGGATGTCGAGCCGATGCACGGCGGCGCCGTCTATGTGCTCGAGTTGTCCTCCTACCAGCTCGACCTGACCTCGAGCCTCAAACCAGATGTGGCGATCATTCTGAACATCACCCCCGATCACCTCGACCGGCACGGCGACATGGTGGGTTATGTCGCCGCCAAAAAGCGCATCCTGTTAAATCAGGGAAAGGGCGATACCGCCCTGATCGCCGTCGACGACGCCTGGTGCCAACAGATCTGCACGGA
>JAYTRF010000309.1:0-3032 GCA_043746375.1 Caulobacteraceae bacterium | reverse complement strand
AGGTTGACCGGCAGATAGCCGACGACGCCTTGCCAGAACATGCGAGGCGTATTCGACGTCTCGATCGCCTGCGCTTCGGCGCTCACCGGACCGACTTCGAATCGCCCATTAGGCACGGCAGCGTCTTGACCATGATCAGCAGGTCGAACCAGAACGACTGGCGTTCGATGTACTCGATATCCAACGCCACCCGTCGGCGGACCGCCTCCGGGGTGTCCACCGGCCCCCGTGAACCGTTGATCGCGGCCCAGCCCGTGATGCCGGGTTTCATCCGGTGGCGATGGGCATAATCGGCGATCAGCCGCGAACTTTCGGTTCCCGCAGTCCTCATCCCCACCGCGTGGGGTCTGGGGCCGACGAGCGACATCTCGCCCTTCAGGACGTTGATGATCTGGGGCAGTTCATCGAGGCTGGTCGCGCGGATGAACCGGCCGACGCGGGTGACGCGCTCGTCTCCCGCGCAGACTTGGCGCGTTGCGCAGGCGTCGCCCAGGCCGGCGCACATGGAGCGGAACTTCCAGACCACGATCGGCTCGTTGTTGAAGCCGAGCCGTCGCTGGCGAAACAGGATCGGGCCGGGGCTGTCGAGCCGCACGGCCATGGCGACGGCGGCCATGATCGGCGCGGCGAGCACCAGGGCCGCCGCGCCGATGACCAAATCCTGAAGTCTCTTGACGAAGGCGCGCCGCTCATCGCCGGGTTCGCCCGATACCCGGGCCAGGGGGGCGTCGACGATCCGCGACAGCGCAGCCAGGCGGCCGGCCTCGCTGTCGTGATCGACAAAAAGCATAATCTCGTTGGGCAGCACCGCGAGGCGCGCGATCAATTCTCGCACCCGGGACCTGGCCATCGATGACACGGTGATCACCACCCGGTCCACGGACGGCATGACATGGTGGCCGATCAGGGCGTCGGTGTCACCGAGCACCGGCACCCCGGCGACGTCAGCAGGCGCACGATCCAGGCGGTCGTCGAAAACGCCAAGAACTGCGGCGTCGCCGCTCTCAAGGGCCCTTCGGATCAGGCGTTCGGCGTTGGCTGTGGCGCCGACCACAACGATGTTGGGTGTCAGCCTGCCGCTTCTGCGCCAGGCGCGGACATTGAGCCACCAGATACTGTGCATCCCCCCCAGGGCCAGAAAACTGAGCAAGAACCAACGTTCTATCTCGTTGAGGGCCTCGCCTGGCCGCAGGCTCGCCAGCAGACCTGCCATGAGCACTGCAGCCAGACCGAATCCTGCTGCAAGGCGTCGCAGATGGTGGTCAAAGGTCTCCTTCTGACCAAATCCGTAGGCGTTGATGGCGCCCAGACTCCAGCTCAGCACGCCGATCGCCACCAGCAGCGGCATGATCGTCGGTCCGCTTGGTTCGCCACCACCTTGGGCGCCGGTGAGCACGGTCAGCCAAGCCACGCAAAGCAGCGCCGCGCAATCGGCGAGCCGCACGGTGGCGCGCAAGGTCCACCGGTGGAGGCGGCGACGGGTTGGGGTGAGGTCCCGCGGTCGCATCGGCCCGCGTCGCTCCAGTCTGGAGCGCTCTGCGGGAACGGTCAGGAATTGGGGCCCGGCGGCTGTCCGCGGCGTCTCCAATCGGGACGTGGGCCGGCGGTCCGGCGCCAGCAGCGCGTCTGCTTCGAGCGCGCGATCGCGGAATTGTCGGGTGACGGCGGCCATTATGGCCTGTCAGTAAGCAAGACCTGGGCCGGGCCAGGCGTCGTTGCCGAGGGTCTGCAGTTGAGCTAAGAGACGAACGCGCTCGCCTTGGCTTGGCGCGCGTTCGAGGCGCATTTTCCGAGCGCCGCCTGGAGCGATCAGGCGATCTCGGCGGGGCCTGATTTCTGGTGACGTGGCCGAGTGGCTGAAGGCGGCGGTTTGCTAAACCGTTGTACGGTGTAAAGCCGTACCGAGGGTTCGAATCCCTCCGTCACCGCCACTACCGTCGCGCAAGTCACTGAAACACAATAGCTAATCTGGACGTCATTCGGTCGCGTACCCGCTTTTCGTCCCCGCATCGGCTCGAAAACGTGCATTTTTCAAAGTCCAGCGAAACAATTCGTGATCGACCAGCGGGACTCCCCGACCTCGGTAGGCGCCAATCTGGCCCGATGCGCACACTCCCCGACGCCGGCGTTCCCCTCGACCACTACCGCCAGCATGGTGCCGGCGTGCGGCTGACGTGCCTGGATTGCCTGAGGCATCGCGACCTGGCGCTAGAGCCGGTGATCGCGCGGCTTGCGGCCCGTGGCGTAGCCCTGGGAGCCCATCGCGCGGTTCAGGGGAAGGTGCTGGCCACGGCGAATAAGGCCGCCGCGTTGGCCGCGCTGGCACCCGTGGCGGCCGATCTGCGGGCCATGCGGGCCGAGGCCTTACCTATGGAAAGATTGCCGAGACTTTGAACGCCCGGGGCGTGAAATCCCCGGGGGGCGGGCGCTGGGTGGCGTCGAATGTTCACCGCGCCATTGAGCGCCTGGGGGCCTAAAAATGGCGTTTCTTTTGGGACTGCTAATCCTGGTGGGTTCTCAGCCAGCCGTTTCAGCAACACCGAGCGCGGCATTTCCGCCGTCACAGTCAGCGTCACAAGGTGTTCAAATTAGAGCCGTTGTAAAATATTGTTTGGATGTAATTCATAGCACGCCAAACACCGCAGATGCTTCTTTTTCTGATTTCGACGCTTACTATGATGATGGTACTCACAAGGTATACAATAATTCTAGCCGAGGTGTAGACATGCGCCCGAATTTTGAGTTCCATAAGTGCTTGTCTGAGCACGGATTAATGCGATCGGGCGGCTAGCTATATAGTCCTTGTTAACCGGCCGACTCGCATCCTGCCTAGGACGGGCGGGCAGACGCGGCGCCCATGGCAGACATGGAGGCTGACCGGTCAGGGTCTCAACCCACGGCCCAATCTTCGGCAGTGGCCGGCTCGCCCGCTTGTAGCTGAACACGGTGACTTGGGGCCGCAGCACCTTGCGCACCGTGTCACGCGCCACCCCCAGCTCACGGGCGATCCGCTTGATCCCCTTGCGGTTCTG
>JAYTRF010000308.1:0-3806 GCA_043746375.1 Caulobacteraceae bacterium | reverse complement strand
GTCCAGGGCGTCATCGGCGTTCTGGCCATTGTCACCTTCACGCGGATGCTCAGTCCCGCGCAGTACGGAATTTACGCGCTCGGCTTTTCCGCGATGAATCTGGCGCACACGCTGTTCTTCTCGTGGATGGAGGCGGCGATGGCGCGGTTTTACGCGCGCGCCACCCAGTCGGGACAGATTGCGGGACATTTCGCCACGCTTTACCGGGCTTGGTTGGCGACAGCCCTCCTGTTCTCAGCGATTTCGGTCGCGGCGTGCCTGCTGTGGCCGGCGCCGCTCGCAGCCAAGGTCGCGGTGGCTGCGGGGATGGCCTCGATCCTCGCCCGCAGCCTGATCAAGCTGATCCAGGAACGCCGACGCGCCGCCGGCGAGGTCGGCGCCGCCGCGCGCCTGGACATGATCTTGACCGTGGGCGGCCTGGCAATCGGCTTGGGATTGATCGTCATCGGCTATCAGGCCGCCGGCGCCATCGCCGCCCTTGGCATGGTCGCCGCAGTATGCCTCGCCTGGGCACTCCCCGCAGAATTACGCCAAATGCGCAGCGGGCGTTTTGAGCCGGCTCGGGCCCGCGCCTATGCCGCCTACGGCCTGCCGATCGCCGCGTCGCTGGTGTTCATTGCCCTGCTGTCGACCGTTGATCGCTTCCTGCTCGCCGCCTTCCTCGGCGATCGCGCGGTCGGCGTCTATCACGCCGGCTACAGCCTCGCGAACCGCACGCTCGATGTGCTGTTCATCTGGATGGGCATGGCGGGCGGTCCAGCAATGGTCATGGCTCTGGAGCGCGGTGGCAAATCCGCCATGGACGCCCTGGCTCGGGAGCAGTCCGGCGCCATCGTCGCCCTCACCGTGCCGGCGGGAATCGGGCTTGCCCTGGTGGCTGGACCGCTCGCCAGCGTCCTGGTGGGCCCAGCCTTGAGCAGCGGCGCCGCCCATGTGACTCCCTGGATTGCTCTTAGCGCGTTCTGCTCGGGGATCACCATCTACTACCTAAACCTGGCTTTCACCCTGGCGCGCAGGACAGGGATGCTTTTGCTGGCCATGGCAATCCCGGCGGTCGCCAACATTGGTCTCAACCTGGCGCTGATTCCGCGCTTTGGGCTAGACGGGGCCCTCTGGGCCACGGCGGCCAGCTATGCTTTGGGCGCCGCTGTTTCGTTTGCCCTCGGCCGCCGCTGCCTGGCGCTGCCTATCCCAGTCGGCGCGATGGTGCGATCAGGGGCCGCCGGACTGATCATGGCGCTGGTGGTCATGCGCCTGCCCGCACTGGGCGGACTGCCGGAATTGCTGCTGAAATCCTGCGTCGGGGCCGCGGTGTATGGGGCTTTGGCCCTGGGAATGGATCTCGCCGGCGTGCGTTCGCGAGGGCTAAGCGTGCTGGTTCCCGCGCGAGGCGCGGGCCGCTCGGCTTAGAAAGCCGTGTTCAGGAAACTCGGCGAGTCCAAGTTGGCGCGGTTGAAAAACAGCCCCGAGCAGCGGCCGCCTGCGCCAGCGATGGCGTCGCGCAGCTTGGCGGGAGCCTTTACGTCCCGCTGGTCGGCGGCCACCACCAGGACCGTATCCTCCATGAAGGGCGCCACCGTTAGGACCGCCTGCGATCGATCGGCGGGCGGGGCATCGACGACCACAAGGTCCGCATGGCGGCGCAGCGCGTTCCAGTAGGCGCCGTTGGGGAGGATGTGCACGCTCTGGCGCGGCTTCAGCGCATCGCGCCGAAACTGCGTCACCCAAAGGCTGACGTCTCCGACCGCATAGGCTGCGAAATATCGGGCGTCGGACCACGCGCGCCCATCCGGCCGTCGCAGCGGTGGCTGGACGGTGAAAAACGCCGAACCATCCGGGGAAGCTGACGATGCGGGGCCCAGCCGGCCGTACCGCTCAGGCGCGGCGCCGATGCTCAGCACCTGCGCCTCCCCGAGCACATCGAGATCGACCAGCCAGACACGCTTGCCCGCGTGGGCGGCTGCGAAGAAGGCGAACTCCCGCGCGATGGTGGAGACACCCTCGCCCGCAGTGGCCGCAGCGAACTGGATGGCGCGCGCGCGACCAGGGGCCGAACCTGCCAGTCTCGCCCACAGTTCCGCCATTTCGGCGCTCAGATCGATCATCTTCGAATCGCCGCGAGGTCTAAAGGATTGACCCTAACCTAATCGGCCGTTGGCATGCAGCGCACCGGCGTATCAGGCCTTCATCGAGGCCATGCCCAGAATCGGAAGTTCCAGCGTACGGGACGCCAGGGCGGGTGTCGGCAATCCTGGGCGCAAAACCATTCGCAACAGGCCCGCGCAAACCGCGCAAAATCCGGCGAACAGAAGGGCCATGACCATCATCGGCTTGCGCAGACTTTTGCCCTGTATCGGTGGGTATGCCCGCTCGACGACGCGAATGTCGTCGTTGGTGGTGGCGCCAATCTGCCGTGATGCTTGGTCCTGCTCCTGTTTGACTGTCAGGTCGCGGACACTGTTCGCCAGCACATCACGATCACGGCTGAGCGCCCGGAAAGTTGGCTCCAGAGCGTCAAGGCGCAGGCGGCGCTGGGTGATCTGTTGCTGCTGGCCCTCGAGCGCGGCAAGGTTCTGGCGGGCTGCGGCCAGCTCGGCGGCCGACTGCAGGGTGTCGGTCTGCAGGCTCTGGTAGACCGGATTGACGCCGGTGCGCACGCCGCCCGGCCCTTGCACGCGACCGGCGCTCACCGCGGAGCGAAGCTGGCTGATTTGCGCGTCGATATCGCGCACCGGCTGGGCGCCCGGCTGATAACGCGACAGCAACTGCTCGCGCTGGAGTTCGAGTTCAGCCAGCTTGGCGCCGGCGGAATTATCGACATCGCGGTAGAGGCCCACCTCCTGCGGTATCTGGCCCAGACCCGCATCAAGCGCCGCCAAGCGCCCGCTTCTTTCGCGCAGCTGGGCGGCTGCGGCGTATCGCTGTTGCTCAATCTGACTCTCGAGCTGCGACAGGGAGGCTTTCTCAGCGTCGAAGTCACCGATCTGATTGGCGGTCAGGAAGTTCTGGTAGGCGGCGTCGGCCATCGAGAGCCGGCTCTCAAGAGCCGCGCTCTCGGCCTTGAGGGCGTCTCCAGTGGGGGCCAGCAACACCGAGCGCCGATAGACCAGATAGTCCGCCAACAGCGTGTTTAGCACCAGGGCCGCTGTCTTCGGATCCGGATCGGAATAGGTCAAATTGATCACCGGCGTGTCGGGTGTCGTGGAAATGTTGAGCCGCCGCCCAAGCGCTACCGCAGCCGCCCCGATCATGTGCTGCTGGGTCTGGGGCGTAGCCACCGCGAAATCATGCGCCTTGGCCGGGTACAGGCGGCCGAGGCCCAAGTCACGCACCACCTGAAGCTTCAGCGCGTCGCTGCCAAGAATATCTGTTTCGGATTCGAGCACCTGATTGCCGGCCGGAACGGCCCCGCGGCCCGCGTCCCCCGAGCGCGGTTCATAGACGTACTCCTGGCCGAGCCGGACCAGCACGCTCGAATGGGCTGGATAGAGCGTCTTGAACGACAATGCGAAGGCCACCCCGATCAGCAGGACAACGGCGAAGGTCGTCAGCATCAGCCGGCGTTCGCGCCATAACAGGGTGGGCAGATCCGACGGGGCGTAGCGTGGTCGCACCGCCCAGACGCCATCCTCTGCCGCAGAGGATTCCGGCGATGCCCATGCGCCTTGCGATGTCATCCGAGTCGAAGTCGCTCCCGTAAGCAGCCATGACCATCGAAGGGCGGGATTAACACTCCATTACCCATTCTGCTTAACCTTCTCGGCATGGACCCTCGCCGACTGCTCCTCGCCGCCGCAGCTCTGAAC
>JAYTRF010000307.1:0-7550 GCA_043746375.1 Caulobacteraceae bacterium | reverse complement strand
CTGGCTCGAGCGGCGGACCGCGTTCGGCTGTCGCGGGCCAGAGCCATCCAGCTGCCGGATCTGGCCAGGCGCAACGACGAACTTGGCGATCTGGCGCGTTCGCTGGAGGGCATGACCCACGCCCTTTCTGACCGCATGGAGGCGATTGAGCGCTTCGCCGCCGACGTAGCCCACGAATTGCGCAATCCGATGACCTCGATCCGCTCGGCCGTCGAGACTCTCGAAATCGTCAAGCAGGTAGCGCAGCGCGAGCGACTGTTGGCCATCCTCAAGCAGGACGTCGGCCGTCTTGACCGTCTGATCACGGACATCTCCAACGCCTCGCGTCTCGACGCGGAACTTGCCAGGGAGGCGCGCCGGCCGCTCGACCTGCAGCCGCTGCTCAGCGACATCTGCGCTTTCTACGAGGCCACCGTTCAGCCCGGGGAAGCGCACGTCCGGTTCATCCCGCCACCGCCGGGAGGTTCGTTGCGAGTTTCAGCCAGTGAGGGTCCGATTGGCCAGATATTCCGCAACCTGATCGACAACGCCCGCTCATTCAGTCCCAAAGGCGGCGAGGTCCGCGTTGGCTTGCACCGGCAGAAGGGCGAGGCCGTGGTGACCGTCGAGGACGATGGGCCGGGGATGCCTCCGGAAAATCTGGAGACGGTGTTCGAGCGATTCTACACATCGCGGCCGAAGGGCGCGGCTTTCGGCGCCAACTCTGGTCTTGGCTTGGCCATCGCCCGGCAGATCGCCACGGCCCACGGCGGCGCGATCCACGCCGAGAATCGCCAGGACGAAAACCGGGTTGCCGGCGCTCGCTTCACCGTCACCCTGCCCCTGGCATGAGCGACGCCCAGCCATCGACGGTCATTCGCCACGCGGGACTGCTGGCCCTTCGCGTCGCGGGTCTTTGGCGCGGCGTCATGATCGAGGGCGACTCCGGAGCTGGGAAGAGTGACCTGGCCCTGCGGGCGATGAGCGAGGGCTTGAGCCTGGTCAGCGATGATCGGACGGTGGTGTTTGTCTCCGATGGCCGCCTTTATGGCCGCGCGCCCGATGCCCTGAGCGGCCGGATCGAGGCGCGCGGCGTTGGAATCCTTGTCGTCGCCTCTGTCGGCATTGCGGAAATTCTGATCCTGGCCCGTTGCGTGGCAGCCCCCGCAGCCGTCGAACGCCACCCGGACTTTGCCGCCCAGACGCTGCTTGGCATCGGCGTCGCGACGATCGACATCGTCCCCCTTGAGGCGTCAGGCCCGGCGAAACTGCGCCACTGCCTCGAACATCTTGGACGCCGGCGCCAACCGGGGTATCTAGCGCTCCTCGCGCCGCCCGAGCGACTGCTGGGCGCTTAGGGGCTTGCCGTTGGGCCATCTTGAATGATCGGGCTCGTGATTGTCACGCACGGGCGGCTGGCCGAAGAATTCGTCTATGCCATGGAGCATGTCGTCGGTCCGCAGACCGGCGTCGTGGCCATTTGCATCGGGGCCGATGACGACATGGAGCGTCGTCGCCGCGATATCCTGCGCGCCTGCACTGCGGTCGACACAGGCGACGGTGTCATCTTGCTCACCGACATGTTCGGCGGCACGCCGTCGAACCTGGCCATCTCGGTCATGGAGCAGACCAAGGCGGAGGTGATCGCCGGCCTCAATTTGCCCATGCTCATCAAGCTGGCCAGCGTCAGGACCCGCGAACCCTTGAGCGTCTGCGTTGCGCGCGCGCAGGAAGCCGGGCGAAAATACATCTCGGTCGCCTCTTACGTTTTGGCCGGCGAGAAGTGAGCGCATCGGCCAGCGTCGACATCGTCAACGAAAGGGGCCTGCATGCGAGAGCCTCGGCCAAGTTCGTCAAGCTCGCCAGCAGTTTCGATGCTGAGATCAGCGTCACCCGCGACGACCAGAGCGTTGACGCCCGCTCGATCATGGGCCTGATGATGCTCGCCGCCGGCCCCGGCGCAACGATCCAGATCAGCGCCAGCGGCGTTCAGGCCGACATCGCCGTGGCGGCTTTGTCTGAGTTGGTCGCCAATAGATTCGAGGAAGATCGCTAGTCGCGCTGACCTCATCGATGAGCGGGGATTCGTTCGGGTATCGGTCGGCCAGCCTGGGGCGGCGACCGGCTTGCGCATCATTCGGCGCTGCGGCCATAGAGATATAAGGATTTCCTTATATCATGTTGCGAGCTTCTGGCGGGGCGTCTATAGAGCCGTCCCGATCGCATGCGGAGCCCGTACCCAATTGGCCGACTACCTCGTCAAGGACATCGCTCTCGCGCCCTGGGGCCGCAAGGAAATCGAGATCGCCGAAACCGAGATGCCAGGGCTGATGGCCCTGCGCGCGGAGTTCGGCCACGACAAGCCCCTTGCCGGCGCGCGGATCGCCGGATCCCTTCACATGACGATCCAGACCGCCGTGCTGATCGAGACGCTGCAGGCGTTGGGGGCCCAGGTCCGCTGGGCATCGTGCAACATCTTTTCGACTCAGGATCACGCCGCGGCGGCCATCGCCGCCAGCGGAACGCCGGTATTCGCCACCAAGGGCGAGAGCCTCGCCGAGTACTGGGAATACGCCCACAAGATCTTTGAATGGAACGGCGGCGCCTACGCCAACCTCATTCTCGACGACGGAGGCGACGCGACCCTGCTCACCGTGCTTGGCCCCAAGGCCGAAGCGGATCCGACCGTGCTCAACAATCCGGACAACGAGGAAGAGGAAGCCCTCTACGCGGTGATGAAGCGGACGCTCGTGGAGAAACCTGGCTTCTATTCCGCCATCCGGGACTCGATCAAAGGGGTCTCGGAGGAGACCACCACCGGCGTCCACCGGCTCTACCAGATGGCCGAGCGTGGCGAGTTGCCGTTCCCGGCCATCAACGTCAACGACAGCGTCACCAAGTCAAAGTTCGACAACCTCTACGGCTGCCGTGAGAGCCTGGTTGACGCCATCCGCCGCGGCACCGACGTGATGCTGGCCGGCAAGGTCGCCGTGGTCTGCGGCTATGGCGATGTCGGCAAGGGGTCGTCGGCCTCCCTGCGCCAGGGCGGGGCGCGCGTGACCGTCACCGAAGTCGACCCGATCTGCGCGCTGCAGGCGGCGATGGAGGGCTATGAGGTCCGCACCCTCGAAGACGCCGTCGCCACCGCCGACATCTTCGTCACCGCGACCGGAAACAAGGACGTGATCACCGTCGATCACATGCGCGCAATGAAAAACAACGCCATCGTCTGCAACATCGGTCACTTCGATTCCGAGATTCAGATCAGCGGCTTGCGCAACTTCAAGTGGGACGAGATCAAGCCGCAAGTCCACCACGTGGAGTTCCCGGACGGCAAGAAGATCATCGTCCTTTCCGAGGGCCGCCTGGTCAATCTCGGCAACGCCACCGGCCATCCAAGCTTCGTGATGAGCGCCAGCTTCACTAACCAGACGCTGGCCCAGATCGAGCTTTGGACCAATGCCGGAGCCTACAAGGTCGGCGTCTACACCCTGCCTAAGCACCTCGATGAAAAGGTCGCCATGCTGCATCTGGGCAAGCTCGGCGCCAAGCTGACCCAACTTTCCAAAGCCCAGGCCGACTACATCGGCGTCCCCGAGCAGGGCCCGTTCAAGCCGGACCATTATCGGTATTAGGCGCTGGCGACAGCTCCATTGCTTCATGGGGAGCAAGGCCGCGCTTCGCGGCCCGCCAGGCGCCGGCGACGAATACCGCGGCGCTGGCCCGGATGAACAGGAAGGAGATCGCGCGCAGCGGGGTGAGGGTCTCGCCGGTCGCGATGCCGACGAAGAAGCCGATCGTCGGGCCGATGAACTGCAGAAACCCGATGGTCGAAAAGGTCAGTCGCCGCGCCGTCCAGGCGAACAGGGCCAGCGGGATCACGGTGGCGGGGCCGGTCGTGGCCATCAACAGCGACGCGCCAAGTGAGCGGCCGAATACCGCACCGCCTGCGTGCGCCATCCAAAGCACCAGGGCCAAACCCGGCAGAGCGAGCAACAGGCACTCGATGAAAAGGCCGCTCTGGGCGTCGATGTCGATGCGTTTGCGGATGATGCCGTAGCCCCAGAACGTCAGGGCGAGGACAAGCGAGACCACCGGCAGGCGACCCAGCGCGATGGTCTGCAGGATGACCCCGACGACGGCCAAGCTGATCGCAGCGGCCCCGAAGCGGTCGATGCGTTCGCGAAACAGCACGGCGCCAACGGCCATGTTGAGCAGGGGATTGATGTAATAGCCCAGGCTGGCCTCAAGGTTGCGGCCGTGGTTGACGGCCCAAATATAGACTGACCATCCGCTGGCGATCAGCGTCGCCGAGAGCGCCAGAAGGGCAAGGGTCCCCGGCCGCGCGAAGGCGCGCCTCACCTGGGCGCCCTGGCCGGCGAGCATCACCAACAGGCCAGCCCACGGCGCCGACCACATCGCGCGCTGGCCCAGTATCTCCCACGAACTGGCCCCTGCCCGGCCCATGATCATGAACAGGATCGGCAAGGCGCCCCAGAGCACATAGCAACCGACGCCGGCGATCAGCGCCTGGCGCCCAACGTCGGGCGCCGCGGCGCCTCGGCTCACGCCAGGACCTTGCGTCCGATCAGGCCGCGTTCGGCCAGGAGCTCGGCAATCTGCACCGCGTTCAGGGCCGCGCCCTTGCGCAGATTATCGGAGACGATCCACATCGAAAGACCGTGTTCGACGGTCGGATCGCGGCGGATGCGCGAGACATAGACAGCGAACTCCCCCTGAGCCTCCTTGGGGGTCATGAAGCCGCCGGCCTCGCGCTTGTCGATGACCATGATCCCCGGCGCCTCGCGCAGGATGTCGCGCGCATCCTCCTCGTCGAGCGGTTCATGAAACTCGATATTCACCGCCTCCCCGTGGCCGACCATTACCGGAACGCGAACGCAGGTCACGGTAAGGGCGATATCGGGATCGAGCATCTTGTGGGTCTCGTCCCACATCTTGGCTTCCTCGTCGGTGTAGCCGTCGTCGCGGAAATCGCCGATCGCCGGGATGACGTTGAAGGCGATCTGCTTGGCGAACACCTTCGGCTCGGAGGGGCCCAGCACGAAGACGCCCTTGGTCTGGTTCCACAGCTCGTCCATGCCCTCCTTGCCGACGCCGGAGACCGACTGGTAGGTGGCGACGACCACGCGCTTGATCCGCGCAGCGTCGTGCAGGGGCTTAAGCGCCACGACCAGTTGCGCGGTGGAGCAGTTGGGGTTGGCGACAATCATTTTGCGCCGGGCGATTTCGATGGCGTCCGGGTTCACCTCCGGCACGATCAGCGGCACGTCGGGGTCCATCCGCCAGGCCGATGAGTTGTCGATCACGATCGGGCCGGCGGCGCCGATCTTCTCGGCCCAGGTGCGCGATAACTCGGCGCTGACGCTCATCAGCACGACATCGACGCGGGAAAAATCAAACTGCGCGATGTCCTCGCATTTGACCACCCCGGCCTTCCAGCCGACCTCGACACCCAGTGAGGCCCGGGAGGCGATGGCGTGCATCGCATCGACGGGAAAATCGACTTCTTCGAGAATGTTGAGCATCTCGCGGCCCACGGCGCCGGTGGCCCCGACCACGGCGACCCGATATCCCATCGCCTCGTCTCCATTTTGATATGAGGGGGCGGTTGCTACGCCTGCCACGGGGAGGTGGCAAGATCGCGGTGGTCCTTCTGCCGCTGAGGGCGGGCTCTCAAACCCGCGCCCGGTTCCTGATCCACTGTGACAAAAGCCACTTTTCGCCGCGCGTGGGCGGAAGGCCCTCGTGAACGGTGCGGGGATCGCCGGCGCCGGCGGCGTCGAGATTGCCGAAATAGAGCGCGCTGCCGGCAGCGCCCTTGTGGCGCAGGCCGAGCCGCGGAAACTCCGTCTCGCCGCCGTCGAAGTCGCTGTTGAGATAGGTGAGGAAGGTCACCGCCCGTTGCCCGAACCGGGCGATATCGGCGGCCTGGGCGGGCACGCCGGGGTCCAGCCAATCGTGATGACGAGCGAAGCGCTGGCCACGGCGATAGTTGAAAACTTGCGAGGTCTCCAACGCCCCGTCCGGGGCCCCCACAGTGGCGGCTATGCGGGCGCGGGTCATCACCACCACCAGGTCGAGGTCGAAGAGCTCGAATTCAAATGCGCGATTGGTGCGGCTGGCGCCAGGATCCGAAGCCTTCTCGGTCTGGCCAAAGACGGCCGCAGGCGAGAGCCGGGCGCCCGCGCGCGCTATCAGCCAGTCGCAGGCCGCCGAACTGAGGAAGTTGTCGATGGCTACGATCCGGGGCGAAGCCGACAGCACCCGCTTTTGGCACGGGCGGCCCCAAACCTCGGTAATGTCTTCGCCCTCTGCGGGGGCAAGAACTTCAAGCTGGCCGATGGCCAATGGCGACCCGGCCCGCGCCGCGTTGCGCAGGTGGGCGATGGCGGAGCGAAAGTCCCGCGCTCGCCCGATACCGGCCCCCGCGAGCACGGCCAGCAGACAGGAGGCTGGCGCCTCGCCCAGCGCCGCCCCGGCGTCCAGGTGCTCGATCGCCGCGGCGACATCCCCCGGCGTTCCGGCGACAAGCAGGCGCCGGGCGCTCTCCAGTCGGTCGTCGGCGTCCATGGAGATGGCCATAGCCCACAGACCATTCCCGGTCGATCCGCTTGCAAATACCCGCCGGATCGGCGACGGCGTGCAGGAACCAAGACTCCTCGTGCTACAGGAACGCCCCAGCATGGCCCGTAAGCCCAACTATCAATTCGAACGCATGGACCGCGAACGCATCAAGGCCGCCAAGGCGGCGGAGAAGGCCGCGTTGAAGAAGGAAGCCAAGGAGCGAGCCGCCGCAGGCGATGCGCCAGCGCCGGAAGATGAGAGCCGGCGCGACTAGGAAACGCCCGCGTGCCAGGTCCGGCGACCTACAATCACGAAACCGTAAACCTGGACGGCGAAGCCTTCGTCGGCTGCGAGTTTCGCCAGTGCCGACTGGTCTACGCGGGGGGCGAGCCTCCCAGCTTTCGCGACTGCCGCTTCGAAGGCTGCGAGTGGAAATTCGAGGGACCTGCGGCGCGTACGCTCGAACATCTCAAGGTATTGTGGGGTGCGGGGGCCAAGCCGCTGGTCCAGGGCCTGATCAAGGAAATCACCGGCGCCGGGGGCCGGTAGTGACCGGCAGGCCTGCCAGACGACCGGCGCTCCCGATGGGAGGCGGCTAGCGCGCAATGTCCGAGCCCATTGTCCGGCAATTGGAAACGGAAGGCATAGTGGTGCTGCCCGGCCGGCCGTTCGTCCTCACCAACGCCGAGTCGGTTCTTCTGTCGGCGAGCCTATCGGATGGACGGGCCAAGAATGTCAGTCTCGATCCCAGGGGCGCAGTGGTGCGCGGGGCGACGGCTCACAAGGTGGCCCTGCGCGCGCTGATGAACCGTTATGCCGGCTGGGCGCTGGACCTGATCGATGAGTTGGCGCCGCGCTACATCCCGGCGCTGGAGCGGGGACGCACCAGCTTTCGCCCCCGGGACGCCCGCGAGGCGGCCGCCAGCCCACGCAAGGACGACCGGCGCCTGCACGCTGACGCCTTTCCCTCGCAGCCGACCGGCGGC
>JAYTRF010000306.1:0-3213 GCA_043746375.1 Caulobacteraceae bacterium | reverse complement strand
CCCATCTGACCATCCTCGGCAGCTACCGAGGCCGTATTGACGATGGCCCCGCGTTCGCCATCTTCAAGCGGCTCGAGACTGAGCATCCCGGCCGCGCTCTTGGCGATGCACCGGAACGTGCCGACGAGGTTGATCTGGATGATCATGTTGAATGCCGCCATGGGAAAGTGGCGAATTTCACCGGTATTGCGGTCTCGGCCGGCGGTTTTTGCGGCATTGCCGGTGCCGGCGCAGTTGATCAGCACCCGCTCCTGGCCGTGGGCCGCCCGGGCCTTGGCGAAGGCAGCGTCGACCTCTTCGTCGGAGGTGACATTGCACTTGCAGAACACCCCGCCGACCGATCCCGCGACTTCCTCACCCTTGGCTTCGTTCATGTCGAAGATGGCCACCTTGACGCCCTGAGCCGCCAGCGCTCGCGTTGTCGCCTCGCCTAGCCCGGACGCGCCACCGGTGACCACGGCTGCGATGGAAGAGTCGAGTTTCATGGGTCTGTGCTTTCCTTGAAGGGCGATTTCGAGGGTTTAGCCCGAGACGCGCGGACCTGAAAGCATCACCCGGCGGCAGGGTCGTGCGACGACCGCTCGGCGCCGCCGTCAAAACGATCAGGTCGGCGGTGGGGCTTGTGTCGTGTAGGGCGGAGTGTACGCGGGAGCCGGCAATGGCTCGACCGCTGGTGGGGGTGCTGGCGGCGGTGGTGGGGGGGCGGCGGGTCCAAAGGGAATTGGGGTGATCGCGAAACGCTTTACGGCTCGCACCATGTAGGCGCGCCACAGTTCCGCCGGGGCGCTGCCGCCGGTGACGCCGCGCATCGGCTTGTCATCGTCGCGGCCGATCCATACCACCGTGGTCAGGCCGCCGGTGAAGCCGCAGAACCAGGCGTCCTTGAAGTCCGAGGCCGTGCCGGTCTTGCCGGCAAGATCATAGCCGTGGATGGTCGCCCGCACGCCGGTGCCCGACGCGATCACGCCACGCAGCATCTGATCCATTTCGCTCAACGGGGGATTGGCGATCGCCGGCTGCGGCGGCGTAGGCGGGCGACGCCAGAGAACCTGGCCGGCGGCGGTGCGGATCTGCTCGATGCCATAGACGGCGACGCGATTGCCTCCGTTGGCGAAGGCGGTATAGGCGCGCGCCATCTCCAGAGGGGTCACGAGGCTGGTTCCCAGGGCCATGGCCGGGTCGGTATTGATGGTGGTGACGATGCCGAGCCGGCGGGCGACGTTGGCGACGTTGTCGCGGCCTATCTCGTCCGCCAGGCGCGCCGCGACGGTGTTCACCGATTGGGCGAGCGCACGGGACAGGGGGATGGGGCCCAGGAAGGTCGGCTCGAAATCGCGCGGCGACCAGCCATCGATGGTCACCGGCTCGTCGATCATGATCGTGTCGGGCGTCCGGCCGGCCTCCATGGCCGCCAGATAGACGAACGGCTTCCATGCCGATCCTGCCTGGCGATGAGCATCGATAGCGCGGTTGAACGCGCTGGCGGCATAGTCGACGCCGCCGACCAGCGCGCGAATGCGGCCCGCTCCATCGACTGAGACCAGGGCGGCCTGGGTCGCGCCCTGGCGACTGAAGCGCGTGACCTCGACCTCTGCGTCGTGCGCAGCGGCGGTTTCGGCCGGCATGTCGAGGGTGGTCTCGACAACCAGGTCCTGTCTTGGCGCGCCGACCTGCGCCCGCGTCTCGCCATCGAGCCAGTCGACGAAATATTGCGCCGGAGCGTCTGGCGCCTCGCGCCAGACACGCGGCCGCTGGGCCAAAGCCTTGGCGCGCTGCGCTACGGTGATTGCGCCCGTTTCCACCATCGCATCAAGGACCAGTACGGTGCGGGCGGCAGAACGCTCCGGCTGCTCGACGGGGTTGTAGTCGGTCGGCGACTTCATCAGCGCCGCCAGCATCGCCGCCTCGCGCAGAGTCAGTCGCGCAGCCGGCTTATCGAAATATCGATGGGCGGCGGCCTCGATACCGTAGGCGCCGGCCCCGAAATAGACCCGGCTGAGGTAAAGGCCGAGGATCTGCCGTTTGCTGTATTTCTGCTCAAGCTCAACGGCCAGCATCAGCTCGCGCGCCTTGCGTTCGAGGGTCGGATCGGAATTGAGAAACAGATTGCGCGCCAGTTGTTGGGTGATCGTCGAGGCGCCCTGCGCCGCGCGGCCCTCACCCAGGTCGGCGATCACCGCGCGGGCCATACCGAGCGCGTCGAAGCCGGCGTGCGAATAGAACCGGCGATCCTCGATGGCCACGAAGGCGGCCGGCACGAAGCCAGGCAAACTGGCGATATCCACCGGTGGCGGATAGCGCCCGCCGCGCACGCCGATGAGGACGCCAGAGCGGTCGACATAGCTGATCTGTGGATCGCGTCGTATCGGCGGCAGGCTCGGAAGCTGAAACGAAGGTGCGAGTAGCGCAAGGGTGGCGATCAGGGCTAACAGGGGACGCGCTCCTCAATGAAACAATTAGGCGCCGCGCCTTCACTGTCCCGGCGCGGCCGGCTCGCCAAGACAAATCGCGGTAATGTTAGCCGCGCCAATGACCCGCGATTATGGCGACAAACAGCGCCAGGCCGGCCAATACGTTCGACTTGAACAGGCGCAGCGCCAGGGCGGGATCGTCGAGCCTGAGACGCCGCGCCTGCCACGCCAGTTGAGCGCCACAGAGCGCTGCTGGGGGTAGAAAGAGCCAGCCAAGGCCTCCGATGCGCCAGGCAGCAAGGGCAAGTCCGAGGCTTGCCGCATAGAAGGCCAGCACCGCACGAGGCGCCTTGCGGCCCAGGCGGCGCGCCGATGATTTCACCCCAGCAAGGGCGTCGTCTTCCAGATCCTGCACCGCATAAATGGTGTCATAGCCAAGCGTCCAGGCGATCCCCGACGCGTAGAGGAGCCCGGCCGCCAGCGGCAACCCCGGAGTGAACACCGACACCTGCGCGCCGCCGGCGATGGCGCCCGCGGCAAGGGTCAGCACGCTGGCCGATGCCGGGCCGCCCCGCGCCGCCGCGAAACCGAGCAAGGCGCCCCAGTTGAAGGTCAGCCCGAGCCACGCCTGCGGCCACCAGGTAACCCGCTTCATGAATGGATAGGCCCCGACCAGGGCCAGCGAAGCGACGCCGAGAAAAAGGCTCATCAGGTTCAATGTCAGCAGGATGGTGAGGCTGACCAGGCTGCAGACGACCACGAACGCCCACGCCCCGCCCACGGAAATCTGGCCAGCCGGGAT
>JAYTRF010000305.1:0-1822 GCA_043746375.1 Caulobacteraceae bacterium | reverse complement strand
CGACTATGCCGAAAACGCCAAGGCGGCCTTGAGCGTCTTTCCCAAAAACGACTGGCGCGACGGGCTTGAGGCCCTCGCCGATTTCGCGGTCAACCGCCGCGCCTAGCCCAAACCATCCCTCCCCTCCTGGGGAGGGCGAGTCGCGGTAGCGACCGGGGTGGGGCGCTTAAGGCGACTTCCCCACCCCGGACTGCGCTTCGCTCCGTCTCGA
Organism: Caulobacteraceae bacterium; assembly: GCA_043746375.1. Classification (GTDB taxonomy): domain Bacteria; phylum Pseudomonadota; class Alphaproteobacteria; order Caulobacterales; family Caulobacteraceae; genus Acaudatibacter. The sequence goes on along the minus strand of JAYTRF010000305.1, from coordinate 1,611 downwards.
CCCTCCCCATAAAGGTGAGGGAAAGCATCGCCTAGCCCACTCTTACCGACGCGCCGCCATCGACGGCCAGCAACACGCCGGTGATGAATTTGGCTTCGTCGGACGCCAGAAACAGAGCGGCGTAGGCGACGTCCCAGGCGGTTCCCATCCGACCGCCCAGCGGCACGCGGGCGTTGCGGGCCGCGCGCACCGCTTCGATGCTCTCGCCGCTGGCCCGGGCTATGCTTTCGATGGCCATGGGCGTGTCCATCAGGCCGGGCAGGATGGCGTTGCAGCGGATCATGTGCCGGGCGTTGGTGGCCGCGGTGGTGGTGGTCAGCTTGTTCACGCCGGCCTTGGCCACGCCATAGGCCACCAGGTTCGACGCCGCGATCGACGCCACGGATGAGATATTGACGATCGAGCCGCCGCCCTGGTCGCGCATCACCGGCAGGGCGTGTTTGAGGGTCAGAAAGAGGCCTTTGAGGCTGACGGTGATGATGCGGTCCCAGGCGTCCTCTTCCAGCCGATGCACCGGCGCGTCGCCGGTCCCGATACCGACATTGTTGTGCAGGATATCCAGTCGCCCGAGCCGCGCGACGGCTTCGGCCGGCAGCGCCGCGCAGTCCGCCTCGCGGGTGATGTCGGCGGCGAACGGATAAGCCTCGCCACCTTCGGCGGCGATCAAAGCGACCGTCTCGCGCGCCGAAGCGAGATCGCGGTCCACGCACAGCACCCGCGCACCTTCGCGGGCGAACAGCAAGGCTGTGGCGCGGCCGTTGCCGATGGTCTCGCCGGCGGTCTGACCGGCCCCGACCACGACGGCGGCCTTGCCTGCGAGGCGCGGGCACGCGGCGAAATCAGCCGCCATGCACCACCGCGCCGGCGATCACCGTCAAGGTCGCCTTCGCCCCTGGAATATCGACGGGTGCGGCGGTCATCAGATCGCGGGAGAAGGCGGTGAGGTCGGCGCGGCGGCCGACGGTCAGCGCACCCAGCTCCCGCTCGCGCCCGATCGCCCAGGCGGCCGAGGTGGTGAACATGCCCAGCGCCTGCGCCCGGCTGACGGTCTGGTCCAGTCCCCACTCCGGCCCGGCGAAGCCGTTCAGGGCATGACGATAGATGGCCGCGTAGAACTCGATCAAGGGATCGCCCTTCTCCACCGGCGCGTCGGTGCCGCCGCACACCACCGCGCCGGACTGGATCAGGCTGCGCCAGGCGTAGGCGCCCTTCAACCGCTCCAGCCCGAGCCGGGCCGGCGCGAAATAGAGATCGCCGATGGCGTGCGAGGGCTGCATCGAGGCGGTGACGCCCATGGCGGCGAAGCGCGGCAGGTCGGCGGGGCTGAGGGTCTGCGCGTGCTCGACGCGCCAGCGCCGGTCGGTGTGGACCGCGCCCAGCACCTTGGTGATGGAGTCCAGGGCGATGCGGTTGCCGCGGTCGCCGATGGCGTGGATCGCCACCTGCGCCCCCGCCGTCTTGGCCTTGGCCATCCATTCGACGACCTTTTCGGGCGGTGTGAGCAGGAGGCCACTCCAGCCGGGCTTGTCGCTGTAGGGTTGCAACAGCGCCGCGCCGCGCGAGCCGAGCGCCCCGTCGGCGTAGAGCTTGATGCCGCGCAGCCGGATCTTG
>JAYTRF010000304.1:0-20497 GCA_043746375.1 Caulobacteraceae bacterium | reverse complement strand
GACGGTGGCGCGGCCAGCGTGAAGGTTCCCGCCGGCCAGGCGTTGTACGTTCACTATGACAAGGGAAACGGCGGGGTCGGTGGCATAAGAGTCACCGTTACCCAAAGCAGTTGACATGATGTGCGCGCGAGCAGTTGGTCTGTGCCGAATTCTGGCGGGCAGGCTTGGGCTTGTCGTGTGTTTAGCGGCCGGACTGACTTCGGCATCGGCGTGGGCGCAGTTGCCGCCTCAAGATGCGGCTGGCACCGCTATCCCGGCACCGCCGACGCAGCATGAGGATGGGGCAACGGAGACACATCGGGGACTGCAGGATGAGTCCAACCCGACGCGTGCCTACGACCCGGCAACCGGTCAGAATATGTTCTGGGATCGCAAAGCCCAAACATGGGTAGATTCTAGAACCGGCAAACCCGTTCCTGGCGGGTTCAGCGGACGTCGTGCAGGAAAGGCGTGTCCGCCCCCGCGCATCGCAGCGGCTCCGCCGGGGTCGAGCCGCCTTGGCCCAACGGAGAAACTGGCAAGCAAAGCCTCGCTTGCGACCGCACTCGACTCGGCCGTGCTCGACGAACTCAACTTCGCCCGCACTCGGCCGGGTGAATTCGCGCAGACCCTCAGAGGCGACGCCGGGGCGACCGCCTTCCTGCGGGCGCAGATGCCGATCAGTCCGCTGATCTGGAACGACGCCCTCGCGGCAGCCGCGGCGCGCCACGCTGGCGACGCTGGGCCAAACGGCCTGACCGCCCATGTCGGCACCGATGGATCGACCGTGGGGCAGCGAATCCGGTCCGAGAGGATCGTCGCCGGAGTCGTGGCCGAGGGAATATCGCTCGGGCAAAGCAGTGCAGCCGGCGTGGTGGGCCAACTGGTCATCGATCAGGGCCTGCCCAATCATCCGCACCGCGGCGACATCTTCGACCCCATGCTCACCGTGGCCGGCGTGGGTTGCGGGCCCCACAAGCTCTATCATTGGATGTGCGTCATCGACTACGCCGGCGCGGTGATGACGGGCGCCACCCCTCCCCCGCCGCCTCCGCCTGTCGCGAAAAACGATTGTTGGATCGATGCTGCCACTGGCTATCAAGTATCGACTGGGCCGCCCGGTTGGAGCCCGACTGGCGCCGGCGGCACGCCCGGCGAAAATCCTGACGCCAATCACGTCGAGCACGGCGGTCATACGTTCGTGAGGCTGCCTGATGGCACCTGGATCGATGCGGCGACCGGCCATCAAGTATCGACAGGGCCGCCCGGTTGGAGCCCGACCGGCGCCGGCGGCGAGCCTGGCGAAAATCCCGACCCCAATCACGTCGAGCACGGCGCTCATACGTTCGTTCGCGTGCCCTGTCCCTGACTTCGGCAAGGGCCATTCACGCCAATTTGATGGCCGCCGCGACCTGATTCGCCAACAACGCAAGTTCTCCGGGATCCGCCATCTCGCCCGCATGCCGACCGAGCGTCGTGCCCTTCCACCGCGGAATGATATGGACGTGCAGGTGGTAGACGGTCTGGCCGGCGGCCGCTCCGTTGAATTGCGTGACTATCACGCCGTCCGGGGCAAGAGCGTCCTTGACCGCCCGGGCGACGCGCTGAACCGTGTGCATGACGGCGCACAGCCCGGCCGGCGAAATGTCGAGCAGGTTTCTGGCCTCTGCCTGATTGTGGACCACGAGGCAGTGACCGCGCGCCTGCGGGAAGGCGTCCATGAAGGCCAGGGTCTCGGCATCCTCGAAGATGATCGCCGCGGAAGATTCCTTGCGGATGATCCGCGCGAAGATGTTGCCAGGATCGTAGTCGCCGTCGATGCTCAATTACCGCTCCTCTGCCCACGGGTGGCTATCGCCAGGCGTGCAGTTAGCGGATCCACCACCTTCACGGCGCGGGCTGCTTGAAAGGCGAATATTCTTCCGCCAGCCAGTCCATTTCGCCCTGCACGGCTCGGCGCTCTTCTTCCAGAAATCGAGCGACCGGCAGACGCAAGGCGCCGTCTGCGATGTAGTGCGCTGAGAAAACCGGGGTTGGCAGATAGCCGCGGGCGATCTTGTGCTGGCCCTGGGCACCAGCCTCGACCCGCGCCAGACCCGCCTCGATCGCGTGCTCGATGGCCTGGTAGTAGCAGAGCTCGAAGTGCAGAAACGGCACCTCTTCCAGACATCCCCAATTGCGTCCGTAGATGCAGTCCCCGCCGACCAGGTTGAATGCGCCGGCGATCCACCTGCCGCCCCGCCTGGCCATGATCAACAGCACCCGGCCGGCCATCCGCTCGCCAAGCAGGGAGAAGAATCGCCTGTTCAGGTAGGGCTGGCCCCACTTTCGCGCGCCGGTATCCATGTAGAAGCTGTAGAACGCGTCCCAATGGGCCTCCGTGAGTTCGGCCCCCGTCAACCGGTGAATCTCCAGGCCCGCGGCGGCGTCCCGCCTTTCGCGCCGGATGGTTTTTCGCCTGCCTGACGACAGAGCCCCGAGAAATTCATCGAAGCTCGCATATCCGGGGTTGAGCCAATGGTATTGCTGGTTTTGCCGCAGGAGGAGACCCTGCTCGCCGAGGAACCGCCACTCCTCCGCAGTGGGAAAATTTATCCCCACGGTGGACGCCTCAAAACGCTCGCAAAGGGTCAGAGCGCCCCCAAGCAAGGTGGACCGGCAGGCTTGCCCATCGACGTCCTGGCGGGCCAGCAGACGGGGGCCGGTTACCGGCGAAAACGGGGATGCGCAGACCAGCTTGGGATAGTACCGGCCCCCGGCGCGCTCGTAGGCGTCGGCCCAGGCGTGGTCGAAGATGTATTCTCCCTGGCTGTGAGACTTCAGATAGAGAGGCATGGCCCCCGCCATGTTGCCGTTCTCATCTTCGAGGGTCAGGTGTTGCGGCGCCCAGCCCTGCTTCTCGACCGCGCACCCCGACTCCTCCAGCACACTCAGAAAATCGTAGGCTACGAACGGGTTGGCTGAGGCAGTGGGGACGCACGCGTCCCAATCTGCTTTCCCCACCTCCGCGATCCGGCGATGCACCCGCACCGCCGCCTTCAGGGATGTCACGCAGCAAAGCCCTCAAAGATTATGTTGTCGCAGTGGGGCCGAAGGCTCTCCCGCTCCGCAGGCGTGCGGACGGTCCAGGCGACGATGGGCATGCCTTTTTTTCGATACGCGCGAGCCTTGTCGCTGGACGCCATGTCCACGCTGAGCGCCAGGAAATGGGGTCTCGCGAGGGCCACATGCTCCAATTTCGCATAGGATTTGCGGATCTCCGGCGCCAGATGGGGCGCCTCAGCCTGGGTATAGGCGTAGCTGTCCAGGCCGCGCAGCACCTTAGGATGGTGGTCGGCGAACCAGGCGTGGGAATAGGGATTGAAGCCAATCACGCAGGCTGGGCCGTTGTGATCGATCAGGATATCGCTCACCCGCCGTTCCAGGGGACCGACCTCGCCATAAGACGTCTTGATTTCGATGTGGACCATGGCTCGGTGACCGACCAGGACCAGCGTCTCGGCCAGGGTCGGTATCGGCTCGTCGGTTCCAGCCAGTCTCAGCTCGGCAAGTTCATCGGTGCTTCGATCGCTAAGCCGCCCTGAGGCGCCCGTCATCCTGGCCAGATCGCCATCGTGAAAAACCACCGCCTCCCCGTCCCGGCTCAGGCGCACGTCAAGTTCGATGTCGTAACCGCCAGCGCAGGCCGCCTGAAATGCCGCGAGCGAATTTTCCGGCGGCCCGGCGGGCGACCAAAGGCCGCGATGGGCGATTGGCGGGTTGAACAAGTGCTCCCACGCCTCGCCGAACTGCGCCCTCATGAAGCCTCGATCACCGCATCGATTTCGACCGCAAAACCCATCGGCAGGCGATAGACGCCGACCGAGGAGCGGGCATGCCTGCCCTGGTCGCCGAACACGTCGACCATCAGGTCAGAACAGCCGTTGATGATCTGGGGAAGATCGGAAAAGTCGCCGGCGCACTGGACGAAGCCTCCCAGCTTCACCACACGCATCAATCGGCGAAGGTCGCCGTCGCAGGCGAGTTTTATCTGGGCGATCAGGTTGATGCCGCACAGCCGCGCAGCGGCCTGGCCCGCTGCAATGTCGAGGTCACCGCCGACCACGCCGCGTATACCGCCGTCGGCCGCCACCGATACCTGGCCGGAGATGTGGACCATCTCGCCGCTACGCACGAACGGTAGGTAGTTGGCCACGGGGCTAGCGGGCGAAGGGAGCACGATGCCGAGCCCCGCCAGTCGGCTTTCTGGATCAGACATGATGTTCCACGTGATAGCGCCTCGAGCTTGGCTATCATAGCCGAAGGCCCGGCGCACATTAGCGCCGGGCCTTCAATCTGAGTTGTGGCAAGCGGGGCTAGGCCCCAGACCGGTCTAGCGGAGCGCTTGCACCCGCTCGACCATCGCGGTGACGCGAGCGTTGATCGGCGACAGTGATTCCTTCATCGAGGCGCTCACGGTTTCAGTCATCTTGGTCACCTCGGCCACATAGCCTTCAAAGGCCGAGCGAGCGAAGGCGCTCTGCAACTCCAGCACTTCCTGCAGGCTCTTTGCGCCGGCCAGGGTCTTGGCGGCCGCTACCTGGTCTTCCACGGATTTCTTCGAAAAGGCCATGGCGCGCGCGCCAATGGTTTCGGCGCCCTTGCTGGCGGCGCTCATCGAAGCGACGACGGCTTCGAGATTCTTGCGCGAGTCGACATTGATCTCCCCGAAGGCTGCAAGGGACTTTTCAATGGAACTCTTGAATGCCTTGTCGCCGGCTGCGGCAAATTGGCTGGTGACCGCTTCGGCGGTATCGACGGTTTCGGCGGCTTTCGCCATTCTGGTCTCTCCTGAGGGTTTTGCGCGTGGCATCGGTCAATCTGCAAATTGGTCTGATGGCCGCAGGCTCATAGTCAGCCAGCGGGCGGCTGTGTTCCTCACATGCTGCACTGCGAAGGTCAAGAGAAAAATGGTGCATCGCACAATAATACTTTGCACTTCACACCGCAGGCGGCTGCGGCAGCCGTCCTCAAGATTTGTTTACCTTCGCGCAACCTCGATCAACCCATGGTATCCCTCTGTGGCCGCGCGGGGCCGCCATTGTCGTCTTTCGAGCAGGATCGTGCATGTTCAAAACCGCTCGCCGTCTCATTCTGGTCGCTGCCGGCGCATCCGCGCTTCTGGGATTGGGGGCGCCGACGACGACGTCCGCTCAGAGCCCATACTTGCGGGTTGCGACCGACGAGCCGAAGTTCACCGCGATCGTCATGGACGCGCGCACAGGCGAGGTGCTCTACGAAAAACGATCGGACAATCTGCGGTATCCCGCCTCCGTGACCAAGGTCATGACGCTCTACCTGACGTTCCAGGCGCTGGCGAGCGGTCGGCTGCACCTGAACGACCGGATCGAAGTCTCGCCCCTCGCGGCGGCGCAGAGCCCAACCAAGCTCGGTCTCCGCGCCGGGGAGACAATAGCGGTCGTTGACGCCATGCACGCCATGGCGGTCCACTCGGCCAACGACATGGCCGTGGCCATGGCGGAAAAGATTGGCGGCACCGAGGCAAATTTTGCCGCCATGATGACTATGAAGGCGCGCCAGCTAGGCATGACCAATACACGTTATGTAAACGCCAACGGGTTGCCTGATAATCGGCAAATCACCACTGCTCGAGATCTAGCCATTCTTACTAGAGCTGTGCTGAGGGACTATCCGCAATACTATAATTTTTTTAGCCAGGAACAGTTTACCTATCGCGGCAAGACTTATTTCAATACCAACCATCTTCTAGGCAAGATGCCTGGGGTCGACGGCGTGAAGACCGGCTTCACCAATGCGGCGGGCTTCAATCTCGACGCCTCGGCGGTTCGCGATGGCCACCGCCTGATCGTCGTGGTGATGGGCGGCCCGTCGGTCGCTGTTCGCAACGCCAACGTCGAGAACCTTCTTCTGACCGGCTTCGATGTTCTTGAGCGCCGTGACCGAGGTGAACGGGTCATAGCGCAGAACCTGTTTGAACCGACGTCGACCCGGGAACGGTTCGAAGCGCCACAGGTCCAGGAGAGCAGCGGGGTCGACGATCCGATTGATGTCGTTTTGACGCGCGGCTCGGCCGGCTTGCAACCCATGAACGTGACCGGTTCGATGCCCAGGACTCGTCCGATGCTTGTCGCCGATCTTGGCCGGCGCAACGGCGAATCGCCGTCGCGCAGCAGTCGTCCGGCTCCCCGCGAAGCGCGGAACTGGTGGGTTCAGGTTGGCGCCTTCCGCAGCCACAAAGAGGCCAAGGCCCAAGTCGAGTCGGTCTCACGCCGCTTTGCGCGTATCTTCGCTGACGCTCGGGCGACCGTGGATCGCGGCGGTCACACCTATGAGGCCCGATTTTCCGGCTTGAGCGAATCGCAAGCCAAAGATGCCTGTTCGTCCGTCAGGAGCGAACGCATTCCTTGCGCCGCTCAGGGCCCGGCCTAAAGCCTGTCCTGTTTTGATGGAATTATCAAAACAGGGAGAACGGAATCGACTCCCAAGATTGCGAACACAATGCGTTTTGTCGGTTCCGACAAAACGCATCTCGCTCTAGCCGCCAGGTTTGAGCAGCCGATCGCGCGCGGCGTTCAGCTGCGCCGCCAGCCCGCTCGATCCCCCGCGGTCTGGGTGCGCCAATTGCATCAGCCGACGATAGGCGGCTTCCACATCGGCGGCGGTGGCGTTCGGAGGCACCCCAAGCATCTCCCCGGCCTGGAAGCGGCCCATCGATTCGCCGGCCGGCCCAGTAGCCTCTTGCCGCCCGCGCCGCGACGCACGGGCACAATAGGCGGACAAACCGACCAGAACCGCCACGCCGAGCCATTGTCCCCGCAATCCGGCGACGACCGCACCCACGGCGGCCGCCGCCGCGAAAATGGTGCAGGCGATGCGCAGAGGCGCCCCGCGATGGCCGGCCGACCGCCCCGCCCAAACCAGAATCGCCAGCAGGGCCGCGCCGATAGCGACGAACACCATCAGCCCCCGCTACTCCGCCGCGACCGCTGAGCCAATTGCGATAGCCAAGCCCAAGTCAGCCATCATCATCCGCAACTCCTGCCGCGCGGAAATGTGCGCAAGGGACACCTGCACGGGGCGGATCTCCGGTGAAAGGTCCACAACGGTCAGCCCGAACGGGAACAGTTCGCGATAGATGACGCGCTCGCGGAGTCCGGCGATGGCGCGAAAGCCGACCCGCCGCGAGAGAGCCTCCAGACGCTCGTCAACGCGGCGCCGATTGCGGGCCTCCATCGGCGCAAGGCGATTGCGCAGGACCACCCAATCGATCGACCCCCGCCGTTTGGCGGCCCTCGACTTTCGCGCCTCCCAAACAGCCTCCGCGTAAACGCTCGGCCGGAGGAGATCGAGGCTCACCGGATCGATGACACCCAACATGTCGAAGTCCACGAAACTGTCGTTCATCGGCGTGACGATGAGGTCTGCGCTTTGATGCGCCATGCGCGAGAGTTCGGTGTCCGCTCCCGGCGTGTCGATGATCACAAAGTCGGCAGATTGGCGCAACGCCACCTCAAGGCTCACCAAGTCTTTCGTCGGAAAGAGGGGGTTGGGCTGGCGAAGCAGCGCCCCCGCCCCGCGCGACCATGCAATGCGGTTCGCAAAGAAATGACCGGTAGACTGCTGGCGGATGTCGAGATCAACGACCGTCACGATGTATCCTTGCGCCAGCAAGGCCGTTGCCAGGTGCACCGCCACCGTCGTTTTGCCTGCCCCACCCTTTTCGTTGCCGATGACGATGATCCGCCTTCCGGGCACGCCGCTCATCGGGGTCGAAAGCGCCGGTTGGCGGGAAAGCCTTTGGGAGACGCGCGCCCCGATCCGGCCCGTTTGCCGGTCCAATGGCGCCAGTCGAGCCACGATCGAACACGCCCGGCCCCATCTATCCAGGCCGCGCCCTCCTCGGCGGCGAAGATCATCGCATCGTGCAAACCGCCCTCGCGATAGCTTTGCAGCTTGACGCCCTTTCCCCTGGCCATCCGGGGCAGTTCGGCCAGGGGAAAAATCAACAACTTGCCGTTCTCTCCGGCCACCGCAACCTGATCGCCGCTGACTTCCAGACACAACGCCGCTGCGCCGCCCTCGAGGTTGAGCACCTGCTTGCCCGCCCGGCGCAACGCGACAGCGTCGTCCTCCACCAGAACAAATCCATGACCCGACCGGGAGGCGACGAGCCGTTCGCGACCGGCTCGGTGAGCAAAGGCGGCAATAATGCCAACGTCGTCTTCCAGATCGATTAGCAGGCGCAAAGGCTCACCGTGTCCGCGCGCCCCCGGGAGTTTGTCGCAGGCAAGGGTGAAAAAGCGGCCGTCGGAAGCGAAAAGCAGCAGCTTGTCTGTTGTCTCCGCGGCGACCGCGAAAGCAAGGCTGTCTCCCTCCTTGAAAACAAGTGACGCCGGGTCTTCCACCTTTCCTCGTGCGGCCCGGATCCATCCCCGCTGGGAGAGGACCACAGTGATTGGCTCCTTTGTCACGAGCGATTGCAATGCAGCGACGGCATCGATCGTCGGCGGGTCTTCGAAGGTTGACCTGCGCTTGCCAAGCGCCGTACCCGGGCCCAGCACCTTGCGCACGTCGCGAAGCCCTACCGCGACGAGTTTCCACTGTTGTTTGTCCGACGCGAGCACGCCGACGATTCCGTCGCGTTCCTCGCTGAGCGCGACATGTTCCCGGCGGAGCTCCATCTCCTCCAATTTGGCCAGCTGTCGCAACCGCGTGTTGAGGATAGCTTCGGCCTGGATATCGCTTAGCTCGAAGCTGGCGATTAGTCTGACCTTGGGCTCCTCCTCGAAGCGGACGATTCTGATCACCTCATCAAGGTTGAGGAAAACGATCAGCATCCCGTCCAGGATATGCAGTCTCTGCTCGATCTTCGACAGGCGAAATTGCGCGCGCCTGACCAGCACGGTTCGGCGGTGATCGAGAAAGGCGCGTAGCGCCGCCGTCAGGCCCATGACCACGGGGGCGCCGCCGCCATCCAGAACTGTCATGTTGACCGGGAAACGCATCTCCAGGTCAGAAAGTTTGAACAGGCTTTCCATAAGCATGGGCGCCTCGACGCTTCGCGCTCGCGGCTCCAGCACCAGGCGCACGTCCTCAGCCGATTCATCGCGGACATCACCCAGGAGGGGCGCCCGCTTGGTTTCGATGAGGCCCGCGAGCTGCTCCACCAGGTCCGCTTTGCGCACCTGATAGGGAATTTCGGTCACGACCGCCTGCCAGCCGCCGCGCCCCGTCTCTTCAATGCTCCACCGCGCGCGTGTCCGAACCCCGCCCCGCCCCGTCTCATAGGTTTCCCGGAGCGATTGCATGGTCTCAACGATGACGCCGCCGGTGGGAAAGTCCGGACCCCTGACGTGGGCCATCAGGTCCGCTGTGGTCGCCTGCGGCGTCTCAAGCATCACCAGGCAGGCGTCGATTAGTTCCGCGGCGTTGTGGGGCGGTATTGATGTGGCCATGCCCACAGCGATTCCGGATGATCCGTTCGCCAACAGATTGGGAAAGCCGGCGGGCAGCACGACCGGCTCCTGCTCTTCGCCGTCGTAGGTGGCGCGAAAATCGACAGCATCTTCGTCGATTCCCTCAAGCAACAGCTGGGCGGCATCGGTAAGCCTGCATTCGGTGTAGCGCATTGCCGCGGCGTTATCACCGTCGATGTTGCCGAAGTTGCCCTGCCCGTCGATCAGCCGATAGCGTTGCGCGAAGTCCTGAGCGAGGCGCACGAGGGCGTCGTAGACAGCGACATCGCCATGGGGATGGTACTTGCCGATCACATCGCCAACCACCCGCGCCGATTTTTTGGCCGAGGTCTGCGGATCAAGCTTGAGGAGCCTCATCGCGTAAAGAAGTCGCCGGTGGACGGGTTTCAACCCGTCCCGCACATCGGGCAGGGCCCGCATGGTGATAGTCGAAAGCGCGTAGGCAAGAAAACGCCGTGAAAGCGCGTCTTCAAGAGGTTCATCGACGATTTGGCCGCCGTCGTCGGGCGGCGGCGCGGCGCGCACATTCATCGCGCTGTTGAATCCGACTCCCGCCCGCTTGTCCAGGAAATGGCGAAGAGCATCCGAAGCCTACGCAGGCTCGCCCGACCTGGCAGCCTCGATGACCTTGTCGGCGCGGCCCCAATGCACCCGGGCCCAGACCCGTTCATGGAAATAGAACAGAACCACCTTGGTCACCGATTCAACCGAGGAAATCGAAATGGCGATCGACGCTGCATGGCGCAGCGTATGGTGAAACAACAGTGCAACCACCAGCCCGACGATGAATGTGTCGGTGCTGCCGACTGCCCGCCAGGTTATCGCCTTGACCAGGGAACGCGAGCGTGCGGTCGGCGCATGTATGAACATCACTTGGCCCCTCGGCACATCCTGATCCAAACAGTCTTGTCATTAGCCGCGTGCTACCGCCAGAATGATCGGGCCTACGTATTCTCATCTCAGCGTCAGTGAAACTTGCAGACAGGCGCTGCCTGGACCTCAGAATCAGAGGCGGTCGGCGGCGCGCAGGCGGTCGACCAGCCATGAGCGCGCGGGAGGCAATGCGCGATTGATCGCGCCAAAGACGAAGGCTTGGAGGAAGTGACCGGTGAGCTCGAATCCGTCGCCAATGTCACCCGGCTCCAAGCGAGACTGCGCCGACAGAAGAAAAGGCGGCAACGCCAGGAGTCGGCTCTTGTACGCCTCTCCGGCGCGGGCACTTACGGCGCGGCCGGTGCGGGGGCTGACGTAGACCAGATCATCGGCCTCGCCGCTCACCGCGCATCGCGACAAATCCAGCCCGAAGCCGAGATCCTGCAACAGACCCGCCTCGAAGCGCACGAACACCGCCGGCCAGATATCGAAGTCGTGCAAGGCAGCGACAAGGGCCTCGAAGGCCAGGTATGCGCCGGGATGCGGCTCCCGCTCCGGCAGGGCGCCAGCGGCGATGGCTGCAGCGGCCGCGAGCGCCGCAAGCGCAATCGGCTCGTCGAAATGTTCCGAAGGACCCTCCCCGACCCCTTCCAGCGTCGCGGCGCCCAGCTGATCTGAAACCCGGGCGCGGTAGTCGACCAGAACGCGCGCGCCCGGCTGCAGAAGGGGCTTCATGCGTCGCGATGCGCCCCCGGCCACGTGGGCGGCCCACTTGCCGCGCATTTCGGTGAGGACTTCAATGATGGCGCCGGTCTCGCCGTGCAGGCGCGCGGTCAGCACGAACGCCCGTTCCTGGAACTCCATCCTAACGTGCGCGATCAGACATCGAATTCCAGGCCCACATCCTGGTAGAAACCACGCTCCTCGGCCCACGTCTGCCTGACCTTGACGTGGAGGAAGAGGTGAACTTTCCGGTCAAGAAGCTCGGCTAGTTCCATGCGCGCCGCCTCCCCTATCCATTTGAGCGTCTGGCCGCCTTTGCCAAGCACGATGCCACGCTGCCCGTCGCGTTCCACCAAAATGGTTTGCTCGATACGCGCCGAGCCATCGCTCAGCTCCTCGAAGGCGGTGGTTTCGACGCTGGCCGCATAGGGCAGTTCCTCGTGCACGCGCAGGTAGATTTTTTCGCGAGTAATCTCCGCCGCCAGCAGTCGCACCGGCGTGTCGGCGCTCTGGTCCGCCGGATAAAGCCAGGGTCCGTCGGGCATCAGCCCGGCGAGACGTCGTTTCAGATCCTGGACCCCCGAACCTTTCGCGGCTGAGATCATGAACACTTCCCGGTAGGCGCCCCCCTGGGTGAGGGTCGCCGTCAGGGCCAACAGGCGGTCGCGTCGGACCAGGTCGATCTTGTTCAGCGCCAGGATCGCTTTGCCAGGCGTTATCCCATCGGTGATCGTGGTCACATCGCGCGCGGCGGCGCGGTCCGCGCCGCTGGCCGTGCCTTCAGCCACAGCAAGCTGCGCGCCCGCGTCAATCAGGTGAACCACCGCGTCGGCCCCATGGGCGTTAGTCCACGCGGAGCGAATCATCGCTCGATCCAAGCGCCGCCGCGGTGAGAAAATGCCGGGGGTGTCCACCAACACCATCTGGCAATCGCCTTCCAGGGCGACGCCTCGAACGGGAAAACGCGTGGTCTGCACCTTGCGGGTGACGATGGTCACCTTGCTGCCGACCATGGCGTTGACCAGGGTGGATTTGCCGGCGTTGGGAGCGCCGATGACCGCGACGAACCCGGCCCTTGTCATGGGCTTACCCCCTCCCGGACCAATAGCGCCAGGGCGGCGGCGCGCTCGGCGCTCTGCACGGAGCCGCAGCTCGCCGTAGCAGAGGGCAGGCCGCCCACAGTTACTTCGACTGTGAAGCGGGGCTTATGATCAGGGCCGGTGCGGGTCACGATCCGGTAGGCCGGCATCGGCATTCCATGCGCCGCGGTCCATTCCTGCAATTCGGACTTCGGATTGGCGGACGCCGGACTTACCTCTTCATCGAGAAATGGCGCCCACCAGCGAAGCACGATGGCGGCTGTCTTCGCCAAGCCGAGTTCGAGGTAAAGGGCCGCGACCAAGGCTTCGCAGGCGTCGCCCAGGATGCGGTCGTTGGCGCGTCCCCCCCGCCTGGTCTCGCCGCCTTGCAGGCGAAGCGCCGCACCGAGTTCGATGGCCCTGGCCGCGCGGGCACAGGTCTTGCCGCTGACCAGCACATGGAGGCGTTTGGAAAGTTCACCGGATGTCGCCGTATCGTCTCGCCTCATCAGAGCCTGGGCTACGATGAGTCCCAGCACGCGGTCTCCGAGAAATTCCAGCCGATCGTTGTCGGCGATCTTGCTCGCGCCGCTGGTGGCGCTCGCGTGCGTCAGGGCCTGCTCGAACGCCTCGCGGTCGTCGAACCGGTGGCCAAGGCGGGCCTCCAAGGCAGCGATGGCTATGTCGCGCCTGTTCATGAGTTCCGGCGGCAAGTCTGGCGGGTGCTCACCTTAGAATGTGCAGGAATCGGCTCGGGCGCGCCTGGGTTATCCATGTCCACGGCTTGAAAATCGACGCCTTGTCGGTCCAGGAGAGCATGATGATCCTCGCCCTTCCCACCAAATTTTCCTCAGGCACGAATCCGACCCCGGTATCGTAGTTGAGGGCTGCATCAAGGCTGCTGTTCCAGCCGCATCCGCCCAGTTTCGGGTCTTCGGAAGCGAGACCCGGATCGAACCGACTGTCTGCTGAGTTATCTCGGTTGTCACCCAGCATGAAGTAGCAATGCGGCGGGACGACGTAGACGCCGGTATTGTCAGCCGGCCCGTCCGGTCCATGCACCTGGATCTTGTACTGACGTCCCTCGGGATTGGTCTCTCGTTCCACCGTCGCCTGTTCGGGAAGACCTCGGTCATCCGTCTCGATCGTCTTCAACGGCTGTTCGACCAGGGCTCGATCATTGATGTAGAGCTGGCCGCGACGAATCTGGACGCGGTCCCCTGGCAAACCGATCAGGCGCTTGATGTAGTCGGTGTTCCCGTCGCGGGGCAGCTTGAAGACGACGATGTCACCGCGTGTCGGCGCGTGAAAAAAAATGCGACCCTTGAACAGAGGCGGGCTGAAGATGATCGAGTGGCGGCTGTAGCCGTACGACCACTTCGAGACGATGATGTAGTCACCTTGATACAGGTTAGGCTGATCGGACGCGGAAGGTATAGTATACGGTTGAAACGCCAGGGTGCGAATTACCAGGGCGATCAAGAGCGCGTAGAACACCGTCTTGATGACCTCCACGGTCTCAGCGAACGGGCCAGGCTTTGCGGCTGCGTCGCCTTCTGCGGAGATTGGGTCGGTCATGATCTCTCGGCTCTCGAATTTAGCATTGTACGGGTGGTTGCTAGCGACAAGGTAAGTCGCGGGCAAGGCGAGGCTTCTGCAGTTCAGCGCGCTAGACAGCCTCGATGATCACGAACGCCAGGGCATACGGATAATCGTCGGTCAACGACAGGTGGATCGCCGCAGTGCATCCATCGGGAATCATCGACGCCAAGCGAATCGCGGCGCCTCCGGCGAGCGCAAGAGTTGGCCGTCCAGACCGCAGGTTGATAACGCCCATGTCCTTCCAAAACACCCCCCGCCGCATCCCGGTGCCCAGGGCCTTGGCGCAGGCCTCCTTCGCTGCAAAGCGTTTAGCATAACTGGCTGCGGGCCCTGGCTTGCGCTCCGAACGCTCGATTTCGACCTCGGTGAACACCCGCGTCCGAAAGCGGGACCCGAACCGCCCAAGAGTTTGCGCGATTCGCCGGATGTCGGTCAGATCCGAGCCGATCCCGACGATCAAGCCGCGACCCCGTCGCTTGATGCGAACCCGCGCGCGGTATCCATCAACTCTCGCATCCTGCGGATCGCCGCCTCAAGGCCGGTGAAGATGGCTTCGCCAATGAGAAAGTGTCCAATGTTCAGTTCAGCCAGCTCTTCTATGGCGGAGATCGTCGAGACGGTCTCGTAATCGATCCCATGGCCAGCGTGGACTTCAAGGCCCAGGCTGGCGGCAAAGCCTGCCGCCGCCCTCAAACCGTCCAACAGCGTCTCCGCCTCAGGGCCGCCGTCTCGCACGGCGAGGCAGTAGGCCCCGGCATGGAGCTCGACCACCTGCGCCCCGATACGCGCTGCGGCGGCGATCTGAACCGCCTTTGGTTCGACGAACAGGGACACCCGGACGCCCGCCCCCTTCAATGTGCTGATGACGGGGGTCAGGCGGTTGTGTTGACCGGCGACATCCAAACCGCCTTCGGTGGTGATTTCCTCGCGCCGCTCCGGCACCAGACAGGCCGCGTGCGGGCGGTGGGCCAGCGCGATCGACTCCATCTCTCGGGTGGGGGCCATTTCGAAGTTGAGCGGGCAGCCGCGCTTTCGGGTCAGCGCCGCCAAGGTCTCGATGTCGGCGTCCGATATGTGCCGCCGGTCTTCCCGCAGATGCGCCGTAATTCCGTCAGCGCCGGCGAGCATGGCGACCTCGGCCGCTCTGGCGGGATCTGGATAGCTTTCCCCGCGAGCGTTGCGGATCGTCGCCACATGATCGATGTTGACGCCAAGACGAATCCTGTTCATCGGCGAGACGAGCCGACGGATGGAGTCTGATCGGTCATTTCATTCTGATAGTCGCGCACGAAACGCTCAGCCACTGGCTCTTTCCACGGTTTCAACGCTTGGACAGGCGCGCAGGGCGGCGGCGATGTGCGTGAGGTGACGTGCGTCCTTCACTTCGACATCGAAATCGACGTCGAAGAAGTCTGTGTGCCGGTGGCGCATGTTGACCCCAATGATATTTCCGCCGGCCTCGCCTATCACCGTGCAGGTTTGACCCATGACTCCGGGCGCATCGCGGACGGTGGCGTGTAGGCGGGCCTGGGACAGGGTGTTGCGTTCCGCCTCGGGCGTCCATTGGACGTCGCGCCACAAGGCCTCCTGATCTTCGAATGCGGCCAGCGACGCGCAATCGATCGTGTGCACGGCCAGCCGATTGTCTGCTTCGACAATGCCCACGATCCGGTCGCCCGGGACGGGATTGCAGCAGGTGGCGAAATGCAGCGCCACGTTGGGCGCGAGACCGCCGCCGCGGACATGGAAACGCGCGTTCCTGCCGTTTTCGATCCTGCGCCTGGCTGACGCTGCGGCCTTTTCGGTATCCTTGAGGCCCGGATAGACCGCCTCAAGCACCTGGGTGGGTGTGATCCGCCCACGGCCTACGGCATCATGCAGTTCCGCCTCGTTGGCGGCCGCGAAGCGCTCGAGCGCCGGACGCAGCGAGACCCCGATCCGGCTCTTACCTGCTCGATCGAAGGTGTGATCGAGGGAGGTTCGACCAAGCCGGGCAAACTCCTCCTTCTCCGCCAGCCGGATGTGCCGACGAATTGCCGAGCGTGCGCGGCCGGTCACCGTCAGGCTCGGCCAATCCGCGGGCGGCGCGAAGCTCGGACCGCGGACAACCTCGACCACGTCGCCGTTCTGCAGGACCGTGCGTAAGGGCCGCAACTCCCCATTGACCTTCGCGCCAAGGCAGGTGTCCCCGACATCGCTATGCACCGCATAGGCGAAATCGAGCGGCATCGCGTCCCGAGGAAGACTGATCAACTTGCCTTTGGGAGTGAACACGAACACCTGGTCGAGGAACATTTCCAGCTTGGCGTGCTCGAGCAGGTCTTCGGCATCGCCCCCATGCTCGAGCACCTGCACTAGCTGGTGCAGATTGGCCAGCGGATCGGCGCCGCCGGCTTCAGCGGCGGCTTCGGGGTCGAAGGCGTAGGTGTGATTCTTGTAGCGCCAGTGAGCGGCCACGCCCTGCTCGGCAACCCTATCCATCGCTTCGGTGCGAATTTGCATCTCAATTCGCATGCCGCGTTGGGCGATGACGGTCGTATGAATTGAGCGATAATTGTTGCGCTTGGGCGTCGAGACAAAATCCTTGAAACGTTCGGGCACGCTCGACCATGCGCGGTGAATGACGCCAAGCGCGCGATAGCAGTCCTCCTCGGTGTCGACGATGACACGGAAGGCGTAGATGTCAGATAGCTGGGAAAAGCCGATCGATTTGCGCTGAAGCTTTCGCCAGATCGAAAACGGATTTTTCTCCCGACCCACCACACGGCTGGGTATGTCCGCAGCGTCGAGCTTGGCGGCGATCTCCTGGCTGGCCAGCGAGACGGCTTGCCCCTGGCCGGCCCGCAACGCATCCAGACGCCTGACAATGGCGTCGCGGGCGACCGGATTTAAGTGGCTGAAGGCCAGTTCCTCTAGTTCGGAACATATCCGATGACAGCCGATGGAGCGCGCCAGGGGCGCGTAGATGTCCAAGGTCTCGCGTGCAATGCGCTCGCGCTTGGCGGCATTCTTGATGAACTGCAGCGTGCGCATGTTGTGCAGCCGGTCAGCCAGCTTGACCATCAACACGCGGACGTCCTTCGCCACCGCGAGAATGAACTTCCGCAGGTTCTCCGCCTGGCGCTTGTAGTCAGCGGTGGTTTCAAGCCGCGAGAGCTTGGTCACCCCTTCGACCAATTCCCCGATCTCCTCGCCGAACAGGCGATCGATCTCCTCGCGGGTGGCCGCCGTATCCTCGATCACATCATGAAGCAGGGCGGTGACGATCGTCGCCGTGTCGAGGCGATAGTCGGTGAGAATGCCGGCGACTTCGATCGGATGGGCGAAGTAAGGATCGCCTGAAGCGCGCGTCTGCGAACCATGGGCCCGCAGAGCGTACACATAGGCGCGATTGAGGAGGGCTTCGTCCGCACTTGGATCATAGGCGCGAACCCGTTCGATCAGCTCATATTGACGAAGAAATTTGCGAGCATCCGCCTTGCTCTTGGCAGCGGGCGAAGCGGCGACAGGGACGACCGGGGACGGCGCCGTCTTGGGAAGAACCGGGTCTGGGCCGATTTGGCTCAGTAGCGCTCCTCCTGGCCGCCATCGCGGTCGCTTTGCAGAGCGCGCACCAGTTCCTGCTCGCTCATCTGCGTGTGCGACGGATCCGAAATAAGGGCCAGGGTTTCAGCTTCCTCTTCGGCCTCGGAATGCTCATCGACACGCTGCAGGCTGCCAATCAGGGTTTCACGCAACACGGCCCCATCGACCACCTCCTCGGCGATTTCCCGAAGCGCAACCACGGGGTTCTTGTCATTGTCACGGTCGACGAGCACCTCGCCCCCGGCCGCTATCGCGCGAGCGCGGTTGGCGGCCAGCAGCACCAGATTGAATCGGTTTGGAACTCTCTGGACGCAGTCTTCGACGGTGACGCGGGCCATGACTCTCTCGGGCGTGAGGGCGGGGGTTTCGCTTAAATAGAGGGCGGCAACGGATTGTGCAACGCCGCATGGCGCCGATAACCGCAAATGCAAGCGAAAACGGCTGTCAATTGCCCCTTTTACTAAGATAGGGCGAACAATAACAAGATCAAGACTGCCGAAACACCGTCCGCCTGTATAGATTCCGCGCCCTGTTTTAAGTGAAGGGCCTCCTGTGAAGCTTGAAAATCCCTCCTCCTCCCTCGAAGAGCAGGTTGACCGCATCCTTGCCACGGAGGTCGAGCCGGGGAGACCAGGCGCGGTGGTGGCCATAATCGCCGACGGCGCAATTGTGATCGGCAAAGCCTACGGCCTTGCGGATCTCGAATGGCAAATCCCGCTGAGCGTCGATGCGGTATTTCGTATTGCTTCGCTGACCAAGCAGTTCACTGCCGTAGCCGTCATGATCTTGGCCGAACGCGGCGCGCTGTCGATCGATGACCCGATTGAGCGATATTTCGACCGCTGGCCTCACAGGTCTCAATTGGTGACGGTCCGAAGCCTGCTCAATCACACCTCTGGAGTTTGGCGCCACGACAGCGAACTGATTGAACGCACATTGCGGCCAAACCCGCCCGTGGAGGAAATCCTCGACCTGATTTTCTCCCGGCCGCTCGAGTTCGATCCGGGCGAGCACTACAGCTACAACAATTCCGGCTATCTTCTGCTTGGGGCGATCATCGCCGCAGTGAGCGGACGTAGCTACGAAGCCTTCCTGCGCGAGGAGATCTTCGACCCGCTAGGAATGCATCACACGCGCATGCTGACGCACGAGGCGATCACACCGCTGCGTGCGCGCGGCTACATCCGTGGTCGCAGGCGCTTCCACAACGCACGGCTCGACGCCATGAACTGGTCGCATGCGGCCGGCGCGCTCGGCTCGACCATGACCGACCTGTTGAATTGGGACCGCGCCATCCGCAGCAATCGCCTGATCAGCGCCGATAGCCACGCCCGCATGCTGGCGAACACGCCTCTCGCCGATGGCTCGTTCTACCCTTACGGCTTTGGTTGGGGCATGGCGGACTATAGGGGCCATCGTGTGTATCACCACGCTGGTGGCATTAGTGGCTACGCCTGCCAGATGCTCCACTTTCGCGATGAGGATCTGACCACGGTCGTGCTCTCGAATCTGTACCTCTTTCCCTTCGACAAAGTGACGCGCGGTCTGGTCCGCGCGTTCAAAGGCATCGCCGAACCCGTCGTCGGCGATCCGTCGGGGCGCCAGCTGCGGGCCTGCGCCGGGGGCTATTCAGGTGAGTGGCCTCTCTTGATCAGCGAAGACGCCGCCGGCTTTGCGGCGCGTGGCGAGCAGATCCTCTGTCAGCGGGGTGACCCGGAGGTTGAGTACCGTTTTTCAGATATGCATAAAGGTAAGTACCAGAGCGTCGATTACGCCTCGCCGCTCTGGCCGATATCGAGTTTTCGCCGTGTCGCGACCACCTGAGGATAGGCGTCGGCGCCAACAGAAGCGGTCGCGGCCAAAGCCAGGGCTGTCTGGCCGGAAACAGGGTGGCGCCAGGTCGGAGCGATTTGCGCCAGCGGCCCCATCACGAAACGACGGAGCGCCGCCCGCGGGTGGGGGATTGTCAGGCCCGGCTCATCGACGAGCATCCTCCCGTAGGCGATGAGATCCAGATCGAGCGTCCGGGGCGCGTTGGGCCGGTCGCGGCGGCGACCGAACCGCGCCTCGATCTCCAGCAGCGCCGCCAAGAGCGCGCGCGGGTCCAGGAGCGTCTCGACAACCACGACGCCATTGAGATAGTCAGGCGAAGAAGACTGCGGCCACGCCCGCGAACGCCACCACTCGGAGCGGTCAGTCACTCGGAGGCCGGCGTACGCAAGGTTGGAGATTGCGGTCTCCAATAACAGTTCGCATGAGGCATAGTCCCCCCGAATATTTGACCCCAGGGCGACGATCACGGCTTCATCGTTGTAAGATATTTCGATCAAGTTATTTCGGATTCCTCCGACTATGACCATTCATCCCAACGATCGTCTCGCCCTGTTCATCGACGGTGCCAATCTTTATTCGGCCGCCAAAGGGCTTGGCTTCGACATAGACTATAAGAGGCTTTTGGAGGAATTCCGCTCCCGCGGGCTCCTTATCCGAGCGTACTACTATACGGCCCTGGTGGAAGATCAGGACTATTCGCCCATCCGTCCGCTCGTCGATTGGCTGGACTATAACGGCTTCACTCTGGTGACCAAGACGGCGAAAGAATTCACCGATGGACAGGGTAGAAAGCGTTGGCGCGGCGACATGGATGTCGAGATCGCCGTCGACATGCTCGAGATCGCTGACCGGGCCGATCACATAGTGCTGTTCTCAGGCGACGGGGATTTCCGCCGGCTGGTGGAAGCCGTTCAGCGCAAGGGCGTGCGCGTCACTGTGGTGTCCACCCTCAAGTCACAGCCGCCGATGGCGTCCGACGATCTGCGCCGCCAGGCCGATGCGTTTATCGATCTGGCGGATCTTGCCGACATTGTCGGCCGGCCTGCCCGACTGCCGCGTTTTCTACAGGAGGCGCGAGCCAGCGCCCGTCCCGACGTCGATGTGGCGCACGAGCCTTGACGCTGCGGCGGCGCCGTCGGAGCCCGAAGCTCCCCGCGACTGCCCGCTTTGCCCGCGCCTCGTCGCCTACCGCAGGCAAAACCAATCGGAGCATCCAGACTGGTTCAACGGTCCCGCGCCTTCATTGGGCGACGCTCACGCCCGCCTGCTAATCGTCGGCCTTGCACCCGGTCGTCAGGGGGCCAATCGCACTGGCCGGCCATTCAC
>JAYTRF010000303.1:0-3242 GCA_043746375.1 Caulobacteraceae bacterium | reverse complement strand
CCCCAGATCGAGGTGCGCGACAATGGACCAGTGGTTACGCGTCAGAAGGGCCTGCGCGTTTCGTATTCTTCGCGCATCGGCTACTTACAGCCGATGAATCGCCGACCCACGCCCTTCGACCTCGGCCCCGTGCATCTGATCGGCATCGGCGGCATCGGCATGAGCGGTATCGCCGAGATCATGCTGCGCGTCGGCTATACGGTCCAGGGCTCCGACGCGAAGGCAGGCGCCAACACAGAGCGGCTTGAGGCGCTGGGCGCAACGGTGTTCATCGGTCACGATGCGGCCCATATCGAAGGCGCTTCGGCGATCGTCTATTCCAGCGCCATCAAGCCCGACAATCCTGAAATGGTCGCCGGCCGGGCGCGTCGGGCACCATTGGTGCGGCGGGCGGAGATGCTGGCCGAACTGATGCGGTTACGGCTTTCCATCGCCGTCGGCGGAACGCACGGAAAGACCACGACCACATCGATGATTGCGGCGGTGCTCGACGCGGCCGGCTTTGACCCTACGGTGGTGAACGGCGGGATCATCAATGGGTACGGCGCCAACGCCAAAGTCGGTGAAGGCGAATGGATCGTCGTCGAGGCCGATGAGAGCGACGGCACATTTCTTAAGCTGCGGTCCACCGTCGCCGTGGTCACCAACATCGATCCCGAACACCTCGACCACTACGGGGACTTCGCGGCGCTGAAGGAGGCTTTCCAAGCGTTTGTCGAAAACATCGCCTTTTATGGGTTCGCGGCGGTGTGCATCGACGACCCCGACGTGCGGGAGATGGCGGCGCGGGTCGAAATTCGCCGGCTGATCACCTACGGGTTCGGCCCCCAGGCCCAGGTTCGCGGCGATGCCGTAGTCATGGACCCGGAGGGGACGCGGTTCGACGTGCACATCGACGTAGCGGGCGAGCCCCCCTGCACCCTGGCCGGATTGACCCTGCCCATGGCCGGCCGCCACAACGTGCTCAATGCTCTTGCCGCCATCGCCGTTGCTCGCGCGCTTGGCGCGGAAGAAGGCGCCATCCGCGCCGGCTTGGCTGGATTTGGCGGCGTTCGGCGGCGGTTCACGACCACGGGAGTTTGGGGCGGCGTACGGGTTGTCGATGACTATGGCCATCACCCGGTTGAGATCGCCGCGGTTCTGGCGGCTGCGCGCGCGGTGACCAATGGGCGGGTGATCGCTGTCGTCCAGCCGCACCGCTATACGCGGCTGCGGGACCTGTTCGCCGAGTTCTGCCGGTGTTTCGACGATGCCGACGCGGTGATCGTGGCGGACGTCTACCCGGCCGGCGAAAGCCCGATCGACGGCGCTGATCGCGACGGTCTGGTCGAGGGCTTGCGCCGCGGCGGTCATCGCAGGGTGTTGGCTTTGGACAGCCCCGAGTGTCTGGCGGGAATGATCGCCGCTGAAGCCGGGGCCTCTGACACCGTCATCTGCCTGGGCGCCGGCGATAGCACTGCCTGGGCGAACGCCCTGCCGGCCCAACTCGCAGCCCTGGAACACAAGTGAACTGGCGAGCGTCGCTGGAGCCGCCGCGCGGCAAGCTGCTGTTCGACGAGCCGCTGGCCCCATTCAGCTGGTTTCGGGTCGGGGGGGCGGCGCAGGCGTTGTTCCTGCCTGCCGACGAGGACGATCTGAGCGCCTTCCTGGAGCGCTTGCCAATCGGGATCGAGGTGACAGTGCTGGGCGTGGGCTCCAATGTCATCATTCGAGACGGCGGTATCGAGGGCGTCGTCGTCCGTCTGGCAGGGAAGAGTTTTGCTGCCATGGGATGTGACCGGGCTCAGGGCGCCGTAACTGCCGGTGCTGGCAGCTTGGATTCCGCCATAGCGCGCGGCGCCACTGCGGCCGGCATCGGCGGCCTCGAATTTCTCGCCGGCATTCCGGGTACAGTTGGCGGCGCTCTGACCATGAATGCGGGCTGCTATGGGTCCGAGACTAAGGATGTGCTGGTCAGCGCGCGGGCGTTCGACCGGCATGGGCTGCGGCGCGACTTCGAGGTAGCGGACCTGCGCTATGGCTATCGTTGCAGCGAGGCCCCCGCGGGCCTCATCTGGACCGCCGCCGTGTTCCGCGGCGCGGCCGATGGTCACGCTGCGATCGGGGAGCGAATGGCCGCTGTCACGGCGCGGCGGGAATCAACGCAGCCGATTCGCGAAAAGACCGGGGGCTCGACTTTCCGCAACCCGCCCGGCGACAGCGCTTGGCGACTCATCGATGCGGCGGGCTGGCGCGGCAAGCCATTCGGCGGAGCGATGTTTTCACCTCTTCACGCCAACTTCATGATCAACACGGGCAGCGCCACCGCCGCCGACCTCGAGGGCCTGGGCGAAGCGGTGCGCACGGATGTGGAGGCCAAGTTCGGGGTTGTCCTGGAATGGGAGATCAAACGGCTCGGAAAGTTTGCTCCATGAATCTTCCTCTCGGCGGGCGGCACGTCGCGGTGTTGATGGGGGGCCTGTCTGCGGAGCGGGAGGTCAGCTTGACGTCGGGGGATGCCTGCGCGGGCGCGCTCGAGCGGCTTGGCGCGCGCGTCAGCCGCATCGACGCTGGGCGCGACATCGGCGAGGTGCTCGCTGCGCTCAGGCCCGACACCTGCTTCAATGCCCTGCACGGCGCATGGGGCGAGGACGGCTGCATCCAGGGTGTGCTTGAGACGCTGGGCTTGGCCTACACCCACAGTGGCGTGCTCGCCTCCGCCCTGGCCATGGACAAAGCCAGAGCCAAGCTGGTCATGGCGGCGGCAGGCGTTCCGGTCCCCGGGGGCGGCCTTTATGACCGCTTCGAAGCGGCCCGCGCCCACGTCATGCCCCCCCCGTACGTCGTCAAGCCCAATGCCCAAGGATCCTCCGTAGGTGTTTTCCAGGTGTTCGCTGGCGCCAACGCCCCGCCGCAGGAACTGATCGCTGCTTCCTGGACATTCGGCGACCAGGTGATGATCGAGCCCTATGTCCCGGGCCTAGAACTGGCTGTCGCGGTGATGGGCGACCGGCCGCTGACAGTCACGCAGATAGAACCAAGTACCGGATTTTACGACTACCAGGCCAAGTACGGCGAGGGAGGCTCGGTGCACATTGTTCCGGCCGAAATTCCAGGTGCTGTCGCTTCGCGCGCGCTCGCCGCGGCGCAGGCCGCGCATGGGTCGCTGGGTTGCCAGGGAGTTACCAGAAGCGACTTTCGTTATGACGGCATTAACGACCTTCTGGTCCTTCTGGAAGTCAACACGCAGCCTGGCATGACGC